>JAUHYE010000007.1 GCA_030426395.1 Phycisphaerae bacterium
ATTCCGGCGGCGAGAGCAAGGGCGAGAGCGATCTCCAGGACGCGGTGCGGACGGCTGTCATCAACAAGCGGGCCGGCGGCATGGGCCTGATTTCCGGGAGGAAAGCGTTCCAGCGCCCCATGAAGGACGGCGTCGACCTGCTGCACGCCATCCAGGACGTGTACCTCGATTCGAGCGTCACGATCGCGTAAGGCATGAAGCGCGCCATCCAGGTCATCCTGGTCGTGGGGGCCATGATCGCCGTGGCGTCGCTGGCCGCGTGGGGGGCGGCGGTGTGGTTCCTGGGGCCGTACATCCTCTGGGCCCCGGCGGGCATCGAGGTCAGCGCCGAGGCGCCGCCCGCCGTGGCCGTGGGTGACCAGTTCGAACTGACCGTTCGCATCAACAACGATGGGCCGCGGGACCGCACGCTCTCGGTCATCAACATCGAGCTGGGGTTCATCAACGGCTTCTCGGTCGACGGCATCGAGCCGCCCGCGGCCAGCAGCGAGGCCGCGACCGACCACCGTGTCTACCGCTTCGAGCAGCCCGTGCCGGCTGGCGAGGTGACGACCGTCCGCTTCAACCTGCGGGCCACGGGTGAGGGAATCCGCGAGGGCCGGGCCGTGCGCGAGGGCCGCGTCGAGGTCCAGTTCGAGGGCGAGAGCCGCATCAGCTCGACGACCGTTTCGACCGCCGTCAGCGAGCGATAGGCCGCGGCACGCGGCAATTTTCAGTTTCTGGCGATCTCGCCGGCCGCCTGTCGATGCTACAAAAGAGTGTGGGGGAAGGGTCCGGCGTGGGAGTCACGCCGGTGTTTCACAGGTCTTTGCCGAGGGAGCGACGAGTTGAGCCTGTACCAGCGATTTATCCGAGTTCTGACCCACCCCCAGCACGCTGGGAAGCCGATGCCCCAAAAGAAGGCCAAGGCCCCCAAGGCGGCTCGGCAGGCGACCAAGCCGGTTGCCAAGCCAAACGCGACCCCCGAGATGAAGGTTGCCGGCAAGCCCGAGGCCCCCGGCGCCGCCACAGCCATGCGGCCGGCGTCCCACGCCTCGAATGCCACTGCCGTGGCCGACAAGCCCAAGATCCCGGGTAGCCCGTCGCGCCCGGTCGAGGTGTTCTCCCCCAGCCGCCCCGACAACAACGGGACCGACAGCTTCGGCAACGGCTCGCTGCTGGACGGCATGGACGACTCGAGCCTGGGGTTGATCCATCCCGAGCCCGAGACCAAGCCTGAGAAGAAGCCCGAGCCCAAGGCCGAAGCCAAGGCCATCGAGAAGACTCCCGAGCCCGAGGCACCGCAGGGACCGCAAATCGGAGAGGTCGTCGAGCTCATCGAGAAGCTCCGAAACCACGTCGACGCCCAGGGCGGTCGCTTCGATCAGGCCATGGGCGTGCTCGACCAGATCCGCGAGTCGGCCGCCGCCCTTCCCGAGATCCGCGAGCGCATCGACACGATGCTCGCCTCGATCGACGAACTCAAGGCCGCCCAGTTCCGCGGCCACGAGAAGGTCGAGCGGGCCCTTTCTGCCCAGAGCGCCCGGCTGGACGAGATCGCTCAGGCCATCGCCCACGCCACCAAGCGTGAGGAGAAGCTGGCCCAGAGCCTCACCGAGATCAACCAGACCATCCTGGCCGTCTCGGGCACCAACGACCGCCTTGCCGCCGCCATCGACGCCATGCGGCGCCACGAGGCCGAGCGCGACGCCCGCATCGGCCGCGCCCTGACCGGTGCCCAGCGGTGGCTCGTGGTGCTCACCCTCGTCATGGCCGTGGGCATGGTGGCCACCATCATCACGGCGGTGGTCGTGGGCGGCTGAGTCCTCGGCCGGACATCTTGAGGATTTCGTGAACCCTCGCCAGCCCCCGCCCAGCGGGGGTACGGTTGTTCGATGAAGAACTCCGCCCAACTCACGCTTCGTTCCGTCACCGCCAGCCTGGTAGTTTCCGGCCTTGCCCTCGGCGGGTGCTCCGAAGAGCCCGCGGCCGATACCGGTGTCTCCACAGTCTCGACCACGGAAGCTCCCGCCGGGACCTCGGCGGTCGCATTGAAGTCGTGGACGGGAAGCCAGACCATCACCCTCGACGGCGACGTGAGCGAGTGGCCTGAGGACATCGCCGCCGTCGCCGACGCCAACTGGCTGTACCTGCGGTTCAAGCTCGACGGCCCGACCCGCACGCTCCAGGGCATGGACTCGGCTATGGCGATCTACATCGACGCCGACGGCAACCCGCAGACCGGCCGCACGATCGATGAGCCCGCTGTCCAGGGCGGCTTGGGTGCGGACATCGAGGTCATCTTCTCCCCGCGCGAGCCGGACGCTCCACGCGTGGGCTCCGGCGTGATGTTCCGCGTGCAAACACCCGACGGTACGGCTCGCACCATCCCGCACGAGCGGCTGGGCTTCTCGTTCACGCCCACGCACGCCGCCGAGTGGTACGAAGCCCGCATCGCGCGGTCAGCGGCCGAAGAACTGGGGCTGAACACCCAGGGCCTGGGCAGCAGCGGCCGAATCGCCGGCGTCGTCGTCATGTTCGATGGCCAAGGCCAGGTCGATGCCTGGGCCGACCCGTTCGAGGTCGCCGCGCCTTCTGCCAGTCCGCTCGAGTTCCAGGACGTGCGCGTACCCGCCAAGCCCGATGACGCGGTCCGCGTCGTGACATACAACGTCGAGCACTCCAGCCCGGTGAAGAACCCCGAGCCCTTCGCACGCCTCATCCGCGTACTCGATCCCGACGTGCTGTTGTTCCAGGAATGGGTCGAGGGCGACGCCGACGCGCTCAAGGCATGGCTGACCGCCCACGTCGATGACACCGCCGATTGGCAGGTGCTCAAGGGTTCTGCGTGGGGCGTTGCGGTCGCGTCGAAGCACCCGCTCTCCAGCCTTACGCCCATGGACGCGCCCAACCCGGTGAACTCGGACAACGCCCTGCGATTCGTCAGCGGCCTCGTGGAGACGCCTTTCGGCCCGCTGGCTGTGGGCTCGACTCACCTGAAGTGCTGCGGCACCAAGGACAGCCGCGAAGATCGGCAACGTTCCGCCGAAGCGACCGCCATCGCCGACATGCTCGCAAACGCTTTGGGTGAGGGGCCCGGAAGCCAGGCGTGGGGCCTGGTCATCGGCGGCGACATGAACCTCGTCGGCTCGCGCCCGCCGCTCGACGCGCTGGCAAAGGGCTGCGACCTGGACGGCTCCGAGTTGCTCGTCAGCGAGCCCATGAGGCTCGGCGACCACGCCATGTACACCTGGTTCGACCCCGGCAGCGCTTACACCCCAGGGCGGCTCGACTATCTGCTCTACAGCGATGCCGTCGCCGAAGCGGTAAACAGCTTCGTGCTCGACACCAGCGTCATGAGTGAGGCCGCCCTGGCGCGACTCGGCCTGGACGCCGACGACACGAGCAACAGCGACCACCTGCCGGTGGTGCTCGATGTGCGTCCCTCGAAGTAACGAAACTTACTTCGCGTCGGCCGACTCGATCAACCGCACCTCGCCGTCCTTGGTGCGTTCGATCAGGCCGATCTCGCGTAAGGCTTCGAGGGCGGCAAGTTGCTCGGCCCGCTTCTTGCTCTGGCCCCATTGCGGCGGGTACATGTGGCCGTCGATCTCGACGCCGATCTTGAAGCTCTTGGCGTGGTCGGGGCCCTGCTCGTCAATGACGCGGTAGTGGGGCGTCGCGCCGAGTTGCTGCTGGGCGTGCTGCTGCAGCACGCTCTTGAAGTTCTCCTGGTGGCCCAGCCGGGCGGCCTTCTGGATGCACGGGTCGAGGTGGGGCGCCAGGAACTCGCGCGCGGCGTCGAGCCCACCGTCGAGGTAGATCGCCGCGATGATGGCCTCGAGCGCCGCGGCCGCAAGCGACCGAGGAAGCGGCGCACCACCACGCATGCCCTTGCCTAGCAGTAGCAGGTCGATCAGGCCCATCGCGTCGGCGATGTCGGCGCACGTGCGGCGCGAGACGGCCGTCGACTTGATCTTGGTCATCTCGCCTTCGAGCAGGTTCGGGAAGAGCGAGAAGATGCGTTCGCTGGTGACCAGCCCCAGGACCGAGTCGCCCAGGAACTCGAGGCGTTCATTGGAATCGACACGCGCGTCCGTCACCGAGGCGTGCGTGAGCGCCTTCACGAGCAGGCACGAATTCTTGAAGGTGTACCCGATAGCGCGTTCGGCCGTCTCGATACACAGCTCGCCGGAATCTCGCATGTCAACCTCGGCACGACCGGAGCCATCCGGGGGCAACCGGTCAAACAACAGCCAAGCGATTCCGGCATCTCGCGGTCGACCGGACTTCCGGTGCGAAGCCGACAGCGGGATGCGGGAACCCGGATCACTCCAGTCTACCCGATCATCGGCGAAGTACCAAGTGATTTTCACCTCTCAATTTGGTACAAATGACCATTGCTTGGCCCAGGCGGACTTGGGGGCTACACTCTTGGCCCCGCAGAGCGGGCCCGACTGGATTTACTAGGGTTTTCCCGAGGTTTGAGCCATGCATTATCCCCGTCGCCTCAGCAAGCTTTCCCGAGCCCGCAAGATGGGCTTCCGCGCCCGCATGCGGACCAGCGGCGGCCGGAAGATGATCAACCGCCGTCGCCGCATCGGCCGGTCGCTGAACTTCAAGAAGTAATCCCGACTTCGAGGGATCGAATGGATGAGCCCCGGGCATCGCTCGGGGTTTTTGCATGGGCTGGCCGGGTCAGGGCAGGGCGCGGTCGAGTTGGCGACGCAGACGCTCGGCCTCGCGGTCTCGGCCGGCGTCGAGGAGCATCCGCTCGAAACGCTCGCCGACGACCATGAACGCGCTGGCGCGGACCTCGGCCTCATCGGATGTGCGTGGCGCGCGAAGGCGGCGGTGCGTGCGGTTGAACAGCTCGAACAGCTCGTTCTCGCGACCATCCTGGGCGGCCAGGGTTTCCAGTCGAGCGAACGCGTCGAGCGCCAGCGGGGTGGCGTCGGCCTGTCGGTTGAGTAGGTCCTCGTAGGCCTTCATGGCCGCGTCGCGATCGCCTCGTTCGAGGGCGGCGTCGCCCAGGGCCAGTTGGGCCGCGGCGTAGCGGTTGGGGTCGCGGCGGCTGATGAGCGAGAGCCACTCGAGCATTTCGTCCGTGTTGTCCATCGAGTTGATGGCGCTCAGGGCCATTCGTGTTGCCAGCATTGGCGAGAGGGCGTCGAGTTTTTCGATGTGCTCGGTCAGCACTCGCTGGGTGCCGGTGGGATCGGCCTTGGCGGCTCGAAGGGCCATGTCCAGCGAAAGCGACCAGCCTTCCACGAAGCCGCCGGTCAGCGAGAGCGCGCGGGACACCATCGCCTGCCGGGCCGTCGGCTCGGCGAGCTTGGCGGCCTCGATCAAGGCCCAGGCCTTGCGGGTATCCGCCGGCCCGGCGTTCGCGAGGTCGGCGGTCACCACCAGCTCGGATAGCGGCATGGGCTCGTTGGTCACCGGGTGCGTGGTCGTGCCGATCGCAAGGCCCGGGTTGTCGGGGATGGCTTCCAGGTTCCACGCGAACCCACGGCGGTTCTGTTCGAGGAACACGGGGGCCAGGAATCGCTCGTCGTCCAGGTGGCCGGTCGCCAGTGCGACTGGATAGCCAAAGGCCTGGCCCAGTTGCTCGGCGTAGAAGCTGCGGAGCGGGCCCAGGCCGCCGCGCTCGGCGATGCTGTCGAAGGTGAACTCCTCGGGCGGTGGCGCGGCCTCTCCGGCCAGCAGGCCGGCCTGCTTGTACGGCACGGTGCGGTAGAGCTCGAGTGGGTCGCGGCTGCGGCGATCCTGGTACATGGTGCGGATGCCCTCGCCGGTGAGGGCGGTGTCGGTGAGATAGACCAGAACCTCGGCGGGCAGGTCGTCCAGCGGCAGAGCCATCACCCGGCGATCCTGGTGGGCAAAGACCAGGGCGTCGAAGGCGTCGGCGCCCGAGGGCATCACGCTGCCGAGCCCGGGGTAGGCGTGGGGGCGGTCGAGCACCACGCACACGGCCGCGGCCAGGTCCGGGTACGCCTGCAGGGCCTGGGGATCGGCGGCGGCGATGGCTCGGGCGATGGTGGCGATCGTCGAGCCGTCGTTGCCGCGGGTATAGACCCGAGCCATGGCACCCATGAATTCTGGATGGGTGGCCCAGACATCGCTCAGCAGCCCCCTGGCGGACGCGGGCATCGGGACGAGGAAGGCGGCGATGGCATGGTTCTCAACCGCATCGGCGAGGTCGTCGACGGTTATGGTGGGCCAGCCCGCGATGGCGGCGTCGCGGGCCCGCGTGGCGGCCGCGAGGGAGGCATTGGGATCGCTGCCCATCTGTTCGGCCAGCGGGTTCGGCTGCCCATCCTGGGCGTACGTGGGCCCGGTGGCAGCCAGTATGAGCGCGGAGAGAACGGCAACGACAACGGCGTGGATCTTCATGTGGGGGATTGTTCCCCCCCGGCACCCGGATGTCGGCTCGGCTGGGTTGTGGATTCGTGGGTGGGTTAGACCCGTACGCCAACAGGCTGGGGCGTGCTCTGGTGGGTGGGCTGGACGGCGATACCCAGGGGCACACGCTTGCCGTCGGGGCCTTTGGGGGGAATCCCGTGGTCGTCAATGATGCGCTGGATGGCCATGATGCCCTCGAGGAGCATCTCGGGACGGGGCGGGCAGCCGGGGATGTAAACGTCCACGGGGATGAACTGGTCGATGCCCTGGACGGTTGCGTAGGTGTCGAAGACGCCGCCCGTTGAGGCGCAGGCGCCCATCGAGATGACCCACTTGGGCTCGGCCACCTGCTGGTAGATGCGTTGAAGCACGGGCATCATCTTGATGCCGATCCGGCCGGCGACGATGACCAGGTCGGCCTGGCGGGGGCTGAAGCTCATGCGTTCCATGCCGAAGCGGGCCAGGTCGTAGCGGCTGGAAGCTGTGGCCATGAGCTCGATGCCGCAGCACGCTGTGGCGAAGGGGATGGGCCAGATGCTGCTGCGGCGGGCCCAGTTGATGACGCGCGAGAGCTGCGTGGTCAGGATGGCGTCGGTTGGGAGTGCGGCTTCGATGCCCATGGTGGCTCCAGTTCGTCTCAAACGGCCGGTTGATGCGATCGAGAGTTTAGACGCTACGGCTTCTCACGATCCCGTGCCGGTCGGACATCCCTCGACTCTCGACGGGATTCCGTCGTGGTGACATAGTGGGCGGGCTCACGCTCGTACTCGCTACGGAGCTTCGAGCTATCGGCTCCGATGCCACGAGCGTTGACCACGCGCTTGTAGCAGCCGCCGGTTGCGAGAACCAGAGTGCCGCTGGCGGTGAGCAAGACAGCGATCGTCAGGGCTTTGGTAGCGGTTCGTCTTTGCATGGGCTCTCGCTCTCCTATACGCCGTCGGTGGGGGCTGGGGTCGCGGTGGCAGCCACAACCCTTGAGTGTAGGGTCGCGTCGCCCAAAGACTTGACGGCGGCCTTGGTGAGATCGGCTGAGGCCGAACCCTCGCGCGAGGCTGCGGGAGATGTCGCCGCGGCGGCGATGTCGGCCAGTCGGATCTTGTCTGCCGGCATGGACAGGGTGAACCCGCCCCCGTTGTCGAGTTGGCGTACGAATCCGCCGCGTTGCAGGCTGTCGATGATTCGGGCGCTCTGGTCGCCGGCGAGGGCGAGCTCGTCGGCAACCTCCGAGGCCCGGGCGCCGCGTCCCATCTCGAATCGCTTGGCGATTGCTACGGCGGCGTCGATCATCACGCCGGGCCCCGCCAATAGGAGGGAAGGCTCGTCGCCGTCTTCTTCCTGTGGTATGCCGTCCTCAAGCATCTGAACGCCGTATGCGACTTGCAGGCCGAAGAGGATGATGAGCCATGTGAGGAAGATCCACATCATGAAGAGGGGGATGAGGGCGATGGAGCCATAGACGTTGGCATAGGTGGACTCCGAGCCCGTCGCGAACTGGAGGTACTTCGTAAAGCCCCACTTGGCGGCCTCCCACCCGACGGCGGCGACGGATGCGCCGGCCAGCACAGGGCGCAAGCGCAGGCGGCGGTTGGGCAAGATCATGTACGCCAGGGCGAGCAGCCCGGTGCTGATGGCGACGGTCACGAAGAAGCCCGCGGCCCCGACGATGAATCGGCCGAAGGAGCCGCCTTCTTCGGCCATGCTTCCGACCCATTCTCGGAACTGGATGCCAACCAGGAATGTGAGCGCAATCAGGATCGCGCCCAGGGTCATGAGCGTCCAGTATTGGGTGATGCGTCGCACCCAGCTCCGGCCGACTTTTGCCCGGCAGATCTGGTTGAAGCACCGCTCGACCTCGACGATCATCGCCAGGCCCGCGTAGATCAGCACGAGGCCGCCGATGAGCCCGATGGTGTTGAAACGGATGCCGGCGAAGTCTTTGACGATGTCGTCGACCCAGGCTTCGAGGCTTCCGGGTGGCGGGAGGATCTCGCCATCTTCGGTTTCCGCCTCTTCCGGTTCCGGCGGGCTTGCCTTACCCGACTCGACGGTTGCTAACGTGGCTTGCATGCTCAGCGTCGAACTGAATGGCCAAGGGAGCAACTTAGGGCCTAGCGGCGGAGGGGCGGCGACGCCGGCCTCAGCGAGCGCTTGCTTGGTTTCGGCGGCATTGGCGGCGGCTTCACCGACTTCGGTCTGGATGACTTCGGCGATGCCGGTGTATCGAACGGCTTGCTCGATAAGGCGTCTCAGATCGTCGTCGCCAACGAACATGCGGATGATGACGAGTGCGACGATGCTGATGGGCAGCAGGCCGAAGAGCGTGCGATACGCGAGCGCGGCGGCCATCTGCGGCAGTCGGCTGCTGAGCAGCGTGCGCAGGGCCATGCGGCTGACGTGGGTGGCCCGGGCCATCTCCTGGGTGTCGGGCAGCCTGAGCCAGTCGGGCAGTCGGAACATGGCTCAGCGGCTCTCCGGCGATGGGCGACGGCTGGGGCGGGGGCCCTTCCCAGCATCGATCAGGCCGACCGCCTTCTTGAGGTCTTTGAGCTCGCTGGGTTTGATATCTCTCCAGTTGCCCCGGCGGAGGTCTGCCAGTTTCACCGGCCCTATGGCGACGCGTTCAAGCTTTCGGACGGGGCAGCCGACTCGCGCGAGCACGCGTCGGACCTCGCGGTTGCGGCCCTCGGTGAGCGTGATCTCGAGGTGGGCGCGGTCGCGGAGCTGTTTGGTCACGGTAACCTTGACGGCCTGGGTGCGCTCGGCGCCGCGGGTCTTGCCGTGTGTGCGGTGGGCCAACACAACGCCGCGCTCGAGTTCGGCCAGGCTCTCCTTTGTCATGACGCCGCTCACGATGGCGCGATAGGTCTTGGGCACCTCGTACCTGGGATGGGCCAGGCGGTTGGCGAGTTCGCCGTCGTTGGTGAGAAGGAGAAGGCCCGTCGTGTCGTAGTCGAGCCTGCCGATAGGAAAGAGACGCGGAGCGAGGGGGTGCTGCACGATGTCCATGACCGTGCGGCGGTCCATGCCCGGCTCGTCGGCGGCGGTGGTAAGGGTGGCGGTAGGCTTGTTGAAGACCACGGTGACGCTGGCTTCGGGCATCTTGATGCGGCGGCCGTTGACGCGGATGTCGTCACGCTTTGGATCGGCGAAAGCGGGCAGGTCGGTGACCAGTTCGCCGTTGACCTCGACCTGGCCCTCGCGGATGAGCTCCTCGCAGGCGCGGCGGCTGGCGACCCCTGCGTCGGCGAGGATGCGCTGGAGGCGCTCAAGGCCCTTTGGGGCGGCAGTTGTGTCTTTGGCAGGCGGCACGCGGGATAGTACGCGCGAAGCCGCACGGCCTATTAGGCCGGGGTTGCCTGAGACCAGTCTGCGAGTTGGTCGATGATGGTGCGTGTGAGCGTGCCGAAACCCTGGCCCTCGTCCACTCGCTGGGCGACCAATGGCCTGAGCCGGCTGGCCCGATCTCTCCATCGCGGTGGGTTGGGTGAGGGCAAAGCGGCCCTGGCCATATATGCCTTGATGAGTTCGGGCATGGATCGAGCGGATTCGGAACCGGCCGCCCGCATGCCGAACCGCTCGAAGCGGCGCTCACCGTTCGTGTTCTCGGTGAGGATGCGGTCGACGGATTCGTGGCGGTCGTCCGTTGCGATCACTGCAAAGAGGGTTTCGATCGTCTCGAGTGGGCCCTCAAGCACCTGGAAGAAGTGCCCGCCGTCGAACCAGAGGCAACCGGTGACCCCGAGCGAGCGATTCTTGGTCAGCGCAGGCAGCACGATACCGTCGACGATATCTTCGTCCGTGACGTCCTGCTTTCGCGTACTGAGGTAGGCGAGTTGGTAGATGTTCTCAGTCATGTTTGTCTCGAACGATGTAACAGCGGCGCGTGGCGATAACGGGATTTGTGGGGTACACTGGGTCCACGCCGAACACGGCACGCACGCAGCATGTGGAGATTCTGATGTCCCAATCCCACGACGAGATCGACTCCGGACAACAAGCCGCGATCAATGCGGCCAAGGCGGCGTTGGAAGGTTTGAACATCATCGTCGCGCACGGCAACGACGCGTCGCTGAAGGCTCTGGTTGCCGCGGTGTCGAATCGGCACGCGGTGATGTGCGAGTGTTCGTCGGTTGACGCCGTGCTCGAGACGGCCAGGAAGAGGCAGCCCGACATGATCATTACAGGCGTCGGGTTTTCCGACGGAGACGGCATCGACGCGGTCATCCAGGTCGGTATGGAGAACCCCGTGCCCGCGGTGATCGTCGCAGAGCGCCGGTCGCTCGAGTTGGTCGAAAAGGCGATGCGCGACCATGTGATGGCCTACCTGATCGAGCCGATCGATCCCGTCGATCTCGAGGCGGCGATCGTCGTAGCGCAGTCGCGCTTCGAGCAGTTCAAGGAACTGGCCGACCAGGTCGACACGTTGAAGCAGGCCCTCGAAGATCGCAAGACAATAGAGCGTGCGAAGGGCGCGATCATGGCCGACAAGAAGTTGGAAGAAGCGGAGGCGTTTGCCATCCTCCGAGGCCGGGCACAGAACGCACGGATCAAGATCATCGAGATCGCGCGCGGCGTGCTCGAGCATGGCGCCGACTTCGAGCCCAAGGCCAAAGTGTAACCCGCTCGGCTTGCTGATCGTGCCGAGACGAGCGTGGCGCGAGATTGTGGGGGGGTGCTGCATGCGAAGCCTGTGGGGTTGGGCTGAAAGGGCGTCAATCGGGACGCGATCCAAACAGCCTCCGGCGGCGTCGGCAGAGGGTGGCTAAGTCTTTCTCCTTGTCGCTTACAAATCAACCGGGTAGGCTCGTAAGGGCTTATCAGGGGTCGTTCGCAATCGCAATACCCGGGTTGTTCGTCGCGACGGAGCGTTCCTGGGCGTCCTCGATGCCCTCTTCGACGGCCTCGGTGGCCTCTTGGGTGTCCTCGGCGTCGGCTTCCGGTTCGGCCGGATCGGCTTCGGATAAGGGCTCCAACTGGAGTCGGCCGAGCACCCCGAAGTGGTCTGAACCGGGCAGTCGAACCCGTTCCAGGGCTCCAACGCGGAAGCCTGGGGCGACGAAGAGGTGGTCGACGGGGTATCGCAGCAGCGGATACTCGGCGTGGTAGGTGTTCAGCAATCGCCGGCCGACACGTGGGTCGAGCAGGCCGCTGAGGCGTTTGAACAGCCGGGTGGTGTGCGACCAGGCGACGTCGTTGAAGTCGCCGGCGACGACCCAGTTGCGGTGCGGATCGTCGGCAATGTGGCGGGCGAGCAGGACGAGTTCTCCGTCGCGCACGCGGCTGTCGCGGCGTTCGTCTCCGGTGCTGTCCTTAAGGCCCGGCGGGGTGGGGTGCAGGCCGACGAATCGGATGGTGCGATCGTCCGACAGGGTGATATCGGCGAAGATCGACGGCCGACGCTCGCTCACGATGTGCTCGATCTTTGTGTCACTCAACTCGATCTTTGACCAGAGTGCGAGGCCGAGCCCCTCGCCGGCGATGTCCTCGATGCGGTGTGGGAAGTCGCTTGCCAGTTCGGCGAGTACGTTGCGCCAGGTATCGTTGATCTCAATGAGCAGCAACACGTCGGGGCCGACGCTTCGGATGGCCTGCGAGACCTCATCGTGTTGGCTGCTCTCGTAGCAGATGTTGGCGACCAGTATCGTGATCTCCACGCCACCCTGCTTCGAATCGAGATCGCCGACTTCCTTGTGCCACAGTCTTGTAAAGGGCGCTAGCTGGACGAGCCCGGAGATTGCCATCGCCGCGAGGCACGCCAGGACGATCCACGCAGCGACGGGGTAGCTATCGCGAGTGATGAGAATGGCGGCAGGGATTGCCGGCAGGATGTTGAGCGCGGCGAGTTGGAGCCTGGGGAAGTCCCATGCTCGCACGTACCACAGGCCGGTGCGGATGATGAGCGGGGCGGCAACCAGCAGCAGCAGTGGCGCGAACAGCACCAAGACCAGGCACCACAAGATCACGTTGAGCATGGGTAGCCTCGATACGCGAGTCGGGCAGGGGCCGCTGGAGACTCGGGTGTGACTTTAGGCGATTGAAGCTTGAGTTACTGATTTGCGCAACAGTGCAACGACCCGCCCCAAGGGAGGGGGGGCGGGCCGTTGCGGATAGGAGTCGTTTTGAGGTTGTGCGGGGTGTTAGCAGCCCGCGTCGAAGGCGTTCTGGAAGGCCAGGAAGTCGAAGAGGGTCAGGTCGCCGTCGCCGTCGAAGTCGGCGATGGCCTCACCGGCGTCGAATGCGTTCTGGAACGCGAGGAAGTCGAAGAGGGTGAGCTCGCCGTCGCCGTCCATGTCGGCTGCGCAGGTCGTGCCGCCGAAGGTGACGTCATCGATGATGATGCGGGGCAGCGAGTACTCGTCGCCGAAGGTGGCGTAGAGGTGGAGTTCGTCGAACTCGACGTCGGAGATCGACAGGGTGCCCAGCGCGATGTTGTCCCGGCCGCCCAGGTCGCTGATGGTGATCGGATCGGCGCTACCGACGACCTCGCCGAGCTGGATAGCGTCCAAATGGAACACGATGCCGCCCCAGGGACCGTTCTCGTAGTAAGCGATGTCCATGGTGACGCTGGTCTGGTCCTCGTCGAGCACCATGGTGGCCGACGAGATGCGGCCGATCGACAGGTTGTCGCCCGGAACGAACGCGCTGCCGAAGGTCAGTGCCTTGTCGGGGCTGCCCCACTCGGGGTAGTCGTTGTAGAAGAAGGTCGCGTCCTCGATCGTGACCTCGTCGAACTCCTGCGGGCCGAAGGTCGAGCCGTCGGGGAAGACGCCCGAGACCTGGTTGATGTCCTGGAAGAACATGCCGCCGTACTCGAAGGTCTTGCCGTAGAAGCCTTCGGCCAGGTCCTCGAAATCGACCACTTGAGCCGAGGCGAGGGTGGGAGCGGCCAACAGGCTCAGGCCGATCATCATGATGCTCAGGTTCTTCATCTTTCGTTCCTCTCTTTGGAATCGGTGCCCCCACCTTGACTCAATGGATCAGGCCTCCAGCCAGTCTGGGGGCGCGGGGAGTTCGTGTCGGATCATGACCGATGTGGTCAAGGGCGGATACGCCATGCGGACTCGGTACAACTCGAAGTCCGCGGGGTTCAGGTCGCAACTCGAGAAGACGTGCCGCAGCAGTTTGGCGTAGCCCGGTACGTCGGGCGTGTGCACGTTGGAGAGCCCCGAGCCCATCGAATGGATCTGCTCGGGCACGCGCAGGCGGTCCTGTTCGTCGGAGGTAAAAGGCCGGCCGACCTCGCTGAAGACGCACAACTCGCGGTGCACGCCGGGGAACAGGTCTTTGTGCACGAAGTGGTCGAAGATCATGACCTCGGCTGGCGTCCCGATGCCGACCCCGAAGTGGGCGCGGTCGCCCGGCTCGTTCGCGAAAGCGGTGGAGACGTTGCGGATGACCTCGCCAGTGGTGATCGTGAGCTGACCGGCCTGGCCGATCTGCCCCGGCATGAGTTCGTCGAGCACATGGCCGTCGTCGGTATGTCGGCGGACGAGCGTGGGGAGCGGGTCGGTCGTAAACTCGGCGAGGACGGGCACGCCGCCCGTTGCGCAGGCGGTCTCGGCATCGAGTGGCTCGCGGATCGGCGAGTCGGGGCCGGGCCCTTCGCGACGCACTGTCGCCTGGCTGATCATCCAACGGGTGTCGGGGCGGGTGCGCCTGAGGTCAATGAGGCTTCGGGCTTGCGCCATATCGAACCAGCCGCGTTTGGTGGTCGAAGGCGCGAGGATCGCGGCCGAGAGTTGGGTGCGCGCCTGCACACCCCAGATGTAGCTGTTGCCCTCGAAGGCCCGCTGTCGCCAGCGAGTATCGATCTCCTCGCTCGGCTCGGCCACGCACGACTCGAGCAGCATGTCCATCGCGGTGCGGCTGCCGGCGTGGGTTTCGACAAGGGTCTCGAAGCGTGTCGAGCCTTCGACGACGCGGGCGAGCAGTTGGGCGTCGACGCCGCGCTCGGCGGCCGAGCGGACCCAGGTCTCGATGCCCTTGGGTGTGGGCATGTAGCGGGCGGCGAAGAACGGATCCTCGCCATAAGCGACCTTCGTGAGTTGCCAGGCGAGCTTGCGGTGGATCCCGAACCCCTCGCAGATTTCGTTGAGCCCAGTGCGTGGCCCGCACTTGGACTCGATGATCTGAGCGAACAGATCACGGATTTCCGCCACCACGGCGGCTGTGTCGTCCTGGAACGTGACGGCCATGCGAACAGCATACCTCGAGACGAAACGATGTCAATAATCGTTTCAGAAACAGACAAGATATTGGTCGTTATTGGCGTGGCTGCGCGAATCTGGGTAACGCGCAGCAGCGAGCCCCGCTGATACGGGGCTCTCAAAAGGAGTCTTGGGTAAGCGGAGAGGGGGGGATTCGAACCCCCGATGACCCGAAGGCCATACCGGATTTCGAATCCGGCGCGTTCAACCGCTCCGCCACCTCTCCGGGATGGGGAAGGGAATCTGTAGGCCGCTGCCGGGCCGTTGGCGAGCCTCACACGTGCCAACAATGCGAGTCTAATGGCAAGAACCCCCAATCTCAGCCGTCCAGCCGATCTAGTGACGACCCGAGCCCAGATCTGGGCTCTGGGTATCCCCGGATTTGCCCTGCTCACCGCATTGGGGGCCTACGTCGCCATCCCGCTGCCACCCGATGGGGTGCCGATGACGCTGCAGACGCTGTTCGTGGTGCTCGCTGCCCTGTGCCTGGGGCCGCGGGCGGGCTCGCTGAGCATGCTGGCATACATCGCAGCGGGCGTGGTAGGGGTGCCTCTATTTGCCGAGGAATCGGTGGGGCTCGAGGTCATTCTGGGGCAGACGGGCGGCTACATCGTGGGCTTCCTGGCGTGCCAGCCGGTGGTGGGGATGATTGTGAAGGGCCGCGACGGCCTGCCCCGGGGCTGGCTGGCGATCGTGGTGGCGGTGCTGGCGGCACATGCCGTGGTGTTCGCCATTGGCGTGCCGTGGCTGGCGATCGTTCGTGGGTTCACGCTGGCCAGGGCCATCGATGGCGGCATGGTCCCCTTCCTGCCCGGCATGGTGATCAAGAGCGTGATCGCGGTGCTGGTGGGGCTGGCCGTGGCGCCGTGGTGCGTGCGGCGGGTGTGGTAAAGTTTTTTGCGTAGCCCTGTCGATTCGTACCAGGCTCGTGCGTCTCTAGTGTGAACCCAAAG
Source organism: Phycisphaerae bacterium (assembly GCA_030426395.1). GTDB lineage: Bacteria > Planctomycetota > Phycisphaerae > Phycisphaerales > UBA1924 > JAHCJI01. The sequence goes on from JAUHYE010000007.1 coordinate 15,545, forward strand.
CCGCGCCTCCCCTGCGGCTGAGGGCGAAACACACAAAGGAGCCCTTGATGCCCAAGTTCATGCTGTTGTTGTTCGATGCCCCCGCCGACTACGCCGACCTGACGCCAGAGCAGTTGCAGCAGGTCGTCCGCGAGTACGGCGCCTGGGCCCAGGAGATGGGCAAGGCCGGCAAGCTCGAGGCCGGCGAGAAGCTGGCCGACGAGGGCGGTAAGGTCATCACCCAGAGCGGCGTGACCGACGGCCCCTTTGCCGAGAGCAAGGAAGTGCTGGGCGGGTACTTCACCATCAACGCCGCGTCCTACGACGAGGCGGTTGAGATCGCCCGCAGCAGCCCGCATGTGAAGTATGGAGCCAGCACCCACGTCCGGCAGATCGACGCCCACTGACCCGGGCGGAGTGCACGAACTCGTCGACCACCTGTTCCGCCGCGAGTCGGGCAGGTTGTCGGCTTCGTTCGTGGCTGTGTTTGGGCCCGCGAAGCTCGATCTGATCGAGGACGTAGTGCAGGAAGCACTTGTCGAGGCGCTGCGACACTGGCGGTTCAACGGCGTTCCCGATCATCCCGCCGCGTGGCTGACGCAGGTCGCCCGGCGGCGGGCGCTCGATGCGCTCCGACGGGACGCCACGCTGAAAAGGCACGAGCCCAAGCTGCGCGCGTGGGCCGAGCGCAACGCGTACGCGCGGGCGCACGACGAGCTGGACGAGCAGGTCCGGCTGATGCTGTTGTGCTGCCATCCGGAACTGCCACGGGAGCAGCGGGTGGCACTGACACTCAAGCTGGTCGCGGGCCTGGGCACGGGCGAGATCGCGCGGGCGTTCCTTATCACCGAATCGGCCGCCGCCCAGCGGCTCGTGCGCGCCAAGCGTGCCATCCGCGAGAACGGCATCTCGATGGACATGCCCGAGGCCGACGAGCTTCGGCCTCGGATGCGCAGCGTGCTGGAAACGGTGTACCTGCTGTTCAACGAGGGCTACTCGGCGGGCGAGGGCGAGGATGTCATCCAGCGCGATCGCCTGGAAGAGGCCTGCCGCCTGGGCGCGATGCTCGTGCGCGATGTGCGCACGGCCAGCCCCGCGGCCCACGCGCTGCTGGCGCTCATGCTCTTCCACGCGTCGCGGCTCGATACTCGGAGCGATGAACAGGGTGCGTTGCTGCTGCTGGAAGACCAGGATCGCTCTTTATGGGATCGCACCCTCATCGCCCGCGGCTACCACCACCTGCAACAGTCGGCTGCCGGCGACGAGCTGACGGCCTACCACCTCGAGGCCGGCATCGCCGCCGTGCACGCGCGGTCGGCGAGCTTCGCCGAGACGAACTGGGACGAGATCGTCTCGCTCTACGACATGCTGCGCGAGGTCAAGCCGGGGCCGGTGGTGGGGCTGAACCGGGCGGTGGCGATCGCGATGGCGCGGGGGATCGATGCCGGGCTGGCGGAACTGGAGCTGATCGGGCCGCTCGATCACTACGCCCAAGCCAACATCGTTCGTGGCGAATTGCTCCGCCGGGCCGACCGAGCGAGTGAAGCCCGCGAGTGCTTCGAGCGGGCGATGACGCTGCCGTGCTCGAAGCCGCAGCGCATGTTCGTCGAGAGCCGGATTCGGATGCTAGCGTGATCGGGTCCACGCTCATGACGCCTCGCGGTACGCCGCCTTCTCGAATGGGTTGTCACGGTAGAAGTCCCGCCCGCGCACGAAGAGCACCAACGAGCACAGCAGATATGCTGGTATAAAGAATGGCCCCCAGCGTTCGTACTGCCGGACGTGGACAAACTCATGCTCGCGGCAGATGTCGAGTGCCGCGGCGGACCTCCCAAGAATCACGTGCCCCAGCGCGAGCGCTTGCACCGGCAAGTGGTCGAGCAGCCACGCGGCACCGCCGCCATGGAACTCGATCGTGCGGCCGGCTCGCCTCGCGCTCCCGCCAGTTGCCAACCCTAGGACGCCGAGCAGCAGGCCCAGCAGCGTCGCCGGCGAGGCCCACAGCAGCCGGAGGATCACCGCCGGTACGTCGCCGCCACCTTGGCGATCGCCTCGCCGATCTTCGCCACCGTCGGGCCGTCGAGTTCGTGGTGCATGGGCAGGCAGAAGACCTTGCTGGCCAGCCCCGCGGCCACCGGCGGGTGATCGGTCACGTAGTCCTTGAACGCCGGCTGGTGGGTCAGCGAGCGCGGGTAGTGGATGGCGGTCGGCACGCCCTCGGCGTTCAGAGCCTTCACGAACGTGTCGCGGTCGCAGGTGAACTGATCCAAGTCCATCTTCGCGGTGTACAGGTGCCACGCGGCGTCGGCGCCCTCGGTGCGGCCGGGGGCGCTGATGCCCTTGATGCCGCCCTCGAAGTCTTCGATCATGGTGTCGTACTGGTCGGCGGCCTCGCGGCGGGCGCAGGTCTCTTCCAGCAGGCGGTCGAGGCGAGAGCATCCGATGGCGCCGGTGATGTCGTTCATGCGGTAGTTGAAGCCGATGCGCTCGTGCAGGTACTTCTCGGTCTCGCCGTGGCTGCGCATGAGCTCGATGTCGCGCTTGAGCGTGTCGTCGTTGACGGTGACCATGCCGCCCTCGCCGGTGCCCAGGTTCTTGGTGGCGTAGAACGAGTACGTGCACGCGTCGCCGAACTCGCCCAGGCCGTCGCCCTTGTAGGTGGCAAGGTGGCTCTGGGCGCAGTCGTAGACGACCTTCAGGTTGTTCGCCTTGGCCAGCTTCTGCACGGCCCCAATATCCACCGGCATGCCGTACAGGTGCGTCGCGGCGATGCCCCTGGTCTTGCTGGTGACCTTCCTGGCCGCGTCGGCCACGTCGATCTGCATCGTGTCCTCGAGCGCGTCGACCCAGATGGGCTTGAGCCCCGCGGCCACCACCATGCTGACCGTGGCGATGTACGTCCACGCGGGCACCAGGATCTCGTCGCCGGGCTCGAAGAGCACGCCGTAGGCGAGCTGCAACGCGCAGGTGCCGTTGGCGCAGGTCAGGCCGTGCTTCGCCCCGCTGGCCTTGGCGAAGCGCTCCTCGAGCTCCTCGCACTTCTTGGAGGCCCGCAGCATGCCGCTCTTGAGCACGTCGTGGGCGGCCTCGACGTCCTGGGGCTTGAGGCCCGGCTTCATGAACGCGACGGGCGAATCGAAGACGGGGCGGCCACCGTCGATGGCGAGCTTGCGGGCCGTGGCTGGGGGCATCTGTTTCTCCGTAAACCGATCGAGCATGGGAGCGCCCATGAACGTGGTGCTGGTGCCAAAGAGAATGCTAGCAGCCCGGCGTTGGGGTGGGCCCTCGCCCAAGGTTTCCCTAGAGTCGCCGCCTATGGCCCCTCACACGCACGGCGACCACCACCCCGACATCGAGCGCATCCTCATCGACCGCACCGCCATCGCGACCCGCGTGGCCGAGATGGGCACCCAGATCGCCAGCGACGTGGAACTCGACACCGGAGCCGACCGGCTGGTCGTCGTGCCGGTGATGACCGGGGCCCTGGTCTTCGCCGCCGACCTGGTACGGAACATGCCCATGCGTCTGCGGCTTGAGCTCATTTCCGCTTCGAGCTATCCCGGCCAATCGACCACCAGCCAGGGCGTCTCTCTCGGCTCGGGTCCAACAGAAGAGCTCACAGGCGCGCACGTCCTCATCCTCGACGACATCTTCGACAGCGGCCGGACGCTGGCGGCGGTGACCGAACTGATCGAAGCGACAAACCCCGCGAGCGTGCGCACGGCCGTGCTGCTGAGAAAGGACGTCGAACGCGCGGTGGACATGAACCCCGACTACGTCGGATTCGACGTGCCCGACGCCTTCGTGGTGGGCTACGGGCTCGACTACGACGGGTGGTACCGCAACCTGCCCAATATCGCCGTGTTGAGGCAGCCGGGCAACGAGACATAATGAAGTAATGGGGGATCGATGGTCGAGCGAAACTTCAAGCGGCGGCGCGGCGGGCTGGTGAACCTGCTGTACCTGGAGATCGACGACCAGCACGCCCGCGAGATGCGGGCCGCGCTCGCCAGGGGACGCTTCGACGTGGCCGAGCAGACCATCGCGCGGCAGACCGATCCGAACGAGCGTTTCTACTACGTCGAGGCCGCGGCCGACTGGGCTGGCGACGCCCCATTCCTGCGTCAGTGGGCGGCCGGCGGCTTGCAGGTCGGCCGGCTGGCCGCGGCCATCCACACGCTCAAGCACGCGTGGAACCACTCGACGTGGACGCATGGCCAGAGCGACATGGCCCGGTTCAAAGCCATGGTGGACGCGGCCAACAGCGAACTGGGCGCGGTCGCCAAGGCCTCGCCGCGCGACGCGACGGCGTTCTACTGGCTCATCTTCGCGGCCTTCGCCACCGGGCAGAACAAGCGGGCCAGGGAGCTGTACGAAGAGGGCGTGCGGCGCGCCCCGACGCTGATGGCCACCCGCGCCGTGGGCCTGCGGGTCGCCGCCCCCATGCCGTTCGGCTCGCAGCAGGCGGCCCTCGACCTCGCCCGGCAGACCGCGCCGGCCATGCCACGCGGGCTGGGCGCCGACGCGCTCGTCGTCGAGGCCCACTGGATCATGGCCGGCATGAAGACGGGCGCGTACTGGCAGAGCCCCGAGGTGAGGGCCGAGGTCCTCGCCGCCGACGAGCGCGACCGCCAGGCGCCGGCCAGCGGCGTCAACCTGCTGCGCTCGCACCAGTGGTTTACCTACGGCCTGTGGGCCATCGGCGAGGCCGGCCGGGCCCGCGACCGCTTCGAGGCGATCAACGGGCTGGAGAACCAGTGGCCCTGGAGCCGCTACCGCTTGGGCTTCAACACGCTGCTGGGCGAGTTTCGAAGGGCGCGCAAGGCCAGCCGGCGGGGGTAGGCTGGTGACCGTGGCCGGCCACGGCCGGCCACGGCCGGTTGTCGCGGTCAGGCCGCGCGATCGCCCCGGGGCCCGGCCTTCTCGGCCGGCTCCGCGCTGGCCTTGGGCTTCGCCTTGCCGAAGGTCGCCGTGGCCGGATCGCTCCACTCGCTGGCGGTGGTGCCGCGGCGGCTGGGCCGCACGCCGCGGGCGCGGTAGGAGATGGCCGCCACGCCCCGGGGCGGGCAGTCGTCGATCCACCGCTTGCTGGCGCCGCTGGCGATGGTCGCCCAGTCGCTGGCCGGCCCCTCGACGGGCACGACCTGCCGCTGGAGCTCGTACACCGCGCCGTCGCCGCTGGCCTTGAAGCTGACCTCGATGTCCCCGCCGTTGAGGACGCGCGCGTCGATGGGGATGGGCCGGGGCGGCTCGCCGCGCGGGGCGCCCTTCACGGGCGGAGAGATCGCCGCCAGCGTGTAGACGTGGGCATCGCCGGTGAACCGGGCGTAGCCGTCGATGGTGCGCACGAGCGCGCCGAACGCACGCCGCAGCCGGGCCATCGCCCGGCGCCGGGCGTGATTGGCGGACTTGGCCTTGCTCTTGAACGCCACGTACTCGCGGGTGCGCTCGGTGGTTTCTTCCAGCAGCTCGACCAGCGCGCCCACCTGCTGGGGCGACAGGCCGATGTCGCCGGGCGTGCCCTGCTGCCAGCGCGTGGCCAGGGCCCGGCAGATGTCCAGGAACTTCGCGTCGTCCTTCGGTGCCCGGCGTGCCATCGCGGTCGCTTCCTCGTCGTCGTGCTGTGGGCTATCGCGTCGCGACGAACGGCCGCCACGCCGCGATCCCGGTTCGTTCGTGCCCTTCTGGCATCGGCATCAGGGATGCGACGCTTGAGCCCAAGCCGGAAGCACGCGAAAGAACGCCGCCCCGGGCGCCAGAACCGCGCCCGAATCGCCCGCGGCGACCGGATTCGGACCCCCGGCGACGCCCCCCGGGCTGGTGGCGGACGCTCCCATTGCCGATCCGCGTGCCCTGGCTCCCAAGGCACGGTCCGCCAGCGCGGGGGCGGGGGCCGGGCGAGAAGGACCGTCCGCCGGGGTTCGGTCGGCGGGCGGGGCTGGCGTGGGGGCGGGCTGGTGCGAAGTGGGGGCGTGCTGGTGCGGAGTGGGGGCGTGCTGGTGCGGAGCATCGGGGCCCTGGGCGGCCCCGGCGTCCGGATCGGCCGGGCCGGGGCCGGATTGGGGGCGGGATCGGCACGACATGGCGGGTCGGTTCGCGACCGCTCCGGGTCAATCCGTTCTCTCGAACGGTGGCCGAGTCGTCGTCACCGGCGCACCGGCATTCCGGGGGTCTTGGAGGCTCCCGAACACCATGCTCATGTGCTTCTCCTCGGCCTACGGGCACCCTGATTCGAACGCGTTGAAGAACGCGAGAAAGTCGAAGACGTCCAGCCGGCCGTCGTAGCAGAACCAGTCGGCCCTGGGGTCACCCGCGTCGAACAGCGATTGGAACTCCAGGAAGTCGAACAGGTCGAGCGAGCCGCTGGCGTCCAGGTCGGCCGGGCAGGAGGTCAGCCATCGGAGCTGCTCGGTGGCAACATCCACGCCGAAACCCCACGACGACCACTCCCAGCCGTTGACGATGACCCGGCCATCGTGGCCCAGCACCGACGCCACGGTGAGGTCATCTCGGAACTGGAAAATGGGACGTGCGCTGGCATCCGGAATGAGCACGTCGCCAAAGTCCGGGCCGGCCGGGAAGCCAGTGGTGGGCAGGGGCCCTCCAGCAGCGGCCGGGTGGAATCGCAGGTCATACACGACCGTGTCGGCGAACTGGAGCGGCTCTTCGATATCCACCGCCCCCTCCAGCCCCAGAAAGCGCTGCATGTTGGGCATCCGGTCGAGCTCTGCGATGTTGATCATCAGCCGCCCGCCGCGGTCGAGGTGGTCCTGCAACGCGGCGATGACCTCGGGCTCGCGCACGGGGTCGATGCGGTCGTACAGCCGGATCATCACGAGCGGGAACTGCTGGCGATCCATCTTGATGAGGAAGTCGCCCACCGTGCGCGAGATGTCGCCGCGCAGACCCAGGCCGATCGTCGCCGAGCCCACCGGGCCACTGTCGAACTCGGTCCAGAACAGGAAGTCGGTGCCTTGCGCACGCACGCCCGGAGCGCCCGCCGCGAGCATCGAAAACACGATCGCGAGAAGATGTATCCGCTTCACGAGAATCCCTCCCTCCATGGGTCATGCGAATCGGTACAGGAACCCCATCTTTGTTGCCGCGATCGTGTCGGCCCGCGGGAAGGCGAACGGCCCGACCCGGGTACACCGCCCGGGCCCCGCGCGTTGCGGTGCGGCCGTTGGTCCGCGCGCCCCGCGTGTTGGCTTCTCGGGCCCGCGCGTTCTCGCAACCGTGTCGCCCGGGCCGCGCCCGCGACCCCAACACAACCCTATGAACGCCCGACCATTCTCGAAACGACGCCAGAACCCCGCAAAACACGGCCTTCTCCGACCCGCGCCAACTCGCGCGGACGTGGACAAGCGTTTCGCGGACGAAAAACAATTGCGCGCAACCGCTCCGTGCGCGTTCACGCCCGCCGGGCCGCGGTAGCGGGGGCCCCGTGATGCGCGTACCGATTCATGTGAGCGGAGCTGGATGAAGGCACGGACGAGCCGAGGAGATCCGAGATGAGATCGTGTATTGGAACCGTCGCGGTCGCCGCGCTGGCGCTGGCGTCGACGCCATGTCGCGCCCAGGACGACCCGCGCATCCTGTTCAGCGGCCAGGGGGGGTTTGTGAGCTTCCCGATCGGGACGGCACTGCGCGACCTGGACTTGCTGGGCGGAACCGAATTGGTCTTCCAGAGCGAGGACCTGCTGCTGCCCGCCCTTCGGGCCGGGCCGTGGGACCTGATCATCATCCGCTGGTTCGACGCGTTCGAGGGCCCGCTGGCGGGCGCCATCATCGACGAGCTGGCCGCGCACGTCGATGGCGGCGGCAAGCTCATGTTCTCGATGGCCGAGCTCGACGAGCAGCCCGAGCTGTGGCCCATCCTGGGTATCGACAGCGCGGTGGACGTGGTGGAGCCGTTGCAGGACATCTTTACCGTCTACGGTCGCGATGAGTCGACCAAGCGTCATCCGGCGTTTGGCCGTCTGGCGTGGCGTGTCAACACTGACCCCCCCCCGCCTCCCACGAGCGACTACGGAGACTCCCTCGTGCCCGATCACGGGGCCTTCACGATCGCCGAGTTCGCCGATGATGCCACGGGCGCCATCGTCGTCGCTCGCGACGGGAACGTCATCGTGAACGGCGAACACTGGGACTACTGGTCGTTGGCTGGGAGCGCTGTGGCCGAAGATCAGATCCAGTGGCTGCTGGAGTGCCCGGCCGACCTCGACGGCGACGGCGACCTGACCGTCTTTGACTTCCTTGAGTTCCAGAATCGCTTCGATGGTGGCGGCACGACAGGCTTCGCCGACTTCTGTTATGACGGACGGCTGGACGTGTTTGACTTCCTCGAGTACTTCAACCTGTTCGATGCGGGCTGCTGAGCGCGTCGACGCGTGCTTCGCGTTTGTTCCTCTCCATCCGGTCGCTGGCACGCGTGCTCACGCACGCGTCGTGCCTCCGAGCGCCGGGCGAAGCCCGCGCATGGCCCCGCAGGCGAAGCGACCAGGATCTATCTCAAGCCCGAAGGGCGCCGGCTCGCCGCCGAGGCGACAAGGCAATCCCTCGCCGCCGATGCGAAAAGGCTCTCCCTTCCCGTCCTCCCAACCCTTCACCCTACCACACCTCCCAATCCTCCTACCTCGCCGCAGGAGGGCTCCGCCCGACGGAGGCGAAGCTTCAGCACCCCGCGTCGAAGGCCGTCTGGAACGCGAGGAAGTCGAACAGCGTGAGCTCGCCGTCGCCGTCCAGGTCGGCCCGCGGATCGCCGTCGTCGAAGAGGTTCTGGAAGGCCAGGAAGTCGAAGACGGTCAGCGCGCCGTCGCGGTCGATGTCGGCCGGGCAGGTGCTCGGGATCGTGCCGCCGAAGACGACGTAGGCCAGCCCGGGCTCGCCGCCGCTGCCCGGCTCGCCCTGGCCGCCCAGGGCCACGTCGGCCAGGCCGTCGCCGTTGAAGTCGCCCAGGCCCGACACCGACGTGGCGACCTCCTGGTTGCGGATGTCCGCGTCGATGGGGATATACAGGTCGCGGCGGTTGCCCAGATCGAACAGGGCCGGCCACGAGCGGGTGCCGCGGAGGATGAAGCCGCGGCCGGGCTGCACGAGCCAGGGATCGTTGTACGAGGTGAGAGCGGCGCCGATAAGCGCGTCGTCCAGGCCGTCGCCGTCGAAGTCGCCCAGGGCCGCCGCGCTGGAGCCAAAGAAGCGCGTACCGGCGAAGTTGGCGCTGATCTCGGTGCCGCGCGATGCGTCGGTCACCCACAGCGGCTCGATGGGCAGGAAGCCGTCGCCCGGCGCGCGGCCGAAGCGGATCCAGGCCCGGCCGTCGAGCGATCCGCTGCGGCCGTAGGCGGGCGAGAAGAAGCCGAAGTCGTCGCGGCCGTCGCCGTTGAGGTCGCCCAGGAACGCGGGGAACATCCCGGTGCGCTCCTCGAGTGCGTCGAAGCGAACGCCTGTGCTCAGGGGCATGCTGGGCAGGTCGATCGAACGGGGGCCCAGCCCGTGGCCCGGCGAGCCGAAGACCAGGTACACCCGCCCCGCGCCGTCGCGTCCGGCCGGCGAGGTCCGCGGGGCGCCGATGAGCAGGTCGTCCACGCCGTCGCCGTTGGCGTCGCCGCCGGGCCCGAAACCCGAGGCGCCCCCGCCCACGGGGGCACCGGCGAGTGAAAGGGCTGCGAGTTGGTCGGGGCCGCCGCGCAGCGTCAGCCCCACCGACGCTGGCCACGAGCCCAGCGTGAGCCCGTCGGGAAAGGGATCATCGCCACCGGGCACGTCGCGTCCCCAGATGACGTACGCCTCGCCGCCCACGCCCCCATACCCCGAGCCCACCGCCAGATCGGGCTGGCCGTCGTCATTGAAGTCGCCGGCGGCGGCCACGACCAGGTACACGTAACTGAGGGCAGAGGCGGTCGAGAGCGTTAGCGTGCGGATGCCAGAATCGTCCAGGTTCACGTGCGGCGGGAAGCCGCCCTCGCGCCCGAACAGCACGTAGGCCCGGCCGACGCCGCCGGCGCGGTCGAAGCAGCCGATGGCCAGGTCGTCAAATCCGTCGCCGTCCAGGTCGCCGATCCGGGCCAGCGTCACGCCAAAGCCCTTCTCGCCCGCGGGCGGCGTGAGGCGGGTGCCTACGCCCTCGGCCATGCTCACGAGCGACTCACGCGCGCCGAAGGGCCCCGCCTTGCCGTACACCAGGTACACCGCCCCCGGCCCGCCGTCGCCGCCGTCGGCGTTCGGCTCGCCCACGGCCAGGTCGTCGATGCCGTCGCCGTTGACGTCGCCCGCGAACGCCACGGATACGCCGGCCTGGCCGAGCGTGTCGGCCGCGTCGAAGCGGACGCCCAGCGTGCCATCGACGCGGGGCAGGCAGATGGCGTCGGGATCGGCGCACGGCGCCTGGGCGAGGGCGTTGGCGGCCCAGAGCGCGATGGGCACGAGCATGGCGAGCAGGATCGCGATTCGTTGCATGGTGCGGTCCCCCTTAGAGCAACACGGACTTAACTACGGGCACCCGGCGTCGAAGGCCGTCTGGAATACGAGGAAGTCGAACAGCGTGAACTCGCCGTCGTCGTCCAGGTCCGCGCGTGGATCGCCGGCGTCGAACAGGTTGGCGAAGAGCAGGTAGTCGAAGATCGTGAGCGTCCCATCGCCGTCGAAGTCGGCCGGGCATCCGGCGCAGGGGCCCACGGGCATGTACAGCACCTCGGGCAGCCCGGGCTCGTCGGCGGCGTCGTAGATGCGCTCGGCGATGGCGGCCGGGTCGCTGGTGCCCCAGTCGACGCACCGCGCGTCGGTGTCGGCGGCGGGGAAGGCCGGGTCGGGCCGGAACAGGTAGATATCGCTGCCGAATAGGGCCTGGTTGCCCACCAATCGATTGCCGATGCCGCCCTCGGGCCGGTTGAGGTTCAGGGCCGAGCCCGCGGGATCGACCGAGATGGCCCCGCCGAAGACGGCCTGGTTGCCCTCGAAGACGGCGGCGGCGAAGACGATCTCGTCGCCGACCACGTGCAGTGCGCCGCCGGACTCGGTGGCGGTGTTGTCGAAATACTCGTCCGGGCTACCTGGCTCGCCCAGGGTCGAGCCGGTGGAACGCTCGCCGAGCCATGCGGCCCCGCCGTACTGGGCGCGGTTGCGCACGAAGGTGTTGCCCGCCGAGGTGACGACGGCGTCGGCGTAGACGGCCCCGCCGCGCACGGCGTTGTTGCCGTCGAAGTAGTTGTCGCGCAGTTCCAGCGAGCCGTGGGTGAACTCCAGGGCGCCGCCGTTGTCGGGCGAACGGTTGTTGAGGAAGAGGCAGTCGCCGATGGTGGCCGTGACGCCCGAGATCGCCGGCCCGTTCGTGATGTCCTCGAATCGAGAGCCGACGACCTCGCAGCGGCCCTCGAGCCGGACGCCGCCGCCGCGCGTGAACGTGGCCGACCGGATGGCGCCGCCCTCGCGGGCGTTGAAGATGTCCACGTGCCAGAAGTTGTCGGTGAACCCGCCGCCGATGATGTCGAAGCGACGGACGTTGGTGAGGTAGCCGATGCCGTCGCAGTTCTCCACGCGCAGGTTGTCCGCTCGTGCCCATCGGCCCTGGCAGACGATGCCCCACCGTGCCGAGACATCGAAGACCTCGCAGTCGATGAGCTCGATGTCCGGCTCGTCCGGGGTCGGCGAGGATTGATCGTTGATGTCCAGGCGGATGCCCGAACCCTGGCGGTCGGCGATGGCGACGTTGCCCACGCGGACACGCTCGAGCGTGGCCGAGTTGCCGCCCTCGACGAACAGCCCCTGCTCGCTGGTGACAAAGACGTCGATCCCCTCGAGCCGAAGATCCGCCGTCTCGCGCTGGCGCAGATCGATCTCGATGCCGGCGCCGGCGACGCCTTCCACTCGGATGTTGCGCATCAGGGGCAGGCTCGAGTCGACCTCCAACGCCGCGCCGAACCCGGCGTCGACGTACCGGATGCGGACATGTTCGAGCACGGTGCCCGAGACGTACGCGCCGGTGTCGGGATCGAGCACCGCGTCGCTCGCCCCGGCTGGCAGCATCAGCCCCCGGCCGCGGAGGAACTCGATGCGAAGGTCGGCTGTCCCCCGCGCCACCAGCGTGCCGCTCTCGACCAGGAGGAACGTTCCCGGCTCAAACTCGACCTCCACGCCCGGCACGATCGTGAGTGTCGCGCCGTTGGTCACTCGCACGCTCTCGGTCACGGTGAACGGGCTGTCGATGAGGTTCCACGTGGTGTCGGTGTCGATGGTGCCGCCCACGGGCGTCTGACCAAGTGCCCGGTCGCAGGCGAGGGCGGTGAGCACCAGTGCAAGGATGGCGATCGGCTGTTGCATGCCACTTTGTACTCCGGCGAGGGTCTCGGGTTGCACGAACGGGTTGCTGATTGTCCGGCCGCGGGTCCTGACGGTGCGATCCCGCGTATGGATCACTGGTACCTGTTTGGCATCATGAGTCCCGCACGGAACTCCGATCAAAGGAGCCCACATGCATTCCGGATCAGACCGCCACGGCCGCCGCCTCCACCGCGTTGATGAACATGCGCAGGCCCGGCGCGGGCTCGCCGGCGAGCGATGATTTGTCCAGCCGCGTGTAGTGGGGGTGGCGCGTCCAGTCGAGGAAGCGGTCGGGGTGGGGCATCAGGCCGAAGATACGGCCGCTCGCGTCGCACACGCCGGCGATGGCGCCCGCCGAGCCGTTGAAATTGTCGAGGTAGGTCAATGGCGCGCGGCCGCTCTTGAGCAGCGCGTCGACGGTGGCCTTGGGCGCGACGAAGCGGCCCTCGCCGTGGCCGACCGGCAGCATGAACATCCCTGTGGGGTCATGCGCGAGGTCGCGGGTCCAGACGCAGGGGCTGTCCGCGTTCACGCTCAAGCGCACCCAGCGGTCGGCGTAGCGGCCGAGCTGGTTGTCGCACAAGGCAAGTTCGGGGGCATGTGGCTCGTGGGACCATTGCTCGTCGTGGCCTGGCCCTGGGAGCAGCCCCGCTTGGGTGAGCACCTGGAAGCCGTTGCAGATGCCGATCATCGCCACGCCCCGGGCGGCGGCCTCGCGCAGGGCGGGGTAGAGTTTCTCGCGGACGAGCAGGGCCAGCACGCGGCCCGAGGCCACGTCGTCGCCGTAGCTGAAGCCGCCGGGGAAGCCGATGAGCCCGTAGCGGTCGAGCCGGTTGGGGTCGCTGGCGACGGCGCGGACGTGCAGGAGGTCGACGTCGGCCCCGGCCAGGCGGAAGCCGCGGGCCATCTCCTCGTCGCAGTTGATGCCCGCCGCCCGGATGACCAGTGCTCGTGTCATGGCTCAACTGTATGGCCCGGGCGTCTCGTCCGAACGCCCCGTGGTGCGGCGATTCCCGGAGAGATCAGGCATATCCTTGCCCCAGTTCAGCCGAATGGGGCCCGGTGGCCCCGGGCCTGATTTTTCAACCCGCGTCCGACCGTCTCAGGAGGCTCCGCCATGCCCGCCGTTTTCCCCTTCCGGGCCGTCCAGTTCAACCATGGCGCCGGCGACGTGAGCGCCTGCATCGCCCCGCCCTACGACGTGCTCGACGCGCGCGGCAAAGAGAAGCTTTTGGCCAAGGGCCCGGCCAACATCGTGGCCGTCGATCTGCCCCACACGCCCGCCAAGGAGCTGGGCCCGCCCGAGGCCTACACCAAGGCCGCCGAGACGTACAAGGGCTGGCTCGAGGACGGCACGCTGGCGGCGACGGACAAGCCGGCCATCTTCGCGTACCGCCAGAAGTTCGACTTCATGGGCCAGCACTACGAGCGCAGCGGCATGGCCTGTACGGTCGAGACGCGGCCCTTTGGCCCGCGCGAGGGCGGCGGCGTGCTGCCCCACGAGCAGACCTTCAGCGGCCCCAAGCAGGACCGCTTCGCCCTGATGGAGGCCAGCGCGACGCAGTTCAGCCCGATCTTCGGCCTGCACGCCGACGAGGACGGCGCGGCCACGGCCCTGACCAAGAGCGTCATGGAAGCACGCCCCGCCGACATGACCGCCGATATGGGAGATGGCGTCACCCATGAAGTGTGGACCATCGACGACGCCGAGACGATTGCGGCCTACGAGAAGGCCCTCGAGGGCGAGGACGTGTTCATCGCCGACGGGCACCACCGCTACACGACCGCCATTAACTACCTGGCCAAGCTGGAAGAGAACGGCAAGACGATCGGCCCCGATCATCCGGCGCGGCGGACCATGATTGTGCTGGTGGGCATGAGCGACCCGGGCCTGGCCATCGGCGCCACCCACCGCGTGCTGGGGGGCATGAAGGACTACGACTTCGGCAAGCTCACGGGCGAGCTCGACCAGTACTTCACCCTCGACCGCGTGGGCAACGACCCCGGCCAGATCGAGGCGCACATGGATAAGCGGTACGCGCCCGGCAAGAACGTGCTGGGCCTGATCGACCTGGCGACCAACGAGTGCGTCGTGGCGACCCTGAAGGACATCGATCCCCTGGCCGACAAGTTCGCCAGCAAGCCCGAGGCCTGGCGCAAGCTCGACGTGGCGCTCGTGCAGCACCTGATCGTCGAGAAGGTGTGCGAGCCGAAGTTCAACGGCGGCGAGCCGGTCAAGTGGGCCTTCCCCCACACCGTCGAGGAGGTCATGGAGATCGCCAGCGGCCAGGAGACCGGCGCCGGCGGCGGCGCGGGCTTCGCCCAGGTGGCCGTCATCGTGCGGCCGACCCCGCTGTGGGCCGTCAAGGACATCGGCGCGGCGGGCGAGCTGATGCCGCAGAAGTCGACGTTCTTCTACCCCAAGCTGGCGACGGGCCTGTTCATCAACCCGCTGACCAGCGAGCTGCCGGTGGGGGCCAACGCTTAAGGGCCGCATCGACTCGATCCGATCCAGGCGAGCCGATCAAGACCAAAGACGCGAGGGGGCACAGGGCCCCCTCGCGTTGTTGGTACTCGCGTCGTCATTGGCCTCCTCTGGTTCGTGTTCCCATTGCGGCTCGGCGCCCTGGCCTTACCCGCCCATCCCGTAGGCCCCCGGCTGGCTAGCTTCGTGACTGGTCATTGATTGCTCGGGCGCGATCGGCAGGCCGATCATCTGGCTCTGGTTGGTGCTGCCCAGGCGCACCGTCAGGATGGTGCTGCCAACCTCGAAGTCGGTCTGCCGCGCGATGACGCGGTACAGCACCTGGCCCGTGCCCGCGGGGATGGTGTTGTCGACCAGCTTCTTCTTGCTGGTGTCGCCGATGACGGTGAAGGCGCTCTCGCCGGGCAGCAGGCGGGTGACGTCGTATCGCGTGCCGGCGGGGCCCTTGCCCTTCCAGGTCAGCTCGAGCGCGCCATCGGTGCCCAGCGTGGCCCGCAGTTGGCTCGGCTGGTCGGGCGGGGTGCCGTCGCCGCGGGGCGCGGGCGGGTCGATGAGTGCCTTGTCGTAGACCGATGGGTCGCTGGTGGCCTCGGCGAAGGCCTTGATGGTGGCCAGCAGCGCCGCCCCGAGCGTGCGCATGCTATTGGCGTCGGCGCGCAGCTTCGTCGTGGCCGTCTTGCGCTGTGTGGCGGCTAGTTTCGCCGCCGCGTACGACGCCCGGGCCGTCTGCGTGCGCAGGTCCAGCTCGGCGATCTGGACCTCGGTGAGCCCGATACTGGCCGCCTGGGCGGTCCACTGGGGGATGCGTTCCTCGAAGAACTCGATGCGTCCGATGCGGTCGTCGGGAAGGAGTGCCATTGTCGTTGCCTCCGTTGCGCCAGTGCTCGTGCTGGCGTCGCGTTCCTGGCTCACCCGGACGAGCATCGCCCGCGGCGGTCACCCCCAGATTCGAAAGCACGGCCGCCGCGTGCCCGCGGTTGCGGGAGAAATCGTGGGTGGTGCGCGCCCCTCGTGCGCCGTGGGCGACCGGGGCAGCGGGGGATGGGTCGTGAAGGCCTGCGGGTCGTGCCGAGCGATGGCGCGACCGGCTGTGCCGGCCGGCGAGGGTGGGCAAGGCCATGGCGTGAAGCCGGGCGGTGAGGCGGGGTTGTGTGGCTTGCGTGATAGCGTGGCGGAAGCGGGCGTGTGGACGGTGGGAGCTGGCGCTGGAACATTTCGAGCTGGCGCTCGAGTATCAGGAATGGGCGTTGGCGTCGCGGGAGCGGGCTAGGTGTTGGTGGGGGTGGGCGTTGGGCCGGGGTTGGCAGGCGTGCCGAGGATGGCCGAGCACGTGCAGAACGTGAGGCCGGGCTCATCACTCTGCGAGAATGGCACTGTCTAATGACTTTCGGTTTCTTGAGGTTTCATGTTTGGGTTGTAGCAAAAAATGGAGGCAGAGCAACTCTGGCACCTGCCAGCATCGATTCACGTGCCAAGCCTCACGCAATCGCCAGTGCATAAGTCTTACGTTGATCCTCAGAACTTCAATCTCCCAATAGTGGCCAGCGTGCTCCACCAAATTACTGTGGCTCAGTCTCCGACACGACGGTGAACTGCAAACTCTCACGAAACAATCGTGTCAGTTGGCTGCGGCTATCTGGTATCGCCCACAACACACCCGTATACACCAACGTGATTATGGGCACAGCTACGATCACCCGAATGAAAGCTACCGGTAGGGAATCGATAAACCACTCCATAGCCGCCAGTCCAGCCAGAGTTGCGGTCAGCGAGGAAAGTACCTGTGGTCTGATCGCTAATGCGATGTCGCGCTGGCGCACGGGCGAATCTTTGCAAGACATAGCAACAAATACATAGTGTGCTAGACACCATGAGGCACTGAAGGCTGCCGCGACGCCCTCGATTCCAAACTGAACGCCAATGATGAACGCAAGCACGGTGATGGGAGCGGAGATCACAGCCCACTTAAGCTGTATGTCCGCCCGCCCGAGAGAGACGCACAGCCACCCAGGGGCAACGTTCAGTGTGCCGAAGAACGCAGCTGGAGCCAGCCACCGGAAGACGCTGGACGCCTGCTCCCAGCCGGGCCCTAGCAGGATGGCGACGGCCTCATCGGCTAAGACGAAAGCCACCACAACGACTGGCATGCCCACCATGGCAATGGCGCTGATGGCTTGGAGATACGCCCGGCGATAGCGGGTCGGGTTGTCTTGCAGCCGGCTCAGCGCTGGCAGCATCACGCTTCCCACCGGTGCATTGATCTGACGAATGGGGAGCATCAGCAGGTTGTAGGCCTTCGAATAAATGCCCAGCGGCCCACTGCCCATTGCGAAACCAATGATCAAGTTGTCTGCATTGCGCGTGAAGTAGTTGAGGAAGTTGAATCCCGTCAGGCCGCCACCAAATCGCAACATTGAGCCCGCACCGCAGTTGCGTCGTGCCAGTCCGGGTCGCCAATCGCACAGCGCCCATACCAACACCGAGTTCGCGAGGGATGAGCCTGCAGCCATACCAACTAGCGACCAATAGCCGAAGTCCAGCAGCGCCATCGAGATGGCCGCCGCGATGCCGAACGCCATGGTCACGACCTCGATGATAGCCAGGGCCTTGAAGCGCATCTGCCGGCGCAACAGGGCTTGGTGCTGCACTGTCAGGCCGCCGAAAAGCATGGTGCCGGCCAGGGCGAGAGTGATCCACACGAGGCGGGGCTCGGAGTAGAAGTAAGCGATAGCCGGGGCCAATGCGGCGATCACGAGCATGACCAAGGCGCTCAGTCCCATGTTGATCCAGAAAAGGGTGGAGACCTGCTCGTGGGTGATGTCCTTGCGTTGCACCGTGGCCATCGAGAGGCCGGCGTCCTTAAACATGGCCACGAAGCCAGTGACGGCGGTCACCATCGCGATCAGGCCGAAGTCGCCGGGTGTTAGTAACCGAGCCAGCACCATGGTCGAGCCAAGCTGCAGGAAGAACTTGATGCCCTGGCTGGTGAGCGTGACGGCCCCGCCTCGAACCGAGCGACCCTTCAGGTCACCTAACAAGTGGTCGGTGGCGAAGTGATGCGCATGACGATGGTTGGCGGCCAAGCCCGGCTGCGTAAGTGGGCTCTCAATGGGCGCATCGCAGTTCATGTTGTCGATCGTTCTACTGCGCATCTCACGGGGTTAACTGCCCAGCATCGGCCGCAGCCGACGCCACAGGAACTTCATCGGGTTGCCCATGCGGGCGCGGTTGGCCCGGAACGCCCGCGCCACCGCCATGGGGAACGACGCGTAGTGCTTCAGCGCACCGCCCAGCGAAGCCCCGCCGACGCGCTCGTAGCCCAGCCGGTCGATCACCTTCCCGCTCACGCGCTGGATCACGGCGATCTCGCCCGGCGCCAGCTTGCTCTTCCAGCGATCCACCGGCTGCTTCGAGACGCCCCGACCCTCGGTGAACTTCTCGTAGCTGCTGTTGGACATGGGCATCTCGAGCACCGCCGGGTCGAAGGGCAGGCCCAGCCATTCCAGCAACGCCCGCATCTCCGTCTGCGGATCATCCACGACGTCCTCGAAACGCTCAAGCCGCACGCGGTCCTTGCCGAAGCGTTCCTCGGCCGCCAGCGCCGACTTCATGGCGCCATTCCAGAGTGAGGCGATGATGATCGGGTGGTACGAATTCTTGGCACGCTGGTGATCGGCCTCGAGCGTCTCCTTGTGCCCGGGGTCCTTCTCGAAGTCGAAGCCGCCCTGGTTCTTCCAATCGCGGTACGACGCGACCACGGCGCGCGGATCGCGGATCATGCAGATCACGCGGGCGTCGGGGAAGGCGGTCAGGATGTCATCGATGCGGAAGATGTGCCGCGGCGTCTTCTCGCCCCAGATCGCCTTGCCGTGATGGCGTGCTTCGAGCTCGCAGTACGCCCGCAGACACTGGTCCGCGGTGGGGGCCTCGCCCTGAGCAAGCTCCTCCACGCGGGCCCGGAAGCCGGCACGAGACACACGGCCCTTGTCCGGATCCCCGCCATGGCTGTAGGGCCGGTGGCCCAGCGCCAGCAGGTACTCCTCGCACTGCTTGACCTGCTCGGGCGTTAACCGTCCATCGCCCCCGGTGCCCAGGGCGACACGCAGGTCGTCGAAGTAATGGGTCTCGCCCGAGAGATGGACGAGCGGGTGCAGGTTGAGCGCCGCGCGCACCATGGCCGTGCCAGACCGCGATGGCCCGCAGATGAAGATGGGCCCCTGGCCCGGCTGGCTCTCGGACTGTTCGCTCACCTTCCCGGCTCTCCCTGCACGCCCGCCATCGCTCGGCGGCCCGTCCACTCGCTGCGCCGGACCCAGACCTGGTCGAACGTGCCCGGCTCCTTGCCGGGCTTGGCCCTGCCAAGCAGCCCGCGAAGCCGGGCCACCGCGCGACGACGCAGCACGTTCATCATCGGCCCGATATCGGCCCACCATTGCCACGAATTGCCCCAATGGCGTGCATATATTTGCCTCCGGGCCGTGTAAAGGCGGACGATCTTATCGGGACGCACCGTGTCGGACTGGCCGCCATAGTGCACGATGTTGGCGTTGGCGGTCACCATGGGCCGAGCGCCGAGCGATCGGGCACGCAGGCACAGGTCGGCGTCCTCGCCGTACATGAAGAAGGCCGGGTCGAAGCCCTCAAGCTTCTCCCACAAATCTCGGTCGATCAGCAACAGGCAGCCGGTCACCACGTCCACCGGCAGTTCGGCCCCATCGGGTAAGACACCGA
This sequence comes from Phycisphaerae bacterium, assembly GCA_030426395.1. Lineage (GTDB taxonomy): Bacteria > Planctomycetota > Phycisphaerae > Phycisphaerales > UBA1924 > JAHCJI01. The sequence continues at coordinate 35,058 of JAUHYE010000007.1, forward strand.
GGGACTCGGGGTTACATAAACGCGAGCCCCTGAAGAGGCCGGCCAGCGCCGTGGCCGAGCAGAACACGCTCCACGGCGTGGGCTTGCGCCAGCAGCTCGTGGGGTTTGGCGAGCCATCGCCGAAGCGCGTGCGACCGCCCCAGATGCCGGCCTTGGAGTTGCGATCGGCGAAGGCCAGCAACTCGTCGATGGCCCCGGCGTCCACCAGCGTGTCGGGGTTGAGCAGCAGCAGCCGCTCGGCCGTCGCGTGCGTCGCGGCCAGGTTGTTGGCGCGGGCGAAGCCCAGGTTCTCCTCGCTCGCGATGAGCCGGAACTCGGGGAACTCGCGAGCGATCGCCTCGGCCGAGCCGTCGCCCGAGGCGTTGTCCACCACGATCACCTCATGGCTGTTTCGGCGGCATCCGTCTCGGATGGTGCGCAGGCACTCCAGGGTCATGTCCTTCGTGTTGAAGCTGATGACCAGGACGGCCACGCGCGGCGAGTCGGGCATGGTTGGGTCTCCCCTGTGCGATTCGTGGCGGCTCGGAGTCATCCTTCGGCTTGTCGTTTGGTTGGGGTGTCGCTTTTGACTTAAGCGGCGGCAACTGTGAGATGGTGGCCGCCAGCGCCAGCGTGAGGAACCACGACACCGTCGTCTGCCCGAAGTACGACACACCGATGAAACACATGCAATGCGTAAAGAGTGTTGCTCCCACCGCCCACTTGAGCCAGAACAGCCCGCCCCGGTCGGGCTCGCTGCGCAGGGCCTTGCCCACCGCGCGGAAGCCCAGCACGATGACGGTGACGAACAGCGTCATGCCCAGCAGCCCGCCGCGCACGCCTTCCAGGATGTACTGATTGGTGACATCGGACAACCCATGCCCCCAATGGGAGGTGCTCTTGGTACCCAGTAAGAACCACTCCGGGAAAAACGCGACTGCCTTGTCGATCAGGTGCTTACGGTGCCACCCGGTAGAGCCGCCCACGGCGCTCGCCCGCGCGATCAATGCCCACACCGGGCCCTGCATGATGAAGTGCAGCAGGATAAGTAGAAGAAGCACACCCCAGCGGAACGGCGCTAGCAGCGTCCGGATCCAGGCAAAAGCCATCCCGATGCCGCCCGAAATAACCGCGAGCAACGGGGTGCTCGAGGCGCACATGATGACGATGGTGAACCCGCCCACGCACCCGGCAAACGAAAGAAACCTCTTGCGCCCAGTCATGAACAGCCCCGAGCACAGCACTAGCACGATAGCGAAGAAGCAGCCGGCCATGATCGGATGGCTGAAGGCGCCCTGGGCACGCAACCGCCCCTCGCGTACCTGGGTGAACTCGCGCACTCCGCCCATCACACTGAACAGGTTGCGTCCGGTCATCTGCTCAACCGTGAAGAAGCACATCGCGGGAAGCGAGATGAGCGCGAGGATTAGGATCGTGCGCTCCACGTCCCCCCACGAGCGCAGCAGGCAGCGGAACGTGACGTAGATGCCCAGCGATTCGTAGATGTACCCGGTGCGGTTGGTCACGGCCCACATGTTGGCCCACTGCACGATGAAAACCAGCGAACCGACCAGGATCCACGCCGCCACCGCGTAGTCCAGTGCCACCAGCCGCAGGCCTCTGAAGTCCTGGAATGCGAGGATGCGCACCCAGTACGCAATCACCAGCAATCGCAGGAACGTGAAGTCCAACCCGGCAACCACGATGCGCTGCCCGGCGGGCACGAAGCACGCCATCGCCAGCAACGGCAGCAGTGACCACCGTCGCGGCAATGCAAATACCATTAGTCCGAGGATACCAAGTACTAGAGCGCCGACTGGATGTATCGACGTCTGATTGGCGTGTGCCAAATCGTGTCCTGCAATGTCAGCTAGCAGCAAGTGCATTCATTGACCCACGTTCTAGTAGGCGAGACCATGCGCCTTTTGAGAAGTAACAGGCGTCTTGCGAAGATCCTCAGAATTACTGGAACGTAAACGTTGGAACACGAATCCAAGTCCAAGTTGATGACAACTTGGCTCACCATTTGAGGTGATGGCCAAGGTCTCGGTCGCCCAAGACACTACATGTGCAGAGCCAGAACAACACGAATGCCTCCAGTGGAAGTTTAACAATGCCTTCCGCTCGCTGCCGAAACCGTCTTTTAGCAATTAGCACGTTTCTGATACGAATACGAACAAAAGACATAGTCATCCGAGCTGGATCCAGTAAGCCGATAGAATGGTCTGACCGACGCCTTGCCTCACAATAAAGCTCCCATAGACGACGAGCCTGCCTCTGGGCTGTCTCGCGATGGCTATGCTCTACCGTGACATGAGAAATGTATCGAATAGAGTGACCACTCTTAAGTACGTGCGACGCCCAAGGCAGCTCCTCCGCACCGAGGCACTGCTCATCAAAGGGCTTGGCAGCCCAAACCGACTTGCGAATGGCGGCACAGGCATTGGACGCTATTAAACGCTGCGCCCCATCCTCTTGACTTGTTTTCTCCGACCACGTATGACTAACTGCCGAGAACTTCTTCAGAACTCTTACGCATTCATCGACAGGGGCGTCATGTCGCGGCACCTGTCTTCCGTAAATGGTTGCGATTCCGGTATGCATAAGGGCATCATGCATCTCTTGTGCCCAAGAATCAGAAGTTGGAAACGCGTCGCTGGAAAGCAGAATCACGGCTTCATCGTTGGCTGCCGATATGCCAAGGTTGAGCGCTCTGCCCCATGAAAACTGCTCTCTAGCGATTGATACAATTGTTGCTCCAAAGGCGTGTGCCAAAGCCAAGGTTCCGTCGGACGACTCATTGTCCACAATTACGGTGGACAAAGCGATGTCTGTCTGCTCAGCGAGCAGAGGCAGAAGCACTCGAAGGTCTTGCTCGCAATCGCGGGTGCGAATCACAACGGTTGCGTGTCGAGCATGACTGATGGCGGCGCCATCGGATTCTGAATTCTTCATTTCGGGCAATCCGTTGCGCCCATGGAGGATCCACCCCGGAGTCGAAGTGCACACGCCCAAGCCACATACTTCCATGATCGAATGCTAGTCGGCCCCTGACGCAAGTTGGATACTGACGCTGACAGAGCATCCTGAAAATAGCCATGAGCGGCCGCGGATCGAGCCGCTCGGAGCAGGTCGTTGCCTATGCCGTCTGCCCGAGACCTTCCCGCGCCATGAGCGGGAACACTGCCAAGTGTAAGGCTCCTAGAAACAAACAGTACTTCTGGCCAAACACTTCTTAATTCTTGATCGAGTAGATCCCGGACTCGCATGCCGGATCGTCGCAGAAGCCTACATCCTAAGTCTCTAATGAGCGGAGGGGCGCTCGCGGACATTTCGTTCCAAAGAGTGTAGGCTTCTTGTTCGTTGTGGTGTGCGAGCCACTTGCGGGAAATCCAGTGAGCAGATGCCCAAAGTGATCTCCATCGTATGGAGGTGAGTGTTGCCTCTTCAGCTATCGACTCTGCAACGCGTCGAAGTCTGAACTTGTGCGAAGGTAGCTTATGTTCGTCCCAAGGCGAAGAGCCAACGGAGCCTGGCGAGTTGTATTTGCGATAGAAGCAGTCGACCTCTTCAAAGGTTTTGTAGTTAAGGTCTTGCAAGAGTGCTTGCAAGTGGAAGTCAACATCTTGGCCAGAAGAGAGCGAGGGCTCCCAAGTTAGGGAAGAGGCTGCTGGTCGTCTCCAGAGGGGGCCCATTACGGTCCAGGGAAAGTCGAAAAGAAGGAAACGAGACATCGCATCGCCACCGTCCAGGACATTAAATATTAAGCCCATATCACCTGGATGCGATCGGAAAAGCTCCGTGTTGCGTACAACAAAGTCAAGGGCAGGCGAGCGGTCAAGTATAGCAACGCGTTCGCTTAGACAGTGTGGCGCCAATAAATCATCGGCATCCATGAACAGCACATATTTGCTATCCGAACCGGCTAAGCCCTGCGCACGGCAGGCCGGTGCGCCGCCAATGCCGGACGAATTGGCTCGATACTTTACGCGGTGGTCGTTCGAGCACAGCGAGGCCAATACTGATTGTGTGTCATCTGTAGAGGAGTCGTCGACAATGACGGCCTCCCAATCAGAGAACGTTTGCGTGCGCAGCGACGAGATGGTCTCACTAATTAGCCGAGCGCCATTCTTGATTGGAATTATGATGGAAACAGTCGGCATAGAGTGGATCGACTTTCTGCGAGGAAGGGCCAAGTAATCCGAGCCGTTCTCCCGTTGTCGGTTATCTGGACAGATGACTGTGGGCAAGTGCCATCGTAGTGAGGAATCCAATGGCGGCCGCATTTACCCTAGCGTCGCCCCTCAAGATCTGGGCCGCTTCCTCGAATTTCACCGGGGGACTATCACGAAGAAGGTCTATGACACTATCGGCACCGCCAATCCAATGCATGAGTTGGCGCGCCGTCCGGATCCACTGGTCGGGCTGCACCGTAGGCCGTGGCAGCACCCGCCCAGCCAGCTTCCAGGCCTTGGCTAGCTTGCCCACGCCCGGTCCGGCCAACTGCTTGGCATAGGGGATCGCCGCAAACTGCGGGCTCAGCCGTCCAATGAGCTCCCGCTGGGCCGCCCTGTTGTGCAATTGTTCGGGCGTCAGCGCCCGGGCCCACGCGTGGTACTCGCCCGAGAAGAACGGCGTGATAGGACGGTACCACGCCGCCGACGCCCGAATCACTGGAATCGCCCAGCCGTGAATGCGAGCGTGCGTGTAGAACCCGTCGGTCCGCACGCGCCATGGCTCGCGGGTATTCAGCTCCGCCCGCTCAGCGGCGATCTGCCGTAGCCGACGGCCGAACGTTCCGGGCTCGAAGCACGAGGCCCAACGCCCACCATCGACCACTACCCGAGTCCTCAGCCACAACCTTGGCGAGTTGAGTTTCTCGAACAGCCCATCAACCCTCGAGTAGTAGAATCCCTCGCCGATCTCGCCGCCCACCCCAGAGAGTTGGGCGGTCCGCCAATCCGTGAGTTGGGCGAATACGCTGGGCAGCCACCCGTATGCCGCCGCGTTACATACGAAGCCGCTTCGTACCACGAACGCGCGCGTGTCTTCGACCAGGTCGGCTGCGTCGAGTTCGGCCGAGAGCGTCCGGTGCTCCATGCCCAGCCTCTCGGCAATCTGCCGGGCCACTACCACGTCGGGGTCGCCTTCGCCACCGATCGTGAACGCCTTGCTGGGCGTGCCCCCCGCGCTCACGCCCAGGGCCAAGAGCAGGCGACTGTCGACCCCACCGGTCAGTTCCAGGCACGCCCCGGCGTCCATCGCCTCGGCCACGCGCCGGCCCAGGGCCTCCAGGTCAGCCCCAACCTCATGCTCAACCACGCGAACGCCGGCGGGCGAGTACTCCATCGCTCGGGCTGAGCCGCACGGCAGCACACCCTCGAAAGCCGAGCGTCCATCGGGGCGAAAGCCCAGCAGCAGATCGTCGACCAGGGCCCAGGGGTCGATGCCAGCCCCGATCGCCCGCGCCACCGCCAAGGCATCGCTGCCGATGGCCCGTAGCGAGCCATCGGCGTTGGTCGCGTACCAGGCGCTCTGGTGGCTGAAGGGCCCGGTCCGCAGCGTCCAGCGATCGGTCGAGGTCGTGAGGTTGGCAGGTAAGTCATTAAGCTCACCCAGCAGCCGCCAGCCGCCAAACCGTGCATCATGACCGTTCGAGCCACCTTGGTCATCGGATGGCACAAGCACCCACGATGGGGCGGTTCCCGGCCGTAGGCGCATATTCTGTGCGGTTGTAGTCATACCGACATTATCCGCCTGTCGCGTCATCTCCGAAGTAGGCGCCAAGCGGCACCATGTCGCCGGTGGCCGGGCGGCCCAGCACGTCGGCGGGAACGAGTAAGTCTGCGACGGGGACCCGATTCCAGAGGATACCCGAGGGACGTGGGTGGTATTGCCCGCGAGACGGGTAGGTGAACAATTCGCGGTTTTCCGAGCCGCCTTGCATCTCGCCAACAGTGATGTTTACGCCGTCTGGAATCCAAGTGTCATAAGTATGGCCGTAACGAAGATGGATATTTCGAAAGGAAGCATCCTCCGGAACAGCGTTGCCTCGAAGTGACGTGAAAACAGAATTTGAGATCGAAACGTTATTCATCGTGAGCTGTCCGTCTTGATCTTCACGATGAATATCAAATCGGAAGACTTGGTCTGGCAATTGGAAATTCGAGATGACAAGATGGTTGGTATCAAGACCCCACATACTTGAGGATGGCGTGACTTCATCCTTAGAAATGTGAACGTTGACGATAGCAACATCTTTGATCTCTTGTTCACCGCCACTGATAGGGTTCATCAATAACCCGAGCAAGTGGAACCGATGAACTTCAAGGCCGTAGATCACGCGATTCTCGCGATCTTGGTCATCGCCCCAATACCAATGGAAGACGTCGGCGTGTGTTCCGCCTGGATGTCTTGAAAAATCATCGACCTTGGCATTGAGCACCATGGTGTCAGCGCCAAATGGGGTGTTGGAAAAGCTGGTTGCTGAAACATTCCGGACGAAGGTTGTGCTGCTGAACGGAGCTGAAATATCGCGAACATCGACATCGGTTCCGTAAATACCAGCCCAAGGTCCCCGTGCGATGCCGCTTCCATCGAATCGGTCTGTGCCAGCAATAGCACTGTTGCTCAGCCAGAAGTAACTGTCGATGGCGTCAATGGTTCGCGGCGTGCCGCTGCCCGTAAGTGACACGCGGTCGGCCCGAACAAGGCGGGTCCGAAGGCCAGCGGGCTCGTTGTCGACGAACTTAACATCCTCTAGGTCCACTCCTGGCGCTGAAGTCACCGTGGCCCACCGATGTGAGGTCGAGATTTGGTGTGGGTGGCGAATCCCCTCCCATACATATTCACCTGGCATCAGATAGCACACTGCCCCATCCGAACTACCATGCTCAGCGGTGACATGCGCCAACGCGCGGCCAGCGCTGCGGAAGGGATTGGCTCGAGAGCCATCGCCCTCCGTGTCGCTCCCGTTCACCGCGTCTGCGTAAACCTCGTGCCGGGGCAGCGTTCCGCCCGCGTTGGCGTTCAGGAACATTGAATGGATGCCGTTGCGAAAGTGCACCGACCCGGCATTATGGCCGTCGATCTCACCCCCCAGCACCCGCACCTCACCCGCGTTCCGCGGAAAGACTCGTGCCCGAACCTCAACTTGCCCATCCTTAAACTTCGACGCGTCGAGAGTCGCCGTGTACTCCCACACGCCAGTCCGCGGGTTGAGCTTCATTTCCCGTACAACACAGTCTTCCCACGGGCTGCCCTCCACACTGAACTCGACCCGGTCGATGCCGTTCATGTGGAAGGCCACCACGCCGATGTGGAACAGGCCGTCGAAGTCCTGGTAGGGCACCACGTCCCACCGGGCGATCGCCTTGGCGTCGTAGCCACGCAGGTGGGGGTTGCCCACCGCGGGCGGCTGGGCTGTGGGGCCCGAAAAGCCCGAGCCGGGCGTCAGCACCGGGAAGTCGTCGCCGCCGCCACCGGGCTTGCCGGGGTCGCCCGGATCGCCACCGGACTGGGGGTCGGTCGAGGGATCGGCCGCCACGGCGCTGGGGCCGAAGATCATCGCGGGGTTGGGCATGCTCACGCGGCCACCGGGCGTTTTGGGGTCCGTGGGCGACGCGCCGGTGTTGCTGAGCACGATGCGGCCCAACGTGGGGTGGCTCAGCACCGTCCCGCCGCTGGGGTTCCCGCTCGGACCGGCCGAGAGGTCACGCACCAGGCGGAGCTGGGCGGCCCGGATCTCGCGGAGTTCTTCTTCGGTGTACTGGCGGGCACGCGCGCCGCTGGAGATCGGCCGGCTGGACATCAGTGCGAAGCGGCTTGGGCCCGCCAGGAGGAGGTTCTGCCGCTCCGACCGGGCATTCCTGAGACGCTCGGGTTGGGCCTCGCGGGCGGTCGTGTTTCGAGTCTTGGAGGTCGAGTCCTTGTCGTCCTGGCCGGCCAGGAGGCTCGTGGGAAGGGCGAAGACCGAGGCGGCCATCAAGAGGGCCATGGCAGTGCGGCGGCGATCAGGCATCGTGTCCTCCAGCGCCCCACACCCGGAACGCACCATCATCATCGATTCTGATCGCCCACGAGTCCCGGCTCCTTGCCCGGCTTGTTGGCCTTATCGACCTTCTCCAGCCATTGCAATAGGACGAAGCCGCAAAAACCAAGCGATGATGCGTGCCTGTTTGGTGTAGGTTCTGACCTGCCCCGCGGTGCGATGCTGTCCATCCCCGGGGCATTCCAAGCCCAGACTTCCGTACCTGGGCCCCGCGTCGGGGCCGCTCTTCTCGGCGAGCCGTGTGACGCGAGGGCAACAATAACCGGCAACTGGTGAGGAAGACTTCATCGTCAACCCCGGAATTTCCCCGTAAAATTGGGCAAAAACACACGGCCGGATGCCCGAATCGTGAGGGCTAAGCCGTGTTAGAGCATGGGGTTCTTCGCCCCATGCACGTACTCACGCGTGGGGCTCAGGTTGGGCTGGGGGTACACGAAAACGTCCGAATACAACTCCGCGTCCACGTCGGGAGCCTCGGCCGACTCGGCGAACTCGACGGCGTCCTTCACCTCGTCGCGGATCTCGCCGCGCATGGCCTTCCAGCCATCCTCGTCGATCGCACCCCGATCATTCATGAGGTGGTCGAGCAGGGCGGCGATGGAGTCCTTGCCCTTGTACTGATCGACCTCGTCCTTGGTCCGGTACTTCTGCGGGTCGCTCATCGAGTGGCCCTGGTACCGATAGGTCAGCAGGTCGACGAACGCGGGCTTTTGTTCCTCGCGGCACTGGTCGACGACGGGCTTGAACTGGTCATACACGTCGCGGATGTCGAGCCCGTCGATCTGCACCGAGTGGATGCCGTAGCTCTTGCCGCGGGAGATCAGGTCCTCGTGGTTGGCCGTGTGGCGGCCGATGGCCGTGCCCATCGAGTAGCCGTTGTTCTCGATGATGTAAATGACCGGCAGGCCGAAGAGGCTCGACAGGTTTAAAGCTTCATGGAACGCGCCCTGGTCGATGGCGCCATCGCCCAGGTAGCACAGGCAGACCTTCTTCTTGCCAGTCCCGAGAACCTCCCACTCGTAGCGGGTCGCGAAGGCGAGGCCGGCGCCCAACGGGGTCTGGGCGCCCACGATGCCGTGACCGCCGTAGAGGTGGTTGGGCTTATCGAACATGTGCATCGAGCCGCCCTTGCCCTTGGCGCAGCCGTCGGCCTTGCCGTACATCTCGGCCATGCAGGCGCGGGCGCTCATGTTGCGGGCCAGGGCGTGGCCGTGGTCGCGGTAGGCGGTGATGACCGGATCGTCGCCATTGGTGCAGCCGATGGTGCCGACCGCGCAGGCCTCCTGGCCCGAGTAGATATGGCAGAAGCCGCCGATCTTGGCCTGCTGGTAGGCCTGCTGCGTGCGGGTCTCGAACTCGCGGATGAGCTGCATGGTGCGCAGCCAGCCGAGCAGCGTGTCGTTGCTCAGGGCGTCGACGGCTCGGTTGCTCGACGAAGAAGCGCTAGCGCTTCCTGGGGTCGTGGTGGCTTGGGCCATGGTAAAGTGGGCTCCGCGGGTCTGTCAGGCAATAGTCAGGGCCGCGCGCACGCGTGGCCGGTGCGAGTAGTCTACGCGCCGGCCACGCCGAGTCGCCAAGGTGTCCCAATCGATCAGGGCGTCCGCCGATCCTTCTCCTCGGGCAGCATGGCCGCCGCGTCGGCGGTGGGCCGGGTCTGCGACTGGAGCAGCACCAGGGCCGCGTTCAGTTGCAGGTCCATCCCCTCCGAGATCAGGCGCGAGGGATCGGGGCGATCTTCCACGGCCGGGGGGTTGCCCTCTTCATCGAGCACCAGCACGTCGGCCTCCTGCCGGAGCATCAGGCTCTCGGCCACCTGGTCGGGCAGCATCGAGACCGACATGTCGGGCACAACGCCGTGCTCGATCTTGCCGGGCACGCGGTGGATCATCCGCCCGCCGGGCAGCACGTAGTACTGGGTGGTCAGCTTCATCAGGGCCCGCGGCGACGAGCGACGCTCGGGGTCGATGGGCAGCACGTTCTGCACGCTTCCCTTGCCGAAGCTCGTCTGGCCCATCACGACGGCCTTGGCGGCCGAAGCTTTGGAGTAGTCCTGGATCGCGCCGGCCACGATCTCGCTGGCCGAGGCGCTGCCTTCGTTGATCAGCACAACGACGGGGATCTCGGGCAGGATCGAGTTGCGGCGTTGCAGACGCTCGGGGGCCATGCCCGTGCCGTCGGTGCGCTCGTTGCGCGTCGAGACCACGACCTGGCCGAACGACTTGCGGCTCTTGGTGTAGTCGACGAATCGGCTGGTGATCTCGACCGCCTGGTCGAGCAGGCCGCCGCGATTGAACCGCAGGTCCAGGATCAGCCCCTGCACGCCCTGCTTGGTCATCTCGGCCAACGCCTTGTCGAAGTCCTCGGTGGTGTTCTCGGTGAAGCCGGTGAGGCGGACGTAGCCGATGCCGTAGATCGGATCGATCATCCAGTTCCAGTGGTCGTCGGTCGCGTCGATGCGTTCCCAGCCCTTGACGGTCTTGAGCTCGACGGTGTCGCGGACGATGGTGAAGGTGATTTCCTCTTCTTCGTCCTCCTCGCCGCGCGTTACGGTGATGTCCACCGGCGTGCCCTTGGGCCCGGTGATCTTGTCGACGGCCTGATTGAGCGAGATGCCCATTGTTGGGTCGCCGTTGACCTTGGTGATGACGTCTTCGGCTCGCACGCCGGCGCGCTGGGCGGGTGTGCCGTCCAGCGGCGTGACGACCTGGATCTCACGCTTGTTGTTCATCTGGATCGAGACGCCGATACCGCTGAAGTTGCCGCGGGTGCTGCGCTCGAACTGGCGAACGTCGTAGGGCCAGATGATCTCGGTGTAGTCGTCCAACGCACGCATGGCGCCGTCGCCGAAGACGCGGAGCACGAGGGCATCGGGCAGCCGCACGGTCTCGCGGTTCCATACCTGGACGTCGCGGACGACCTCCTGGAGCGTGCGATCGTTCGCGACCGGGGCGCGCTCGACGTCGGCCGTGCGAGACGCGAGCGCCTCGATGAAACGCGAGCGGGTGTTCTCGTCGGCCAGTTGGGGGTAAGCGCCGTACAGGTCGTCGGTCTCGGCCAATAGCCGCAGGCCCTTGAGGCCCGAGACCAGCAGGTCCTTCATCTTCGAGCCCGATACGTGGTGGCGGTCCGCGTTGACCATCGAATAGAGCAGCATGAGCGGCTCGATGTCCTCGAGGCGCTCTTCGACCGACTCGCCGGCGGGGTTGAAGGGTGGCAAGGCCTCCTCGCCGCTCTCGACCAGACGCTCGCTGCGGAGTTCGTGATTGCGTTCTGGCGCGTACAACGCGATCAGCGACAGGCGCTTGAGCTGACGCTTTCGGTCGGCCAGATAGGTTCCCTCGTCCTCGTACAGCGCGTGCAGGCGCTCGAACATCTCGGCGGCGGCGTACCAGCGGCCGTCGGCCTCGGCGGCGCGGGCTTCGGCGTCGGCGGCGGCAACGATCTGCTTCACCTGCTCATCGACGAGAACGGCTTCCTTGTCGTCGGCCAGCATGTGCAGCGCGATCGCCGCGCTCATGCCTTCGAGGAGTGCCTCTTCCCTCTCGAGGGGCTCGGGTGTGTCGGCTAGGGTGGCCAACGCTGCGGCGACCTCCTCCCGATGCTCGGCCACCTTCTCGTGGCGCGCAACGGTGTGCTCGTCGAGCGACACACCCAGCGAGGAGGCAGAGTCGGCCAGCATCGGATCGCGGACACGGTTCGGGGCCAGGTTCAGGAGTTTGACGAACTCCCGGCGGTCGCCACGAGCGGCGGCGTCCCACAGATCGCCCGACCAGGCCTTGGCGTCCTGCGTCGAGGCCGTCTTGGCGGGCTGGGCCTGGGTCGCCTGGTTGGCGTCCTGATAGCCGAGGGCGGTCGGCGCCGCAATCGCGGTGCCCAGGGCGGCCAGCAGGGCCGCCGCGGTCCCCAAGACGCGCGTGCTCGTTCCGGTCTGTCGCATGATGCCTCCTGACGTACTTGGGCCTCGGTCCGTCCTATGGACCATGCCCCGAATCCGGGCGCTTGCCAACGCATCGGCTCATCCGACCCGTTTGGCCTGCGGAGTGGCCAACTACAAGGATCGTTGAACACGGTTGTACCGTCAGCGCTCCTGAGTTATTCGCACCCAAGGTCCGGGCCGTTCAGTACAGAGGGTATCCGTTATCGGTAATCGGGTGAACCCGAATCTCGATCTTGTCGCCCCGATCGGATTGCCCAAACCACCGAGCCGAGACCGAGCGTTACCACGAGCGTCCCGGCGATGGCGAGCAGCAGCAGGCTCGGGCTGACCGAGAGCGGGCCGTGAGGCTGAGCCGTTCCGTAGGCAATGAGCCCGACGATGGGCCCGCCAAGATAGCCCAGCCCGATGAACGCCTCGTGCTTGCCGCCGGCATCGATCTCGGCGTCGCCGACCTCCATGGCGTAGTAAAACGCGCCGGTGTAGATCATGCCCACGCCAATCCCCGTGATTGCGAGACCGAGCAGCACCACCGTGCGGGCGACCGGGAGCGTGTCGAGGTTGGGCCCGGTCGTGATGCCCGCGAAGCCGACGAGCAGCAAGCTGGCCGCGACCACGGGCATGGCCCATCGCCCGTGCCAGCCGTGCCAGCGAGCGAATAGGGCGAACGTCGCGACGCGCGTGGCTAGCCAGATCGCGGCGGCGGGGGCGCGCCAGGGGTCGTCGATTGCGACGCTCGCAAGCAGGAACGGCGACACCGGCTCGAGGATCGCCACGAGCAGGAAGCTCATGGGAAGCTGCACACGGAATACCGAGAGCAGCTTCTTGTAGCGGGCCGGCCGGGTCGGGTGGGCATCGGGCAGGCTGCGGGCGGGCTCTGGACCCATCCAGATCGTCAGCAGAGCGCAGAGGCCGTACACCGGCAGCATGGCGGCGAGCGCTTCGAGGGGGTGGTGCTCGACGAACGGCCCGAGGGCCGCCAGCGAGACCACGATGCATCCGCCCCAGGTAATATTGAACATGCCCGCGGCGTGCCGAAGGCTCTCGCCCCGCCGCCCGCCGCTGAGATAGCTCTCGACGATGGGCCACGTCGCACCGCTCAGCACGCCCTGTGCCGCCATCATGAGCCAGATGGCCCACGCGCCCATCGTGCCGCTTTCGGCCGCTGGCCTGGTCACCAGGGGCAGCACGGCCAGCAACCCCAGCACGATGCTGATGCCCGCGAGCAGGCGACCGCTTGTGAGCCAGGCGTAGCGAGAGGCCAGGCGTCGCAGGGCTGGCCCCGCGCCGAGTGCTCCTGGGATGTAGACCGTGCCGTAGAGCAGCGCGAGCAGCAGAACCTCGGTCTCGCCGTAGCCGTAGGCGCTCTGGGCCAGGAAGGGCACGCCCACGGTGGCGACGGCCGTGCCCACGCTGCCCACGAAGGTAAACGACAGCACGGCCCACAGCGGGGCGGGCAGCATGGCCGGTTGTGCTGCGTCGGCAGATGTGCGGGCCTTGCTTGCCACCACGGGTGTCCTTACCATGAGCCCGTGGCCGACACCGGGTCGGCCCTTCGAGCCCGTAGCTCAATTGGATAGAGCGCTGGCCTCCGAAGCCAGAGGTTCCGCGTTCGAATCGCGGCGGGCTCGCTTTCCCCGAATCACAACCAGGGTCACTCGCCTCCCCGCGCGTTCTCGCAGAAGCGCTGGCAGATGCTGTCCTGCTCGCACAGCCAGCCGCGGGCCTTGCAGACCTGCCGGCCGTGATAGATGATCCGGTGGCTCAGGTCGGTCCACTGGTCTCGAGGGAACAGGGCGATCAGGTATCGCTCGACCATGGCCACCGACGCGTCGTGCGGGGCGAGCCCGAACCGCTTGCTCAGCCGCTCGATGTGGGTATCGACGACGAAGCCGTCGTTGATGCCGAAGGCATTTCCAAGCACCACGCTGGCGGTCTTGCGCGCGACGCCTCGGAGCGTGAGTAGTTCGTCCATGGTCTGGGGAACCTGGCCGCCGAAGTCGTTGACCACGCTGGTCATGGCCGAATGGATGGCCTTGGCCTTGTTGCGGTAGAGGCCGATGGACTTGATGTGCTTTTCAATCTTGGCAGGGGTTGCGTCGGCATAGTCCTGTGGCGTCGGAAAGGCCGCGAAGAGCGCGGGCGTGGCCTTGTTCACGCCAACGTCGGTGGATTGGGCCGACAGGATGGTCGCGATCAGCAACTCGTGCGGGGTGGTGTAGTCGAGGGCGCACACCGCGTCGGGATATCGCTCGGCCAACGCCTTGGCGATGCGGCGGGCCCGGGCCTTTTCCGATTTTGTGACCTCAGGAACGCGAAAGGGCAGGTCTCGCAAACCCCTCGGGTTGTCGGGCGTCCGCACCGTCAACGCCGGGGGCCCCGAGCCAGTTCGGGCTCCTGGAGTGTGGACGTGCTGATGGGCTTAGTGCTATCGACAGCGCCACCTGTCATGACCCGGCGGGTCGTGGCCAGCGTGAACACCAGCGCCCCCAAGGACACGAGCAGGCTGGCGAGCATGACCTTGCTCGCGGTGTCGTGGTGCTTGTCGTACTCGGCCTGCATGCTTAGGGCGTTCTCGGTGTCGGCCGGGGCGGCGGCTTGGCGGTAGGCGCTCAGGTCGGTCTGCATGGCGGGGTCGAGCGAGGCGAAGCGAAAGACCATGATGCCCATCATGGCCATGATGAGCAACGCCCGTATGGCCGCGATCCACGAACGCGGGTGGGGGGAGCCCTTCCAACTGGCCAGCGCGAACGCCCCGCCGCCCAGGCAGATCGCAAGGAAGCCGACCACGTCGGCCCCGATGAACAGCCGCTCGGCCACGTACCCACCTAGCAGCTTCCAGTGCTCGCCGCCGTAGGCCGAAAACTCGGGCAGGCTGGGGTCAAGCCGCTTGAGCAGGGTGAACACGAAGTACGCCGTCAGCCCCGTGACCAGCAACGCCCCCGACCATGTTGCCCACGCGGCCACCTGGATGGCTTCGAGGCGGTAGGGGGGCGGCTTCGTCGGTGCGTCGGGCATCGCTGAGCCTAGCCGCGCGAGCCGTGGGCCTGCTACAACACGGGGTGTTCCAGCAATCCCCCAGCACGCCCCTCGGCCTTGCCCTTTGCCCCTGGCGAAACACGCCCGTGCGCGAGGCCGTGGCGTTCGCCGCCTCGCTTGGCTACAGGGCGGTGCAACTCGACGCGACGCACCCCGAGGCGAGGCCGCGATCGCTCGATCGCTCGGCCCGGCGGGACCTTGCCGCGCTTCTCAAACGCGGCGAGTTGGTACTGACCGGGCTTGACCTCTGGCTCCCCCCCGAGCACCTCGCCGACGGCGTGCACGTCGAGCGTGCCAGCGACGCGGTGATCGGGGCCATCGGGCTCGTGCGTGAGATCGCCGGCCTGCTGCCCACCCAGCCCGTGGTGAGCCTGACCTTCCCCGACTCTCCCGATCCGCACGCGATGGAAGCTATCAACGCCGCCGCCGAGCGGGATGGCGTACGGCTGGCGAACCACGCGTGGCCAGCGGCCGAGGCTGGCGATGTAGGTTTGGACCCGGCTCTGGCGATCATGGCCGGTGCGAGCCCCGCGAAGGCCGTGACGACGCTTGGCGCAAGGCTGGCCAGCGTTCGATTGAGCGATGCCGGGGTCGCGGGCCGAATACCCCTGGGCGGCCAGAACGGTCGGCTGGAGGCCTCGGCGTTCGCGGCCGCTTTGGCTATCTCGGCTCCCAATGCGGCGGTCGTCGCCGATGCTCGGCAATTGGCCGATCCGCGAGCCGGCGCTCGGGCGGCGTTGGAAGCCTGGGCGGAGGCCTCGGCGTTTCCGGGCTCGTAGACTGGCCTCCCGTGCCACCACCGCTGCTGTCCATCGTCACGCCCTCGCTCAACCAGGGGAAGTACATCGGCCAGTGCCTCGAGTCGGTGGCGGCCGAGATGGCCTCGCCCATCGCCCGTGAGCACGGCGTCGAGCACATCGTAATGGACGGTGGCAGCACGGATGAGACGGTGGGGCTGCTGGAGAAAGCAACACACCTAACCCACTGGCAGAGTGCGCCCGATGGCGGCCAGAGCGCGGCGATCAACAGGGGTCTGCTCGACCACGCCACCGGGCGATACGCCACGTGGATCAACGCCGACGACTGGTTCGAGCCTGGCGCGCTCGGCCCGATGCTCAAGCGACTGGCAAGCGATGACGCGCCGGACGTGCTCGTCGGTCGATGCCGGTTCGTCGAGGGCGATCGAACGATCTTCTCGCCCAAGCCGCCGGAGCCAATCGACATGGCGAACCTGCTGCGTCTACGCACGAAGTGGTTCGCGGGGGAACTCATCGTTCAACCCGAGGCCTTTTTCAGCCGCGAGTTCTTCCAGAGCATTGGTGGATTGAACGAAGCCAACCACTTCACCATGGACCACGAGCTGTGGCTCAAGCTGCTCGAAGCGGGCGCTCGGTTCGAAGCCATCGACCACCCCGTCGCGTGCATGCGCGTGCACGACCAGCAGAAGACTGCCGACAATCGCCGCATCGTCGAGTCGCTGATTCGCTTCGGGCGGCCGTTCCTGGATCGCCATGCGTCGGAGATCCGCAACGCAGAAGTCGCTCGAAAGGAAATAGCCGGGCTCGAGCGGAAGCTCGTGCTGAGCGAGCCGGTGTCGCGGCGGTTGAAGGTGCCGTGGGCGGGTGTTGAGTCTATCGAGTCGCCTGGATCAGCCGTCGACAATGCACCGATGGAGTTCCACCTGTCGCCCCTGCGTGCCGTCCTTGATGGCGTGCCCAAAGGAGTCGGTTTGCTCCGACGCGGCTACCGAACCAACATGCTTGGAATAGTGCCATTGGCGGACGTGCCGGTGGAACTCACGCCCGTGATCGAGCCGCCGTTCGAGGCCGTGGTGTTCTGGCAATCGCTCAGCACGAAGCGAGACCCAGAAGCGGCTCTGCGTGATGCGATCGCTGGATTGAGCCGGGGTGGTCTGGTGATCGCCGCCGCCGAAATGGCGCCGTGCGAGCAAGGCCTGCAGCGGTATGTCCAAGGCCTTGCCGGCCTCATCGACCAGCAACTGAGCCAGGATCATGACTGGCTGATCGATGGAGCGGCGATGCCGTGGGTCGAGTCGATGCGAGACGCGACGCCGGAAGACGATGCTCGTTGGGCGGCCAGCTACCCGCATCCCTTCGGCGTTGATATCGAAGCCCTCATGGCCCGAGCTGGGCTCGATCGGATCGCGTCGATGCGTTATGGGGGCATGTCGTGGCACCCGCTCACGCCGTTTGCGGCGATCGAGAACGTGCCGGGGCGCGAGGAGGACGCCTGGTGCTGTGGGGTGTGGCGGAAGCCGTAGTGCTTACTGGCTGAGGGCCCGTGCGAGCCGGACGCGTTCCTGGAGCAGTTGCACCTTACGCTGTTCGAGTTCGCCCTGGAGCTCGCGCAGCTCCGTGATGCGAGCATTCATGCGCTTGGCCTGCTCGCGGCCCTCTTCGGTGTCGGCCGTCATGGGGATCTCGAGTTGGAGCCTGGAAATCTGGACACGGACGGTCTGGAGGTCACGGTCGACCCGGGCGAGTGTGAGTTCGAGCTGAGCCAGTTCGGCCCGGATGATGGCTTCGGCGCCATTGGCATCTGCGAATTGGGTGAAACCGCTTGTTTCGCGTGTGACGCTTTGCCCGGGCTGGCCACCAAGGGCGACGTCGGCAGCCATCGGCCGCAGCCGAGAGCGTGCGGTCATCCCCGGGGCGGTCGCGACGAAACGTGAGGCATTGGTGTCGAGCTTGTCGTGGTTGGTCTCGCCGCGAAGGCGATCCATCCGGATGGCCCAGGCCCGCCGGAGCACCGATTCATCGAGACGGCGCACCGAACTCAGGTCGTCGCGGCGGCCGAGCGTGACGGTGATGTCCATCGGCTCGCCGTTGCGCAGCACGCTGATGACGGACTCCTCGCCCGGCAGGTGCGAGGCGATCGCGACCGGTAGATCCATCGTGCCAGCATCGACGGGTGCACCCGACAAACTCAGCACGACATCGCCCGAGCGCAGCTTGCCGTGCGAGTCGAAGCCCTCGACGGTGGAGCCGAGCCGGACGCCGCGGGGCGTGGGCATTGGGTCGTAGGTGATGCCCAGGCCGGCGCGCGGCGCGTTGAAGTACGCGCGGATGGCGTGCAACTCGAATCGTGCGAGCACCTCGGCGCGGTCGCCGCTACTGGCTTCGTCCGCGTCGGCGGCTTGGAGCCATTCTGCGAGGGCAAGTTCGAGTGTTCGGAGTGTCTCGCCGGAGTCGATCACGTCGGCAAAGTTGGACAGCACATCGCTCGCGGCCTCGCGATCGGTCCAACTCTCGCTGGCCAGATCGGCGATGGCAGCGCGTGCGGCCTCGATGTCCGACGGCTGCTGCGACGCAACGCACGCCGTCGCCAGCGACAGGACGCACCCGACAACGATGGTTCGACGCCCACGAATCATGGCACCCAATGGTACGGCCGCTCAGGGTCGGGCGTGCTGGAGCACCTCGGCGGGGTTATCGGCGAGCCATTGGGCCTTTCGAGCGACCATCCGCAGGAAAGGCGAAGGGTCTCGGCCGTCGAAAGCCCCAGTGGCCGCGATGGGCACGGCCGCCTCGGCGATAAGGGCCTGTGCCATGAGCCAGGGGAGTGCCCCAAGGGCCTGCTGGCCCACGCCGGGCACCCCGATCATGGCCCGACCGCCATGCACGCCGCCGAGGAACGCCGTGAGTCGGTCGGGCGCCGGTGGTGTGGGCCACTTTCGGAAGTCACCTCCCGCGCCTTGAAGCGAGAATTGCAGCGCGCCGTTGGCGATATCGAGCATCGCGGGGGCCATGCCTGCCGACTCGTGATCGAGCACGGCGGTGAGTTCGCCATTGTCGAAGATGAGGTTGCCCGGGTGCCAGTCGCCGTGGACGATCTGCATCTCGCCGCCCTCGAGCGCGTCGCGGGCGCGGGCGGCGGAGCGTTCGTAGAGCGAGCCAAGCCTGGCGGCCAGTTCGTCGCCCCCGGGCGCGTCCAGGGCCTGGGGCAGTCGGGCCAGAGCGCGGCGGATGCGTTCGTCGTCATGGTATACGCCGGTGAGCGGCTCGCCGATGGCGCGGCCCATGGCGCCCAGGTGGTCGTGCGCGTTGGCGAGCAGCGCGTGGTATCGACCGAGGGCTTCACCAGCCAGGCGCGTCTGCGCGGGCGAGCGGTCGCACTTGCCGCCGCGCTTGAAGCCGCAGACCTCGTACACGCGACCTTCGAGTCGCAACGCGCTCGCACCACCGCGCGTCGGTAGAAGCGGAGCCAGCGGGAAGCCGTGCGCCGCCAACCGGCGGTGGATCGAGTGGATCACGTGCACGAACTCGGGCCCGTCGCGTCCCGGCGCGAGCCGCTTGAGCACGATGGGGCCGCACAACGAGCCGAGCAGCACGATTTTGGGAGCTTGGGGATTGCCGGCGTTCAGCGGCGCGGCCTTGAGCACCTGACCGATGGGGTAGTGGATGCGGACGTGGTGCACCTCGCCCACGGCGAAGCCCGCATGCGATTCGGCGGCGGCGAGGGTCTCGAGGTCGACCGGCCCGGGGGTCGTGGTGTGATCTGGTGCGCCTCGGTCCACGGCGCTACTCGACGTTCTGGACCTGCTCTTTGATCCGGTCGATGGCGGCCTTGGCCTCGATGGCCGCACGCGACAGATCGGCGTCGGGGCTCTTGCTGGCGATGGTGTTGGCCTCGCGCAGCATCTCCTGGGCGATGAAGTCGAGCTTGCGTCCGACCGGCCCGTCTTCCTCGATGGCGTGCAAGAACTGCTCGACGTGCCCGCTCAGGCGAGAGATCTCCTCGTTCACGTCGCACCGCTCGGCGTAGGCCGCCACCTCGCGCACGATGTCGACCGGCTCGGCTTCGGGCAGCAATTGCTCGATGCGAGCCTTGAGCCGGGCTTCGTAGAGCTTACTGACCTCTGGGGCCTTTGCCTGCACGATCTTGAGGCTGTTGGAAACCACGCCGCAGAGCTCGGCGAGTTCGGCGTGCAGGGCCGCACCCTCGCGTTTGCGCATCTCGACGAGCTTGTCGCACGCCTTGGGGAGCAACTCGTTGAACGCTTCTCGCGCGGCGGCGAGGCGGGCGTCCAGCGGCTCGGCCCGAAGCACGCCGGGCAGGGCGAGCAGGCCGGCCATGTCGACGGTGGTGCCGCTGCCCAGCTTGTGCGAGGCGCCCTCAATGGCTTTGAGGTAGGCCTCCAGCACGTTCTCGTTGATCGCGCCGGCCTGGCTGGCGGGCGAGCCCTCGGCCGAGCACCGCACCGTCACGCTACCGCGTTGCAGCAGGCCGCGGAGGGTTTCCTCGAGCCCGCCCTCGAGGGGCGCGAACTCGTCGGGCAAGCGCACCTGGGCCTTGAGATAGCGATGGTTGACCGAGCGGACCTCGAGGCTGTACGTCACCCCGCCGCGCTCCAGGCGGGCGTCGCCGAAGCCGGTCATGCTGCGGATCATGGCCGCTCCCACGAGAGGCCTGGGCTCACGAGCCGGGCTCCGGATCGCCGGTGGGCGTCTCGGTCGGCTCACCCGCCGGGGGCTGGGTCGGCTCGGTGGCTGGAGTCTCGTCAGGCGTGGCCTCCCCCGTGGCGTCGGGGTCGGGCGTGGCCGGGTCGACGGTCTCGCCCTCGCTTGGCGTGGTTTCGCTAGACGCGCCTTCCGGAGTCTCTGCGGGCAGTTGCTCACCCACCGGGCTCGCAGCCGGCTGGTCCGGCGTGGTGGCGGGGGGGCGGCTTGTGTAAACCAGCATGATGGCCGTCAGGATGAACACCACGAAGGTGCCGATGGTCATGAGGGTCAGGGCGTCGCCGGTCTTGGCGCCAAAGGCCGTCTGGCCCGAGCCGCCGCTGGAGGCGCCGAAGGCCCCGCTCAGCCCGCCGCCCGAGGGCCGCTGGATGAGGATGATCAGGATCATGATGACCGCCACGGCGATGAACACCAGCATCAGCAGGTTGGACAGCACCGGGTTCAACGCGAGCAGCAGGGGCATTCAGACCTCCAAGGGACAACCCCGCCGCAGATCATCGGCAGGGGAGCCGTGACTGTAGGGCCCGTTTGGGGTGTCGGGGCGGGGTGGTGGGGCTCGATCAGGCCCGCTGGGGCTCGCCGGCCCCGGATCCAATGGCGGTCACGCTCGGGCGGCCCACGCTGTGGTGGCTGAAGCCCAGTTCGGCCATGTGGTCACGCTTGTAAAGGTTGCGGCCGTCGAAGATGGTCTTCTCGGCCAGCCGCTGGGCCATGCGGTTGAAGTCGGGGGCCTTGAACTCGTCCCAGTCGGTCGAGACCACGACGCCGTCGCAGCCCTCGAGGCACTCGTACATGTCGCCCACGATCTGGGCGGGCACGCCCATCTCGTCGAGGGACTGCTTGCCGGTCTTGTCGGCCACCGAGTCGTAGGCCCGGATGGTCGCGCCGTGCTCGTGGGCCAGTTGCATGAGCGTCAGGGCCGGGGCCTCGCGCACGTCGTCGGTGTTGGGCTTGAAGGCGATGCCCCAGAAGGCCAGGGTCTTGCCAGCCAGCGAGCCACCGTAATGCGCGAGGATCTTGTCGAAGAACAGCCTGCGCTGGCGCTGGTTCACGTCGTGGACGGCCCGAGAGAGCTGGGTGTCGAAGCCGGCCTGGTCGCCCATCCCGATGACCGCCAGCGTGTCCTTGGGGAAGCAGCTCCCGCCGTAGCCCAGGCCCGGATAGAGAAACTTGTGGCCGATGCGGCTGTCGCTGCACATGCCCTCGCGCACGCGGTTGATGTTGGCGCCGAACTGCTCGCAGAGCATCGCCATCTCGTTGATGAAGCTGATCTTGGTGGCCAGGAAGTTGTTGCTGGCGTACTTGACCATCTCGGCCGAGGGGATGTCCATGATGAAGATCGGGTGTCCGTTGCGGGTGAAGGGCTCGTAGACCTCCTGGAACCGCTTGGCGGTCAGGTCCTCGGGATCATCGGGATTCTCGACGCCGCAGACCACGCGGTCGGGCTTGTTGAAGTCGATGATCGCGTCGCCCTCCTTGAGGAACTCGGGGTTGTCGCCCACCGTGAAGGGCAGGTCGCCCACGGTCTTGCGGATGCGATCGCGCACGGCCAGCGTCGTGCCCACGGGCACGGTGCTCTTGACGACGATGGTCTTGGGCGTCTGGCCAGGGCCGAGCCGCTTGATGACGGCGGCGATGTCGTCGGCGGCCTGGAAGACGTACTTGAGGTCGGCCTTGCCGTCGGCCCCGCTGGGGGTGCCCACGCAGATGAAGATCATCTCGGCGTCCTCGTAGGCCAGGTCCTTGTCGAGGGTGGCCACCAGGCGGCCTGACTTGAGGTTGCGCTGCATGAGCTCGGTCAGGCCCGGCTCGTAGATGGGGCACTCGCCGCGGTTGATCTGGTCGACCTTGCTCTGGACCACGTCCAGGCAGACGACGTCGTTGCCGGTGTTGGCGAAGCACACCCCGGTCACCAGCCCAACATACCCCGTGCCCACCATCGTCAGCTTCATGCCGAATCCTCCCTGAAGGCCAACCCGAAAGGCCAGTTACGAACGCTCGCTGCGGCCGGTTCGGGCCTTCCGCGATGCGAGGTGACGAGTCTAGGCCCGGCCGGTTTCTTGAACCCTTCATCGTGGCTCGCTGGCCCGGACTTGAGCCAACGCTACACTGGCCGATGGCCAATAAGACACAGTCCAAGAGCGGCAACCGACCTCGCAGCGTCTCCAAGCGCACCGCCAAGCGGCGGGCGAGCGCCGCCCCCAAGCTCACGGCGTCCACCGCCGACCGGCACCAGCTCTACACCGCCGCCGTCCAGAACGTCGAGAGCGAGATCGACTTCATCGACGAGACCTACGAGACCCTCCGCGGCAAGAAGGCCAAGCGGCTGCGCGAGGACTTCTGTGGCACCGCCCAGACCAGCGCCGAGTGGGTCCGCCGCCGGCCGACGAACGAGGCCGTCGGGCTCGACCTCGACGAGGCCACGCTGCAGTGGGGGCGTGACCACGTGCTCAGCCAGCTCACGAGCGAGCAGCTCGAGCGGCTGACCCTCAAGAACCGCGACGTGCGCGATCCTGGCAAGAAGGGCCAGGACATGGACGCCATCCTCGCGATGAACTTCAGCTATAACGCGCTCATGGTCCGGGCCGACCTGCTCGAATACTTCAAGGCCGTCCGCAAGAGCCTGGCGCCCGGCGGGCTGTTCTTCATGGACTGCTACGGCGGCTACGAGAGCCTGATGGAGCAGGAAGAACGCCGCAAGTGCGAGGGCTTTACCTACGTGTGGGAGCAGGTGCGCTACAACCCCATCGACGCCTCGCTCGACACGGCCATCCACTTCGAGTTCAAGGACGGCAGCGCCATGCGCGACGCCTTCACCTACCACTGGCGGCTGTGGACCATGCCCGAGCTGCGCGATTTGTTGCTCGAGGCCGGCTTCACCAAGGCCACGGCCTATTGGGAGGGCGACGACGGCGAGGGCGGCGGCGACGGCAACTTCCAGCCCGCCACCGAAGGCGACGCCGACGCGTCGTGGATCGCGTACATCGTCAGCGAGATCGACTGACCGCGGTTCGAGTCCTTCAGTCGCATCCCTGGTCGAACAGGTTCTGGTACGCCAGGAAGTCGAATAGGTCGACCCTGCCGTCGTACTCGAAGTCGACGAAACCGGCCGCGCCGCCGGCGACGAAGATGTTCTGGAACGTGATGTAGTCAAACACGGTCAGTTCGCCGTCGCCGTCGAGGTCGGCCGGGCAGTTCAGCAGCCACTGGATCTGATCCTCGGCGATGCGGGCGCCACCAAGATCCCAGTAATCCCAGTGCGCCCCGGTAACTACCACGCGGCCATTGTTCGAGAGAACGATGCCGGCGTGACGATCCGACTCGTACACGGCGACGGCGAAGCTGCCAATCCCGGGTTCGAGCCAATCGCCATAATCGCTCGTCGGAGGCGGGGACGGATCGTCCATCACACGCCAAAGGCCCGAGAAAGCTGGATGCCATTGATCCGGATCGATGCCACCGTACGTCGCCACTAAATCCTGCAACGGCTCCACCACGTCCACCGCGCTCTCGATACCCAGGATGGGCCACAGCTCGGGCTGCTCGTCGAGCTCGGCCATCGAGAACATGAGCTTGCCGCCGCCATCGACGTACGCGGCCAGCTCGTCGATGATGGCGCCCGCCAGCGGGCCCTCGAACGTGTCGAACCAGCGG
>JAUHYE010000120.1 GCA_030426395.1 Phycisphaerae bacterium
CCAGCTTCGGGCTCAGGCTCAGCAGGTCGCAATGGACCTGGCGATGCACCGTGCCGGCGGTCTCGATGGTGACGTGGATGCCCATGTCCGCCAAGCCGCGCGCCAGATCGGCGATGGCCTCGAAGATCATCGGCTCTCCGCCCGTCAGCACGGCGTGGTTGACGCCCGACGCCCGGGCCTCTTCCAGCAAGTTGGCAACCAATCGCTGATCGCCTTTCGGCTCCCAACTCGCGTACGGCGTGTCGCACCACGAGCACCGTAGATTGCACCCCGCCATCCGGGCGAACCAAGACGGCACGCCGGTCAGTTTGCCCTCGCCCTGGATGGACACGAACGTCTCGGCGATCGGCAGCGATGGTCCGTTCATGCGTACCTCGTCGGGTCGGCTACCCCCGCCGCTTCGAATCCACGCCGCCGGAGGACGCACGCATCGCAGTGGCCGCAAGCGGCTCCGTCCTGTGGGTCATAGCACGAGGTGGTAAGCACAAAATCAACGCCCGCAGCCAGTCCCGCGCGCA
The DNA here is from genome assembly GCA_030426395.1 of Phycisphaerae bacterium. Taxonomy (GTDB): domain Bacteria; phylum Planctomycetota; class Phycisphaerae; order Phycisphaerales; family UBA1924; genus JAHCJI01. The sequence goes on from JAUHYE010000120.1 coordinate 519, forward strand.
CGATCTCGGCCTTGCTCATACGAAGCAAGGGTGTCCGTACGGTCAGCGGGCTGGCGTCCTGCGTGCCCCGTCGCGTGGCCAATGTCGCGGCCCTGGCAAACGCATCGACAAAGTCGGGTCGGCAATCCGGATAGCCCGAGTAGTCCACCGCGTTCACGCCGATGAAGACGTCGCCGGCATCGAGCGTTTCGGCGTACGCCGTCGCGATTGACAGGAACACCAGATTGCGTGCTGGGACGTATGTGGAAGGGATATCGCCCTCGCCAGGATGGTCGTTGTCCTTGGGTACGCCTTCGTCAGTTGTCAGCGAGGATCCTGAGAAAGGCCCGACATCGAGTGAGTACACCGTGTGTGAGGCGGCCCCAACTTGTTCAGCGATCCGCATCGCGCACTCAATTTCGGCCTTATGTCGCTGGCCATAATCAAACGTCAACGCATGGCACTCGAATCCTTCCCGTCTCGCCAACGCGAGGCAGGTCGCGCTATCTAGCCCGCCACTCAATAAGACGATCGCCCTCACCGCGCGGCCTCGTCCTTCCGGAGAATCGCGCCTCGGGCCGTGGCGCCGAGCTGTGTGAACTTGCGCTCGAAGTTGCTGCCGATGAGCCCCCCCTCGGGAGCCGACGGCAGCTTGGGCAACTCTTCACGCACGAATGGAGTGGCGTTGAACCCATCGGGCACGCCTTCGCACCACTTAGCGAACTGCTGCTCGTAGAACGCCCACAGTTCCTCGTGGTCGGTTGCCAGCCGGAGTTCGCCGCCGGGTCGCAGCACGCGCCAGCAGTCGGCCAGGAAGCCATCCTGTAGCACGCGGTTCTTGTGGTGCTTGCGCTTGGGCCACGGGTCGGAGTAGTACAGGTGGAGCGTGTGGACACACCCATCGACCACGCGCCACCTCAGAAAAGCCACCGCATCGGCGCGCAGCACGCGGGCGTTCATGATCGCCCCGGCCTCGCGATGCCGTCGCACGCGGTCGGCGGTGTAGTAGTACACATCTGGATCCTGCTCGATGGCCAGGAAGTTGCTCTCGGGCCGCGCCTGCGCGGCTTCCACGAGGTAGCCGCCCTTGCCGGGACCAACCTCGACTTCGAGCGGGCGATCGGGATACTCGAACCAGCGCGATGGGTCGTGCCGCGCGGCATCGGGCCGCTCGAGCAGGTCGTCCGGCAAGGGGCCCAGTTCGTCCCTGGTGATGGCCACCACGCCCTCGGCGGGATCGAGGGCCTTACCCCGTCCAAGGTCCGCGCCCATCACTCACCTCCCTGCGACGGCGTAAGCGACTTGCTCATGATGAGGCTCTGGTAGTTGGTGTAGGGCCAGTGCCAAGACTGCACGACGCGGTAGCCCCGCCGCTCGTAGTACTCGCGCAGCGACACATCGGGCTCGGCCATGCTCAGGGAGAGTTCGGTGGCGCCCATCGCGAGGGTCTCGCTCTCGACTCGGGCCAGTAATGCGACGCCGACCCCCGAACGCTGCAACCCTGGCTCGACGGCGAACTGAGAGAAGTGCGTCACGTCCTTGCGGAGGAACCAAGGCGGGAAGGCGGCGTCTTCGCGTTCCTGGAAGAGGATCACGCCCAGCAGCCGCTTCGCGAAGCCGCTGGAGGGAGGGCCAGCGGCGGGCGTGAGGGCGACGAACGTCTGCCCGCGGTAGCACCGCTGGCGGGTGATCTCGACGGACTGGCGGCCGGCCAGTGGGTCCATGCCGCGCTCGCGCTGGCTGGCGTAGGCCCGGTGCAGGAGTTCGGTGATGGGAGCGATGGGGTCGGTGGCCAGCAGGGCACGCACTTCCACGGGCGGCGTCGGCTGCCGGCCCGGAGCGGCCTGGGGTTGGTTGGTGTCAGGGGTTGCCATCCGGCGTGCTGGTGCCTCCGAGGGCTGAGTCGTGCGGGAAACGGTAACGCTAGACTCGCCAGGTGCCCACAACGAACCCAAATCCCGCATCCTCAGCCACCGGGGCAACTTCCATCGACGTCCGAGTCCGATACTGCGAGTGCGACCCCATGGGCGTGGCCCACCACGCCAGCTTCGTGCCCTGGCTCGAGATGGCGAGGACCGAGGCCCTTCGCGCCAGCGGCAACACCTATGCCCAGATGGAAGCGTCGGGGGTATTCCTGGTAGTGACCAAGCTCGACGTGGCCTACCGGCGGCCGGCGAAGTATGACGATGTCCTGAACATTTCGTGTACCGCCAGCATCGCCGGCCGGGCACGGTTGCGGCACGAATACGTCGTGGAACTGGCCGATGCAGGCGATGGCCGGTCCGACCGGGTCGGCGACCAGCCTCTGGCAACAGCAACCACAGAGTTGGCGTGCGTCGACGCGACCGGCCGCCCCTGCCCCATGCCGCAGTGGCTCGTTGACGTGGTCCGGGGCTGACACAAAGCCGCACGGAGACCAGATGGGCAAGCCTTCCGACAGCCCGAAGCCCAAGCAACGCTCGTGGCGCCGGCGGTGGTTCTGGCGCGCTACATGGGCGATGATGGTTCTCGGCGTGCTCGGGGCGACGGCTGTCGGCCTGCTTTTCACGCCCGCGGCCGGCGTCGTGCTGCGACCCAAGCTGGAACAGGAACTCGGCGTGCGTACCGAGGGCGGATCGCTGCGGCTCGACCTGGGCGGCGACATCATCATCCGCGACGTGATTTTCAGCACACCCGAAGCCGAGGGTGCGCCGGTCGGCGACGCAGCGGACTTTCTGACTATCAAGCGTGGACGCATCCTGCTCTGGTGGCGTGGCAAGCTGCGTGGGCAGTCGCTCGTGCGGCGCGTCGAGGTCTTCGATGCCGACGTCGCGATCAGCAAACCGATCGACGACTTCGACCTCAACATCCTGGCGATCAAGGCCCCAGAGGGCGGCGGCGGTGGCGGGCCATTGCCCAGCATCGTGGTGCACAAGGCCGAAGTGCTGCTGGGCGAGCACGACGGGCTGGGCAATATCATCGAGCTCCGCACGCTGCCCATGGTTGCTTCGCTCAGGAGTTCGCGTGACGAGCCGGGCGCGTACGACGTCACGGCGTTCGAGGATCCCAAGCTCAGCCCGAGTGCCAAGCCGCTGCGGTTCGAGGGCAGCCTGGGGCCCAACGGCTTCTCCGGCCGGCTCGGCGGCATCGACATGGCCGACTTCCCACCCGAGACCATCCCGCTGCAGCTTCGCGACGCGTACACCGAGCTCGCCATCGGCGGACGCACGCGAGGCGCGACGGTGCGGTACGACCGGGCGCTCGACGTACTGGAACTTGTCCTGGACTTCCAGGAGACTTCCCCCTTCCCCGCGCCGTTCGCCGAGGACTCGACTATCCCTGCTCGCCTCGACCTGCGCGTGCCCGTGCCCACCGACGAGGAAGGAACGCTCGAGCCGCTCATCCCCGCCAGCGGCAGCGGGCAACTCAGGCTGGTGCAGCGTCCGACCCCGACGGATGGCAACAGCGTTGCGTGGCGCAACATCCAAGCCCCCGGCGAACCGGGGGAGTCCGGGCTTGGCAAGCGCACGTTCATGATCGAGGGTCGCCTGAACAGCACCATCGAGGACGCCGGCGTCAACATCGGCATGCGATTGTGGCTCGGCGGCGCGGCGCCGCTCTACGAGTTCGAGGTCGCAACGGCCAAGCCGTACAACTTTAACCTCGACGTGCCTTGGCTGCAACGCGAGACGCCGGTGCTGGAAAAAGTTTCGCAGATCCTTGCCCTGCTGAAGCCCAAGGGCACGGTGTCGCTCATCGCACGCGTCGCGCAAGTAGCCGATGGCGACGGCGTTCGACAGAGCGTCGAGGGCCGCGGCTCGATCCGTGACGCGGGCATGCGGTTCAAGTACTTCCCGTACCCCGTGAGCGGCGTAAGCGGGTCGATCGAACTCGATGATGGGCAGATCCGCCTCGTCGGCCTGCGCGGCGAGACGCCTTCGGGATCGCAGGTGCTCGCCTCCACCACCATTACGCTCGACCAGGTCGCCACCGGCGTCGATGTCGACGTGCGCGCCTTCGGAGTGCCTTACGACGACACACTCCGTCAGACACTCGACGACATTGCTCCCGAGATCCGCGACATCATCTTGAACGAGGACGCGCTGGCGTCGGCATACCGCGACGGTCTCGTTCGCAGGCCCGGCCAGTCCGGCAGAACACCCGCCTTCGCGCTCGGTGGCGAGGGGGATGCCCATGTGAAAGTCACACGCACGCCCGGCGTCGACGGCAGCACGACCGTCCACGTCGAGGTTCGGGCCAGCAGCTTCGGCCTGATGCCCGAGGCGTTCCCCATCCCCATCATCATCGAGGAGGCGTTGCTGACGATCGACCTGCCACCGGAACTCGAAACGACGGCTAAGGGTAAGCCCCGGGCGGTGCGAGTCGAAGCCAGGAACGCCAAGGCTACCACGCTGGCCGGCGGGCAGGCCGACGCGACGGTGGTGGTAAACGTGCCAGTGGATCTGCCGCCCGGGGCAGAGCGGGCAACAACCGTCGACGTTTCGGTCGACGCGAGGAACGTACCAGTGCATCCACCACTGATCGCCGCCGTACCGGGTGGAGATGGCGAGGGCACGATGCCCGATGGCCCGCGCGGCCTGCTACGAGCGATGGGCCCGCGCGGGAATATCGACACGGCCGTGCGCGTCCTGCGTGATGAATCCGGTGACATCGACTGGTGGGCCGAGATCACTCCGCTCAGCGCCTCGCTCGTGCCAAAGCCGCTCGACGCTCGCACGCCACTGACGATCGAGGGCCTCACCGGCACCGTGCGCGTCGACGGTGAGGGATTGCGTGGCGAACTGGGCGGCCGGGCCCGGCGTGGCGGCGCGATCCGCGCGAACGTGCGTGCCAATTTCGAGGACGAATCCGCCCTCGTCGTGCTGACTTCCAACAACCTGAATCTGGAGAGCCCCGTCGAGGACGCCGTCGCCGTGTTCGCGCCAGACATTGCCAAGGGGCTGGCCGAAGCCCGTGCGATGTTCGACGTACGGGGTGTGGCCGACGTTTCAACCAGCGTCCGCAAGGCCGGCGACGACGTCTCAGCCGAGGTTCGCGTGTCACGCGTTGACAAGCTGCGCTTCGACTGGCTCGAAGGTCGCATGGGCCTGGACAACGGCCGTGGCTCCATCATCGTCGCCACCACAGACGAGGGGCCGCTGGTGAGCTTCGATCGCGTGCTAGCCGAGGGGAGCTACGAGGGTGAGGATATCGGCCGCGTGCGCTTGCGTGGCGAGATCCCCATCAATGCCTTGCGCGACACGGGCAGCAGATTCACCCGGCCGACCACGCTCGATCTGGAGGTACAGGGCGGCAGGCTCGAGTCGAAGCTGCTTCGTACGCTCGCGAGCAACCGCAGCGCGCGCAAGGATTCGCTCCTGGACCTCTGGGACATCCGAGGCGAGTACGACGCGCTCGTCGCGCTCGAAACCGCCGAATATTCGGGCATAGGCCCGGGTGTGCGACCGCTCCGCGTCTTCGAGCTCTCTCCCTACGACGTTTCGATGCTTCGCTATGGCAACCGCATCGACGTGCCGTGGGTCAGCGGTGTCGTCGCGGGTAGGGAGTTAGCCCCGAGCTTGGAGGGCCCCGGCGGCGCATCTCGGTACGCGGGCCGGGTCGACTATCTCACACTCGGCGGCGACGATTGGTGGGTCTCACTCGACGGCTACTGGCGTGCCGACGGCGGGAGTAACAGCGAGATCGAAGTCTCTCTCGATGGCGTGATCCGTGAGTCATCTGGCGGTGCCTTGCGCACGCACGGCCTACCCGCCCAGCTCGTGAGCATCCTTCCCGAGGGCGTCGGAACGGCCTTGGATGCGATGAAGTTTGAAAGCACAGGTGCCGCGTCTGTTGAAGATGGTCGGCTCCGCGTCAAGAACCAGGCAGACGCCGATGCTCGCATCGAACTCGACGCGGCCGTGGCGATGGAACGCATCGAGGTCGGCTCTCGCCCAGCTACCCATGATGCCGATGAGGATTCTCCCCGGCCCATCGCGATCTTCGACTCCGGCACGCTCGACCTCCAGAGCGATACCGCCCACGCAAGCCGCCGTGCGTCGATGGACGTCTCTGCCAAGCATGGTGTTGTCTGGGGTCTGGCAGTCGACGACGCATCGCTTCACGCCGACATAAACCTCGGCCGCACCGTCGACCTTTCCAACGTCCAGGCGAACGCCGGTGGCGGTCGCATCGCGGGGCGTGGCCGTGTCCTCTTGCCGGAAGCCGAAGGCGATCCAGCCCGATTCGAGCTCGACTTGGGCGGGGCCGGCTTGCATACCGAGCGGCTATTGGCCGCGGCCCAGGATCGCGAAACGGAAGAGACCCGCGGCGCTGGAGACCTCGACGTGTCGCTAGGCCTCGCGGGTGCCCTCGGTCAGCTCGACTCCCTCCGGGGCCGAGGCTCGATGCGTATCCGGGGTGGCTCGCCCGTTGAGTTGCCACTGCCCATCCGCGCCGCGGTGGAAGCCATGAACGTCAACTTCGGTGCCGACGAGTATGACGCCGTCAACGGCGAGTTCTACCTCGAGGGCGAAACCATGACGTTCACGCGCCTGGCAGTAAGCTCCGACTCGGTGGTTCTGAACGGCCTTGGGACCGTGGACCTGGACGACAAATCACTGGACATGAACATCACCAGCCGATCGACCAACGACACGGCGCTGCGATCGTTCGTTCGGATGATCCGCGACGTGATCGTGGCCATCGAGCTGCGCGGCACGCTGGACGACCCGGCGCCCGCGCCCAAGCCGCAAGCGCTCGTCGGCCCGCTCGACCGGTTCCGACGCATGTGGCAGGGCGGCCTGACCTACGACGAATGGAGTAAGGAACGCCTGCGGCGCTACGACCGCGAGCAGGGCGAGCCCGCCAGCGGCTGGTGATCGCCGCGGCCACTCGGCGACCGGGTTGCTACCCTATGTGCCCATGCAGGACGGCACAAAACAACCCCCTTCCACGACCGACGACACCCCCCACCCGCGCACCGATTGGCAGGACGTCAGCCGGCGTATCGACCAACTCGTCGACCTGGTCGCCCCCGACGCAACCGAGCCTTTCGATCGCAAGCTTGTAGCCGAACTCGTAGCCGCGGGGCTCAAGCTGCTGCCCGATGGTCGCAATCGCGGCGAACTCAAGCTCATGACCGCTGCGATGAAGGAACTGCGGTACGCCTACAGAGTCTTCGGCCGCTACGAGCACGCGCAGAACATCACCATCTTCGGCTCGGCTCGCACGCCCGAAGACCACCCGGACTACACCGCCTGCGTCGATTTCTCGAAGCGGATGGCCGAGTCGGGATGGATGGTCATCACCGGTGCTGGCGATGGCATCATGAAGGCCGGCCACGTGGGCCCGGGCAAGGCCGCCAGCTTCGGCGTCGCGATCCGCCTGCCCTTCGAGACCACCGCAAACACCGTCATCCACGGCGACGAGAAGCTCATCCATTTCCGATACTTTTTCACCCGCAAGCTCATGTTCTTGTCCCAGGCCAAGGCGGTCGCGCTCTTCCCCGGCGGCTTTGGCACCATGGACGAAGCCTACGAGACGCTCACGCTCATCCAAACCGGCAAGAGCGGCATGATCCCCATCGTGATGCTCGAGGGCGAGGGCGGCGGCTACTGGGACGAGTTCCACGCCTTCGCCCGCAACGCCCTGCTCAGCCGCCAGATGATCAGCGAGGACGATACCGCCCTCTACTACCACGCAAAAAACCCCCACGACGGCGTGAAGCACGTCCTGAACTTCTATCGGAACTACCACAGCTCCCGGTACGCCGGCGACGAGCTGATCATCCGCGTTCGCCGCCGCCTGGAGGACGAACAGATGGACGTGCTCAACGAGGAATTCGCGCGATTGGTCAAGACGGGGCAGATCCGCCAGGGCGGCCCGCACGAATATGAGGACGAGCACCTCGACCTCCCCCGCATCTCCTTCACCCACACCCGCCGAGACTTCGGGCTCGTCCGAAAGCTGATCGATCGGATCAACGAGCTCGACGCGTCGTAACCAAGATGCCACGAACGCACTGCCCCATCGCCGCAACGAAGAGCCTGGCCGTGGCCACCGGGCTGACGGTTTCGTGCCTGTGCGGGTGCGCGAGCAACGTGCGCATACCCGATGCCACGCCGCCGGTCGATATCGAACCAGTAACCGCGATGGCCGGCTACGGCATGGAGCTGCGCATCTGGGCCCTGGACGCCAAGGCATGGAAACGCTCGCAGAACAACGCCGAGCTTGAACAGCTCTACCGGGCGTGGCTGGCAATAGAGGCGCAGCGCACGGTCGATGAACAGGAAACTGAGAGCGCCGAGCAACCGGCCGACGAGCCGCCCGTCGCGGGCCCGCCAGTCGAAGAGGCTGACGAGGGGCCCAAGACGTTCGAGCAGTACGTGCAGACCCAGCGGGCGGCCGTTCCAATCCGCCCCGGGCTCGAGGACCTCGCCCGCTACAGCAACATCCGAGACTCGCTCGACCGGCGGGGCATGGAGGTGTGGCAGAGCAACGGGCTCGAGTTTGCCCTCGTCCCCATCAATGACTTGGGTAGCCTGCGATCGTCGATGGGGGTACCCGGCCCGCTCGAGCGCACGTGGTGGGGCGCGACCACGACTTGGTCGCACATGGCCAAAGGCATCTTCGCGGGCAACCGCACGATCGAGACCGATATGGGCCCCCTCGTCCTCGGCCCGGGCCGCCTCGCGCTCGTCGGCCGGGCATGGCCCGCGCCGGGCGTGAAGCAACCCGTGCTGAGGCTCGAACTCTGCCCCCAGTTCCTGCCGGTTCGCTCACAAACGAACAGCCTCGAGGCCAGACTCACCGCGCGGTTGACGGCTGATGACAACCCTCCCGACGCCCTCGACGAAGGCCCAGTTTTCGAGCGGCTGGCCTTGCAAGGATCGATCCCGCGCGGCTACGCCCTGATCGTCGCCCCCGCCGTTCGCACCGAATTGGATCATCGCTTCGGCCCGGACATCCCCGTCTCGAGCCTCGCCGAGGCCTTGCTCAGCGCAGTGGGCCCCGATGGCGCCGCCCGGCCGGTGGCGCTGGTCGTCGTGCCCGTGCTTCCAGAACGGTTCTCGCTCGACGGGGGCTGACCCCTACGCGAACCGATCGCCCCGAGGCAGCCGACAGCCCAAGCTACCATGCGGTCCCGTCCGATCGGTCGGGGTGATCCCTATTGACCCGACCGGAGACCGCGGCCCTTGCAACACATTCCTTCGCTGCTATGGCTCGCTCTCGGACTCACGCTTCTTGTCGGCGGCGCCGAGGTCA
>JAUHYE010000121.1 GCA_030426395.1 Phycisphaerae bacterium
CCGATGGTAGACCCTCAGTCGCTGAGCGGTTCGCCTAGGCGTCTCCCGCGGGCTCCAGGGCGTACCAGCCCCGGTCATTGGGCTTCACCCGACGCCAGGGATCGCCCGGCTCGTGGTCGAGCACCAGGGTCCACCCGCGTTCGGCCGCCTCGCGCAGCAGCCACGTCTTGGTGACCATGCTGGTGTAGGGCTCAACGTCGTAGGCCAGGCTGTACGCCTTGCCGCTGTGCCAAGCCGTGGGCATCACGTCGGGGGTGAAGACGATCTGTCGGTTCTTGTCGTTTATGAACCACATCGCCTGCTGGCCCCAGGTATGGCCCGGGGTCAGGAAGACCTTGATACCCGGCAGGATGGTCGTGGTCCGCCGTCCCCACGGCAGAGCGGGGTGCTCGTCCTTATGCGGCACGCGGCCGGGCTCGAAGGGGCGGGGTGAGTCGTGGAGCCTCAGCTTGCTCTCGATGGGCGCCAGGTGATCGGTGTAGTACGTCCGGGTCATCACCGAGTCTCCGGCCAGGGCCGTGTGCCACTCCTTCTCCTGGACATGGATGGTCGCGTTGGGGAAGGTCAGCTTTACCTGGCTCGCGTCGCCACTGGCTTCTTTGGGGCCGGCGGTCCAGTCGGGGCTCTCGCCCGGCCGCAGGCGCCGTGTCAGCCCGCCGGCGTGATCGAAGTGCAGGTGGCTGATGATCACGTCGTCGATCTTCGCTGGGTCGCCGCCGGCCTCGGTGAGCGCGGTCTCCACGGTGCGGCCATCGAGTCCGAAGATGCCCGCCATCTTGGGGTCGAGCTTGTCGCCCGTGCCCGCCTCGATGACGACCTGACGCGGGCGGCCCAGCTCGGGGTCGTCCTGCGTGCCCACCAGCCACAGGCAGTTATGGTGCAGCTCGACGCGGTGCTTGTCGTCGGGGTCGACCATGGTCTCCCACACCACGCGGGGGATGAGCCCGAACATGCCGCCGGCGTCCAGCAGCAGGCGGCCGGCTCTCAGGAGGGTGCATGTGTAGGTCATGGGTTGGGCGAGGTGCTTGGCTGTGGGCATGGGGCAAGGCTAGGTGCAGGCGCGAGGAATGGTCATTCCCCGACGTGACGGCGTGAGTCATCGAACCAGAACACGCTCTTCACACTACAGGCCCGATCGCGAGCGGGTGCGCGTCGGACCAGTTCCATCCATCGCCGGGTGCGGGTTCACTCTCCTTGGGACCCGCGCCCGGTGTTGGTTGCTTCGGTAGAGTTGGCTCTATGCCGACCAAACTCGACTCCACCGCCATCATGCGCATCAACGAACGCCGCCAGATGATGGTGCTAGGCGAACTGGCCGACGAGCACGAGGCCATCCCGGCCGAGTTCGGCGGCGGCGTCATGGCCTTCAAGGAGGGCGTGCACTGGCTCACGGGCGCCATCGGCTGCGGGATCGATGCCCCTCTCGCAAGCGAAGGCGCCAAGCGTGTGGTGGAGTACGTCACCAAACGGGGTGGCCGCCCCCGCATCGACCTGACCGACGAGAGCGGCAAGGACGCGTACAAGGTCGTCGCCGACGCTGGCCTCATGCTTGAACACGCCGAGCGTGTGTTGTCGCGAGATCTAGCATTGCCCGTCAAGATGCCTGTCGTTGAAGGCCTCACCCTCGAGCGACTTGATCCCTCAAGCAACGAGCAGTTGCAACGCCACGCACGCCACACAATGAACGGCTTCACCGAGCCCGGCCGGGTGGCTACCGACGGCGAGATCGAGGCCGCGATCCGCAGCCAGCAGCACCCGAGGTCGCGGGGCTTCTTTGCGTATGTTGACAGCGAACTTGCCGGCACCTGCGGCATGGAGGTCGTCACCATCGAGCCCTCGCCAGACCATGGGCCGATGAAGATCGCCTCGCTGTGGGGCGCGGTGGTGGGGGAGGGTTTCCGCCGCCGGGGCATCCAGCAGGCGCTCATCGCCCACCGACTCCTGCAAGGGCAGGCCGAGGGCTGCTCGGCGGCCGTCATCGAGTGCCAGCCGGGCATCCCGACCGAGCGGAACTCGGGCCGACTCGGATTCACGCTCGCGTACACCCGGCTGGCATTCAAGGCTCCCCTGAGAAGCTAAGGGAGTTTACGAAATGTTCGGCCCGGCCGGCTCTCTGGTCGATCGTCCACTACGACAATCCGCGAACCGAACCTACCAGGAGACGCCGATGGCCTCAGACGTATTTGTTGACGAAGCGCTGCCCCGCCTCGACCTGGCCGCCAAGTACAGCCGGGCGAGCGCCGACACGGTCGATCGCCTCCGGCACGCCGAGCGCTTCACCGAGGTCTCCATCCCGGTCCGCAAGGACGATGGCTCGCTCGAGGTCTTCACGGGTTACCGCTGCCGATACAACACGGTCCGCGGCCCGGCCAAGGGCGGCATCCGTTACCACCCCGATGTAAGCTCGGGCGAGGTGCGGGCCCTGGCGTTCTGGATGACCTTCAAGTGCGCCACGGTGGGCATCCCCTTCGGCGGGGGCAAAGGCGGGGTGATCGTTGACCCGCGAAAGCTCAGCGAGCGCGAGCTCGAGGCACTCAGCCGCGGGTACATGCGAGGCATGGCCGACGTGCTCGGTCCCGACATCGACGTGCCAGCCCCGGACGTGTATACCAACGCCAAAATCATGGGTTGGATGGCCGATGAGTTCGACACCATCAGGCGTGGCCGTTACCCCGGCGTGATCACCGGCAAGCCCGTGGCGCGTGGTGGTTCGCTCGGACGCGACGACGCGACCGCGCGCGGCGGTTTCGTGTGCCTCCAGCAGATCGAGAAGAAGCGGGGCTGGAACCCCAAGGACATTACCGTTGCCATCCAGGGCTTCGGCAACGCCGGCCAGCACTTCGCGCGACTGGCCGACGAGGCGGGCTACACCGTCGTGGCGGTCAGCGATTCCAAGGGCGGCATCCACGATCCCAACGGTCTGGACGTACGCGACGCCCTGCACACCAAGACCGAGACCGGCCGACTTCCGAAGCAGGGCAAAGCCATCAGCAACGAGGACCTGCTCGAACTCGAGGTCGACGTGCTCGTGCCCGCCGCCCTCGAGAACGCCGTGACGAAGGACAACGCCAAGAAGGTCAAGGCCGACGTGCTCATCGAACTGGCTAACGGCCCGCTGACCAAGGAGGCCGACGAGGTCCTCGCCAAGAGCGAGACGCTGGTTGTCCCCGACATCCTGGCCAACGCTGGAGGCGTGACGGTGAGCTACTTCGAGTGGACGCAGAATATCAGCGGCTACTACTGGAAGCTCGAGACCGTCCACGAGCGGCTCGGCGAGATCATGTCCGACGCCTTCAACCAGGTGTACGACCTCATGCAGTCCGAGAACATCCCGATGCGGACGGCCTGCTATGCCCACGCTCTGAACCGGCTGGCCGACGCCATGGAATAGCTGATCGGAATCTGGCCGGTATGATATGAACGGGCCGGGGAATACCGGGCCAGCGTGACGGTTTGGGCCGGCTGGCGCTTCGGAGTGGGCAGGCTGCCACGCTTGTGGTATGCTGACATGGCGGCCCGAGGCCCGAAGAATGACCGGAGACGCCTCCGGTCTGTCGGCAGTGGACGTAGTGGGAGTCGCGCGAGGCCCGGGCATCGGAGAGAGCCCCCGGCGGCGAGGAGAATGGCATGAGCAACAAGCAACGAGTGACGATCCTGACCGCCCTGGGTGCGAGCCTGGGCTTCGCTTTGGTGTCCGCATCGGCTCTGGCGCAGAACGCGCCGGGCGTCGAGCCCCTGCCCCAGCCGGAGGTCCAGGAAGAGGAGGGCACCCCCGCCTTCGGTCTGGCGGCGGCGATCGTCGACCTGGGCGTGATCTTGGACACCGAGCCGGCCAGCGGCATCATCCGCTTCAAGAACGCCGGCGATGCAACGCTCAAGGTGCCCCAACCCAGGACGACCTGCGGTTGCACCGCGGCGACTATGGAGAAGCACGAGTTCGCGCCCGGCGAGTGGTGCGAGGTCAAAGTCACCTTTGACCCCGCAGGCAAGGCGCCAGGCCGCCACGAGCAGTCGGTGACGTTCACCACCAACGACCCAGAGAAGCAGAGCGTGGCCGTCAAGGTCCGCGCGTTCGTCAAGCCGCTGGTGTCGATCGAGCCCAAGCAGGTCAACCTGGGCACCGTCGCCAAGCACACCCGCAAGGAAACGCTCATCAGCCTGACCGGCTCGACGAGCACGTTCGAGGCCTTCTACGTCACGACCGTGGGCGAGGGCGCCGAGTTCTTCGATATCGAGATCCTCGGCACCGACACGTTCGAGCAGGAGGGCGAGATGGTCTCGCGCACCGACCTGCTGGTGACCTTGCGTGAAGATGCCCCTCCCGGCCGCGCCCAGGCGATGGCCACCATCCGCACCAACGACGACCGCCGCAAGCTCATCACCGTGCCGCTGGCCGGCGTGATCGAGGGCGACGTGTTCATCAACCCCGCCCGCATGTCGCTCGGCACGATGAGCGTGGGCAATGACCTCGAGGAAGTCATCGAGATCCGCCACGGACGCAACGAGCCGTTCAAGATCACCGGCGTCGAACTCCGCCCGCTGCAGCCCAGCACCATGGCGCCGATGCCCATCAAGTACACCGTCGAGCCGATCGACGCCGAGGCCGGTGCCGATGGTAAGGCCGTTGACGGCTACCGCCTGAAGCTCGTCATGCCGGGCATGGAAGAAGCCGGCCGCATCCGCGGCAACTTCGTGGTGCACACCGACGTGCCGATGGAAGAACTGGTCATGCTGCCTTACGTCGGCCGCGTGGTCGACACCCGGGTCGGTTCGGGCGAGTAACGCATGAGGTTCGTGGGCAAAGTTGCGATCATCCTGGTCGTGGTCCTCGTGGCCGCGGTGGCACACTCGATGCAGTGGCCGATCACGCGCGACATCGCCGATGCCCTCCAGCGCAGCCAGGCACGACGGGGCGCCGAGGGCGGGGCCGTTACGCCACCGACACCCTTGGGCGCTGACTCGCAGACCAATCCGAGTGCTACCAGCCCCATCGAAGGCTCGGGCGAACCGCAGGGGCAGGGCGATCCACCCGATGTGGCCCCGCCACCCATCGTGGACGAGCCCGATTCCGACCTGCCGGACTACTACATCTCCGTTGCCCGCGCGTACGAGCTTTGGGAAGAGGGCATGCCGTTTGTCGACGCTCGTACGGATGTGGAGCGCGAGGTTGGAACGATCGAGGGCGCCTTGCACCTCGAAACGCTCCACTTCGTGAACCGGATGGAAGGGCCGATTCTCGCCCAGCTCGAGCCCGCGTTCCCGGTCATCGTGTTCTGTGCCGGCGGCGAGTGCGACGCCTCGGAAAACGTCGCCCAGCGGCTTATCGGTCGAGGCTATACCGAGGTCTACATCATGCACGAGGGCTTTGGCGCCTGGGAGGCCGCGGGCCACCCGACCGAGCCGGTGGGGGGTGGCTAAGTGACCACCGGCCAGCGCATCGACCTGATCATCACCCTGTTCGTCCGCCTGTTCATTGCGGGCGTGTTCGGCTTTGCCGCCTTTATGAAGCTCAAGAGCAACGACGCGACGCAGGCGTTCGCCGAGTCGATTCGGTCGTTCAAGATCCTCAGCCCGATCGACCACGAGCACCTGGTCGTGGTGTCCAGCTTCGCCGTGCCATGGGCCGAGGCCATCTGCGCCGCCCTCATCTTGATCGGCCTGTGGACGCGGGCGGCCGCCTTCGTCATGCTCGGGGCCGTGGGCGTGTTCATCGCGGCCATCGCCTCGGTAATCGCCCGGGACATGAACGTCTCGTGCGGCTGCTTCGGAGAGTTCAACTTCCCCTGTGACAACCCCATCGGCACCTGCCACCTCTGGCGAAACGGCGTGCTGGCGGCCGGCTGCCTCTTCCTGCTCATCCGCGGCGGCGGGCGGCTGTCCTTCGACCGCCTGCTGGCGCCTTCCAAGGGCGACCCCGACCTCGATCCCGAGCCAGCCTCAACCCTCCGGGCCAAGCCGGCCCCGACGGCCCGGCCCGCCTCGGTGGACCCCGACCGGCCTATCGCGCTATCATCTCCGCCCACTGGTGAGATGTCGGCCGACCAGCCGCCAAAGCCCCGCTGGGATTGATTTTCGACTATTTCCCGTCGCGCCCCCACACGAGACCGTCTTGCCCAGGGGCGCCGAGGACCACGACGGAGGCCCAGATGAGCCGTTTTTCCCGCTTTGGCAGTGGACCGAACAAGAAGAGTGTGATCAAGACCTCCGGCAATGGCGTCGTGTACGTCGACTGGAAGGACGCCGACAACCTGCGCCGCATGATGAGCCCCAACGGCAAGATCTACGGCCGCAAGCGTCTGAGCACGACCGCCAAGGAGCAGGCCATGATCGCCCAGGCGATCAAGCGGGCCCGTTTCATGGGCCTGCTGCCCTACACCTCGGCCACGCTCTGATTCGGCGATGACCGAAACCCAGCCCCGCTCGCGGGACTACACGGGCCTGCTCTCCGTCTGCCGAAGCCTCACCGGCGATCGCGCGTCGCGGATGGCGGGCCTTGTCGATTTGGCGTGGGACGCACTCGCGGCCGAGGGCGTCTCTTGGCTCGGCTTCTACCTGCCCGACCCCGAGAACGCCGAGCAGATGCTGCTTGGCCCCCGCCGAGACAAGCCCGCCTGCTCGCCCATCGGTATGCACGGTGCGTGCGGGCAGTCATTCCGCCAGCACATCACCCTGGTCGTGCGCGACGTCGCGGCGCTGGGCGAGGGCTACGTCGCGTGCGATCCGAGGGATCTGGCCGAACTGGTCATCCCGCTGTTTGATTCGCACGGCGAGTGTTGGGGCGTGTTCGATCTGGATAGCTTCAGCCGCGGGGCCTTCACGACGCGGGATGCCGATGCGTTGCACGAATGCCTGGCGGCGGCGGGCCTGACCAGCGACACGCCACCAGCCGCCAAGGTGTTCTGACGTGGCCCACCGGCGACTCGCGGGCAAACGCATCCTCGTCACCGGCGCCGCCCGAGGCATCGGCCTGGCGATCGCCCGAGCCTGCGTCGAGAGCGGCGCGATCGTCTTCATCAGCGACATCCGCGATGATGAGGGATCGAACGCCGCAGGCGACATTGGTGCGACGTACCTGCACCTCGACGTCCGTGTCGAATCCGATTGGACAGCCGCCCTCGAGTCCATCGGCGACCTGCACGGCCTAGTCAACAACGCCGGCATCACCGGCTTCGGCGAGCCCCAACTCGGCCCGCAAGACGCCGAGCATTGCTCACTCGAGGATTGGCGGGCCGTGCACGCGACGAACCTCGACGGCGTATTCCTGGGCTGCAAGCACGCGATCCCCGTGATAAAGGCCAGCGGCGGCTCGATCGTCAACATCGCCTCGCGCAGCGGGAAGGTCGGTGTAGGCGGGGCTGCGGCGTACGCCAGTAGCAAGGCGGCGGTGATCAACCACACGCGGTCGGTCGCCCTCTACTGCGCCGAGCGCGGCTACCCGGTGCGTTGTAACACCATCTCGCCCGGGGCGATCCTTACACCGATGTGGGAGACGCTGCTCAAGCACGCGCCCGATCGCGAGGCGGCTATCGCCGAGTTCGCCGCGGAGGTGCCGCTGCGGCGGATGGGATCGCCAGAGGACGTGGCGCGTCTGGCGGTGTACCTGCTTGGTGACGAGTCAGGTTATGTGACGGGTGCCGACTTCAGCGTCGACGGCGGCCTGACAGCGGGGACGGCGGCGCAGCCGAAGAAGTAGCTCCGCTGAAATATCAGGACTGACCAATCGTCAAGTCCGCCCCCTTGATCCGCTCGGCCGCCATCTTCTCCCAGCCGCTGCCGAGTTCGCCGAGCGGATCGGGCGGCACGATGTCCACCTTCTTCTCGCCCAACTTGGCCGCGCCGGCACGGACGGCGTCCTGGAACGCGAGGCACTCCTTGAGCAGGCGGTCGAGGATCTCGTCCTCGTTCACGTTGGCGACCTTCTCGCCCTGCACATAGATGATGCCGCGGCGGTCGCCGGCGAAGACCGCCACGTCGGCGCCCTCGGCCTCGCCAGGACCGTTCACGACGCAACCCATGACGGCCACCTTCATCGGGACCTGGATGTCGCTCTCGAGCTTCGCGCGAACCTCCTGCACAAGCGAGAACAGGTCGACCTGGATCCGCCCGCAGGTGGGGCAGGCGATGAGTTCGGCCCCCTTGCGCTCGCGCAGGCCCAGGGTGTAGAGCAATTCAAGCCCATCCTGGACCTCATAGATCGGGTCGTTGGCGTAGCTGATGCGGATGGTGTCGCCGATGCCATTGGCCAGCAGCGTGCCCAGCGCGACGACAGAGCGGATACAGCCGGTTTCCTTCGGCCCCGCGTGCGTCACGCCCAGGTGCAGAGGGTGGTTGAAGCGCTTGCTGATCTCGGTGTACGCGTCGATGACCATCGTCGCGTCCATGCTTTTGGCGCTGATGGCGATGTCGTGGAAGTCCTGCTCGTAGAAGATGTCGAGATATTCCTCGAGCTTGGCGATCATGATGGCCAGCAGGTAGCCGTTCTTGTGCTCGCTGAACATCGCGCCAAGCTCTTTCGCCCGCTTCTGCTTGTCGCGACGCTCGATGATCGAGCCTTCGTTCACACCCACACGAATGGGAAGATTCGCGTCTTTGCACGCCTGGATGACCTCGATGACCTGCGCGCGATCGTTGATGTTGCCTGGGTTCAGGCGGATCTTGTGCACCCCCGCCTCGACGGCTTCGAGGGCCCGCTTGAAGTGGAAGTGCACGTCGGCGACGATCGGCACCGTGGTCTGGGCCAGAATCTCCTTGAGAGCCTCGGTGTCCTTCTTCTCGGGCACCGCGACGCGGACGATGTCCGCCCCCGCGGCGGTGAGCTTGTGGATCTCCGCCACGCACTTGTCGATGGCGTGCGTGTACCCCGCCGTCATCGTCTGGACGGTGACCGGCGCGATCTCGGAGGGGGGGGCTTCCAGCCCCCCCGAGCCAGCACGAGCCATCGGATGACCCGCCGCCAGCCCGCCGCCGATCGCGACGCGCCCGACCCGGTCATCTCCAACAACGATCTGTCGCGACGCTCGCCTGGGTGTCATCGACCGATCCTATTCCGCCGGCGTCCCGCGGGTTCGCGCCCGCCCGATCACGGTGTCGCCGCGTCGGGCTCGGGAGCGCCCTCGGGCGCCGGGGCGTCGCTGGGCGCCCCCGCCAGGCGGTGCAGCGCCCCAGCAAGGCCCCGGACCACCAGCGTGAAGTGCTCGAAGTCGATCGTCTCGATCGTGTCGGTGGGGCGGTGGTAGTGATCGCTGCGGAAGTTCGCGGTGTCCGTCAGCAGCACCGCGGGCACGCCCTTGGCCCAGAACGGCGCGTGGTCCGACCGCCCCATGTCGGGCGTGGGGAAGGGGACCAGCCCCGTGGACATGATCCGCAGCCCGGGCGCCGACTCGCGCATCGCGTCGCCCAGCGGCACGTGGAACGACGAGTGCCCCATCACGCACACCATCGCGATGAAGTCCGCCCGGTCGCGTGACTTCAGGAACGAG
>JAUHYE010000122.1 GCA_030426395.1 Phycisphaerae bacterium
AGAGCGGCGGTGCTCAGGCCCAGCACGATGGCGATGGCGTCGAAGACCAACCGCAGACGCACGACGAATGCGATCAATTCGTCGACGACTTTGGTCGGTTCGATGGCCTGGACATCATCGCTGGCGTTGAGACGGGCGGTGAGGATCGTGGCGGCACGTTCATCGTTGGGGTACAGCAGAACGGCGGTGAGCGGGAAGTCGTCGCGCGAGCCGTGGATATGGAAGCTTGCGGCGTTGGCGTCGGTGACTTCCTCGTAGGTTCGCAGGGCTTCGCTCAAGGCGACCTGGCCGTCCTTCTTCGCGATGACCAAGTCTGGACGCTCGATCTGTTGTGCGTCGTCGTGGCCGTGGGCGAAGCCCTCGAGCAACCACGCGGTTTCCAGATCAACGAAGATGGCCTCGTCGTCGCTTGTGCCGGTGGGGGCGAGCACGCCGACGATGTTGAGCTTGAGCGATGGTGTCTTTGTGATGTCGTACGCTTCGGCCACGTCGCTGAAGATCGAGCCGCCGACGGCAAGATCGTGTCGCGCCGCGGTTGCCGAGCCGACGACGGCCTCGCCCATACGCGAGAACAGGCGGCCGTCGCGCAGGGGCAGTGCGACGGTGGGGCGTTGGAAGTAGCCGATGTCGGTGGCGACGATGGGGTCTCCGGCCGCGGTGAATCGGGCATGGATGGGGATGGCGGTGGCCAGGGGATCTCGGGCGAGCGTCTCGAACTGCTGGTACTCGAGCGCATCGAGCGGCGCAGGGCGGAAGTACAGCGAGGCGAGCACGAGGTCGAAGCGCCCGCCCTTGGCGCCCACGACCAGCGGGGCTATCTGGGCGCGCTCGCGCTGGGCGGTCTCGAAGCGGGCGGCCAGCGAGCGACTCAGCAACGGCACGATCAGCGCGACGGCCACGCACGCAATCAGAAGGACCGACCGCCCGCGATGCCGCCACGCGTGCCACCAGATGAGGGGCAACAGCTTCATGCGGTGGCCGCCTCGCGCGCGAGCGCGCCCATGTCGAGCACGTCCTTGAAGTGCGGAAGCAGGCCGTGGTCGTGCGTGACGAGCAGCACGGTGGCGTCGGTGCGATCGGCCTGCTCGAGGATGAGCGCGATGATCGACTCGGCCCGTGCGGGGTCGAGGTTGCCGGTGGGCTCGTCGCATGCGATCAGCTTGGGGCTCGCGATCAATGCGCGGCAGATGGCTACGCGCTGCTGCTCGCCCTGGCTGAGGCGGTCGGGCCGGCGCTTGAGGGTGTGGGCGATGCCGGTAGCCTTGGCCAACTCGTGCGCGCGGTCGCGGGCATCGGTATTGAGCGCCACCGAACCGTGCAGACGCAGCGGGAGCAGGATGTTCTCTAAGGCCGTGCAGTAGTCGAGCAGCGCGAAGCGTTGGAAGACGAAGCCGACCGTCGAGATGCGCACCGCCCGGCGGCGTGCGTCGCCGAGTTGGTCGAGCCGATGGCCGGCCAGGTCGATCGCCCCCGAGGTTGGCGTCAGGATGCCCGTGAGCAGCCGTAACAGAGTGGTCTTGCCGCAGCCGCTGGGGCCCACGACGGCGGTGTGTTGGCCGGCGTTGATGGTGAATTCCGGCAGGTCGAACAGCGGCCCTTCGGCCGGGTTGAAGGTGAAGCTCAGGTCTCGGGCTGTGAGCAGGGGCTTGGTCACGGGGAGTGGTCGCCCGTTCGCTGGTCGAGGTCAGAACGATTCACGCGACGGCTCGGTTTGCTGGTCGGCCACTTGCCCATCCTCGTCCACCCGCCGCTGCTCGCGCATCTGCTGGCCCACGATCCGCCAGCCTTGTTCCAGGCCGGCCAGGGTGTAGATAGCCTTGTACTCGTGCACACGCGTGTGGCTGTGGCCCCAGTGGTAGACGGTACCCTCTACGCGCCAGCGGTGCTCGACGTCGATGATGGCGCGGCCCTGCTTGTCGACCGCGATCGATTGGACCTCGAGCGACAGCGGCTCCACGCCGGTGACGATGCCCAGCATGCCGCCCTGCTCGGCCTGCACTAGCGAGTTGTAGACCTGGTTATACAGCGTGCCGAGCAATGGCCCGCTGACCGAGCGTTCGAGGGCGTCGTAGATCTCGCCCTCGCTGCCGTGGTCGAAAGCCTTGTAGAGGTTTGCGTGCAGGGGCTCGAAGATGGCGGCGACGTCGTCGTTGCTGGGGAGTTGGAGTTCGCCGCCGGTGCCGGGGATGGGCACGAGCCATGTTGGCATGACGAACGCGGCTGATACGCTGGCTGCCACGGCGGCGAAGAGGGAGGCCGCGCCCGCAGGCCTTCCCTTTTGCTTGAAGACGACCATCGATGCCGGGATGCCCACAGCCAGAAGCACGAGGCCCAGGAGCGAGGCGCGCATTGGCTCGTTCAGCGTCGGCACGGGCGGAACTGCCGCGTATCGCGAATCGCCCGACTCGTCGGCGTGCCACTCAATCGTGGGCTTCGCCTGGCTGAAGGGGGCGATGCTTACGCCGCCATCGGAGGTTTGCAGCAGAGCCTCGAGCACCATGAAGGGTGCCTGCCCGTCGGGGCCGGTGAGGCCCTCGAGCTCGGCGGCGACCATGTCGCGCGGGTAGGTGGGCCAGGTGACCTTCACGACCTGCGGATCGTCGGCGGCGTACCGGGCCGTGATGGCGCATCGGATGAGCGCCCGGGCACCGAACTTTGGGAACACGCCGATCATCCACGGCTCGGGCTCGGCGAAGAACTCGTACTTCTGGATGTCCGGAGCGATCGTCACGCCGTCGATCTCGACGACGACCTGGGAGGCCATGTACTCGCGCATGGCTTTCTCGAGGGCCTCGGCTTCCACGGCGGCAACCTGGTCGAGAGCCTCGCGGGTGACGGGGACCGCTTCGTCCATGAACGCGAGATTCAGCCCGACCTGGAACGTCACGCCCTTGGCGTCGATGGCCAGCCTGAGGTCGGCGTGGGGGCCATCCTGGGGGTGTGCAAGGGCGGACGGGGCCAGCAGCAGGCTGATGAGGAGGGTAAGGATCGGGATGCTGGGGGATGTCCGCACGCAACGATGGTACTCCGGCCCATCTATATTGCACGGACACAGGCCTGACGTGGCGGGAACCCCCGCGCATCCCGGTTGGGCGAAAGGAACCCCACTCATGCACCAGACCACCCTCCGCCGTCCCGCCGTCCTCGTTGGCCTGGCCGCCGCTTTTGCGTGCGGTGGCGTCGCCTCTGCCCAGAGCGACAGCAGCGTCCAGAGCATCGAGGGCTCGCCTATTTCTGACGCTCTGTCCCGGATGCCCGAGGACGTGCGGACGTACGACATCCACATCTCGACGCTGGCCAGCCCGTACATGCAGGGCCGCGTGCCTGGGTCGGAAGGATCGGAGCGGGCGAAGGACTACGTGGAGTACTACTTCCGTGAGGCTGGCCTGACACCGGCGTTTGCCGACGAGGACGGCAACGCGTTTCAGAGCTATCGCCAGCCCTTCCCGCTCTCGGGCACGTGGACGGTGGAACGCGAGGGGATGAAGGCCATCCGGCGTTCCGAGAGCGAGGATCCCCGCGGCGGTGACAATCCGGTCGTCAACGAGCGAGAAGTCACACTCGAACCCGAGACGGACTTCATGTTTACCGGCATGGGCCAGAACGGCACCGTGTCGGGCCCGGCCGTGTTCGTTGGGTATGGCATGGAAGACGGCCCCGACGGGTACAACAACTTCGAGGGGGTCGACTCGCTGGAGGGCAAGATCGCGGTGATGTTCCGCTTCGAGCCCATGAACCAGGACGGCGAGAGCCTGTGGAACCAGGGCGGCCGCGGCTGGTCGGCCCGGGCGGCATTCCGAAACAAACTCGGCAACGTCATGAAGCTCAATCCCGCGGGCATCGTGATCATCAACCCCCCCGGGGCTTCGGATCGTCGGGCCAACCAACTCGGGCGTTTCCAGGGTGCCGGACAGGTGGCCGTGCCAGTGATGATGCTGTCGCCGGAAGCGGGCGACAACCTGCTCAAGGGCATCGGCAGCGACAGGACCATGCTCCAGCTTCGTCAGCACGCCGACGAGGACGCCTCGTCGATCGACCTCGGTTTCGAGATCGAACTGGACGGCCAGGCCGAGCGCAAGAGCCTGGAAGCAGAGAACGTTGGCGGCGTGCTTAGGGGCGTGGGTGACCTGGCCGACGAGTGGATCGTTGTGGGGGCACACCTCGACCACCTGGGCATGGGCTACTTCGGCTCCAACTCCGGGCCGGGCGAGTTGCACCCCGGCGCCGACGACAACGCGTCGGGTACGGCGGGGCTGCTGCTGCTGGCCGAGCGCCTGGGCGAGCGTTTCGCGGGCGACAACACGCCGCGTCGCTCGATCCTGATCATGGGCTTCGACGCCGAGGAGAGCGGGCTGAACGGCTCGGCCTACTACACGCGCAACCCCATCGCGCCGATCGAGGAGCACATACTGATGTGCAACTGGGACATGATCGGCCGGGTGACCAACGAGCGGCTGCTGATGGCCGGTGGGTTCACGGGCGAGGGGCTTGCGGACTTCATCGAGCCCTACTTCGAGGGCAGCGGGCTGGAGTTGGTGGTGCCCGAGACCATGAGCGGGGCCAGCGACCACACGCCGTTCTACCGCGCGGGCGTGCCGGTGCTGTTCTCGATCATCGCCGACTTCCACAACGACTACCACACGCCGCGCGACCAGGTGTGGAAGATCAACCGCGTTGGCGCGGTGAAGACCGTGCACCTGTACGAGAACATCGTGGCCAACGCCGCGATGCGCGAGGATCGCTTCCCTTACGTCAGCCCCCAGGAGCAGCGTCGCCGCGCCGAGGCCGAAGCGGAGGCCGAGGCCCCGCAGATCAACGTGACCGTCGGCGTTGTGATCGATAACGACTCTGAAGGCGATGGTGTTGTTCTGGCCGAAGTGGCCGAGGATTCGCCGGCTGCCGCGGCCGGGCTGGTCGCCGGTGATCGTCTGGTGCGTTGGGGTGGGCAGAAGCTGACGGACACAAATTCGTGGATCCGGCTGCTCGCACAGCACAGCGCTGGGGACGAAGTGAATATCGGAGTAAAACGCGGTGAAGAAGAAGTCACGTTGACGATCACGCTGCAGGGTCGATAATCGTGATCGCATGAGCAAGTTTTAATGCTTGCGTAGTTATCACCGTTGCCATCTTCCCCAATTTTGATGAAACCTCATTCATCCGGACAGCACCCGTCCGGATTGGTGGTATGTTGATCCCCGGAGTGCATCTCGAACATGCAGAGGGGAAAGTAGATGACATATCACACGCGTTTTGTTTCGCTTCTCGCAACCGGGCTGGTTGCATCGGTTGGTCTTGCCGATCCGGCTGACGTGTCCGATGCGTTCGATACCGGACCACGCTCGGCTGCTTCGATGTCGTGGCTGACGTACATCGGCGGGGTGATGGGGCCATCCAACGTCGCGCCGGGCATGACCGACTCCCCGGCTCGTCAAGAGCAGAGCCTCAACAGCATGCTCTACCTGACGCTCGCGGGTCCGAGTAACACATCGATTGGCTCGGGGGTCGCATTGAACCTTGACCTTGGCGGGGCCGGCGACGGCCCGGGCTCTGACGGCAACGAATTCCTGGTGGCCGGACCGGCCCCGGACCTGCTGGTCAGCCTCCAGACCGCAGATCAACCCGTGGTCGTGACCCACGGCATCGATCCGGTTACCGAGACCGACCCGGGTGAGTTCCAGGTCGTGGTTCCGCTGCCGAGCGCAGGCGTGCTCGCGGCGGGTGGTCTGGCGTTCGTGGCCGTGCGTCGCCGCCGGTCGTGAGACCGGCCCACTAGCCTTCATGAAGCCCGCGGACATCGTTCCGCGGGCTTCTTGTTTTGGGACCCACACAGGACGGTGGTGGCTGGTTGTGTCTCGATAACCGTCCGAGGCTGGTATTTTCCGACACTCCCTGGGAATGCTTCACGGTTTGGGGTTTTCCAGGAACCAAACCGTGGTACAATTCGGATGGAGCGGATGAAATCCATTTTAGAGAGGGAGTACCCAGAATGTCTCGTGCGATGATTGCCTGCCTTGCCGCCGTCGGCTTGACCGCGGGGGCGGTGTTTGCCGACAGCGTCAATATCCAGGGCGTGATTTCCGCGAGCGCGGAGCAGACCGGCGCCACCTACTCAGGCTCGCTCGAGTACAACTTTATTAGCGGCTCAACGGGTGAACTCAAGGTGTCGCTTTCCAATGACACCCCCGCCTCGGTGGGCGGCTTCCTGACTGGCTTCCTCTTCCGCGCCGATGCGGTCACGGGTGCTGGCCTCAACTCGGCGAACCCGGTTTCCTTCCAGAGCACCGGTGCCGGTTCGGGGGCGCCCTTCGGTACGTTCGACGGCGGCGCTGCTCTTGGTGGGAGCTTCCTTGGCGGCGGCAGCCCATCGGCCGGCCTTGGAATCGGCGATACCGGCATGTTCGTATTCAGCATCACGTCGGTGAGTGCGTCGACGCTCTCGGCGACCGACTTTCTCGGCTCGCTCGATGAGCCCGGCTTCCTCGTCCGCTTCCGCGGTCTGGCCGACGGCGGCTCGGACAAGGTGCCGGGCGGCAGCTTCGAGGTGGTGGTGCCACTGCCCGGTGCTGGCGCCTTGGCCGCGGCCGGCCTGGCGTTTGTCGGCCTTCGCCGCCGTCGCTGATCGATGCCCTGAACAGTCTGACTGAAGCCCGCGAACCCGCGGGCTTTTTCATGCGCGCCTCGCGGTGACGACCCGCGGGCGGCCGGCGAAGTCGCGCACGATCCTGGCGTCCGCGTAGCGATCGTCGCCCATCAAGAGTTGCAAAGCCGCGTCGGCACAGGCGGTGGCGACTTCGACGGCCAGCAGCCCTCCGGGGCGTAAGCGAACGGCGGCTTGATCGATGAGCGGGCGCACCAGGTCGAGGCCGTCCGCGCCGCCGCGCAGGGCATGGGTGGGCTCGTGGTGCTTGACGTTGGGAGCGACTTCGTCCCACTCGTCGTCGGGGATGTAGGGCGGGTTGGCGACGATCGCGTCGTAGGGCTCGCCCTCGGGCAGGGCGGCGAGGAGGTCGCCCTCGAAGGTCGTGATGCGGTTGCCCAGGCTCGTGCGTTCGATGTTCTCGGCGGCCAGTGCGAGCGCGTTGGCGTCGATGTCGCACGCGTGGACGCGGGCGGTGGAGGCTTGGCTGGCGATAGCGATGGCGATGCAGCCGCTGCCAGTGCACACATCGGCGACGAGTAGCGTACGGCCTTCGATGTCCTTGATTGCCTTAACCGTCTCGTCGACGAGGGTCTGGGATTCTGGCCTGGGTATGAGGGCACGCTTGTCCGTCTTGAGCGTGATGCCGTAGAAGGACCATTCGCCGACGAGGTATTGCACGGGCTCGTGGTTGAGGGCACGCTTCGCGAGGTCTCGGAGTTTGGTGAGCTCGTCGGGTGTCGCGGGGCGATCGGCCTCCATGTAGAGGCGCAGACGCACGCAGCCGATGACGTGGGCCACCAGCAACTCGGCGCACAGGCGTGCGTCGTCGATGCCCTTGTCCTTGAGGGCGCCACGCAACCAGTCGAGCAGCTTGCGCGTGGTCCAGGCTTCCTTGGCGGCGGTGGTCATGGCTTGGTCCAGGTATCAACAGTTGTTCCGAAGATGAGCGAATCCGCCCAGCCTTTGCCCTCGACCCAGTAGTGAGATCGGAGTGTTCCTTCCAACACATAGCCCGCTTTCTCGGCAACACGGGACGAACCAACGTTTGCGGCCGCGCAGCGAATTTCCATGCGTCGCAGCCCGAATCCGCCCTCGGCTTGCGGACGAAACGCGGCCTCCGTTAACCCGATCACCGCCTCCGTGCAAATCCCCTCATTGTTCCGATCCTGTACCACCCAATAGCCTGTTTCAGCCTGATGCCTGTCCGGATGGAAGTCGTGCAGCCCAGTGCCGCCAAGGTATCGCCCCGACTCACGATCGATGATGAAGATCGGCAGATTTGCCGGCAGGTCATGCTTCGTCGCGCGGACGAATGATTCGATCGTGTAATGAGCCTGTCCGACCGAAAGATTCTCGGTCTTCGGCCACGGCATCCACTGAACAATTGCAGCGCGATTGGCATCTACAGCATCAAACAACTGTTGCGCATCCTCATGCCTGGGGAAACGCAGTTCCAGCCGATCGGTGAATATCGGTAACGGCCATTCGTCGGGCCTCTTCCACGGCGGCGGCGCGTCCATCACTTCCCCTCGTACCAGTTGCTCGCGACACTAGCCTCGACCACCAGCGGCACGCGCAGGTTCATGGCGCTCTGCATGCGGGTCTCGATGAGCGCTTTGGCATCGGCGGCGCTCTTCTTGTCGGCCTCAAAGACAAGCTCGTCGTGGATCTGCAGCAGCATGAGCACGCCGTCGATCTCCGGCTTCTTGCCGCCGCGCAGGTGGGCGGCGTGGGGGCTGAGGCGTGCGTGCAGGTCGACCATCGCCAGCTTGATGAGGTCGGCCGCCGAGCCCTGCACCACCGAGTTGATCGCCATGCGTTCGGCCAGCGACTTGCGGTGGGGATTGTTCGAGTCGATCTCGGTGATCGGGCGGCGGCGCTTGAGCATGGTCTCGACGTAGCCCTGGCTGCGCGCCTGCTCGATGCATTCTTCGAGGAACGTCGTGATGCCGGCGAACTTCTTCTTGTAGCCCTCGATGATCTCGCCGGCCTCGGTGTTGCCGATGCCAAGGCGCCGGCCAAGCCCATACGCGGTGACGCCGTAGATGATGCCGAAGTTGACCATCTTGGCGCCATCGCGCTGCTCGCGGGTCACGTCCTTGGGCTTCACGCCGTGGATCTGGGCGGCGACGGCGCGGTGGATGTCCTCGCCGGCTTCGAATGCAGCGATCAGCGCGGGATCCTGCGACAAGTGCGCGAGGATGCGCAGCTCGATCTGCGAGTAGTCGCCCGCGATGAGCACGCGACCCTTGGGCGCGACGAACGCGCGTCGGATCTCGCGGCCGATTTCGCTGCGGATGGGGATGTTCTGGAGGTTGGGGTCGCTCGAACTCAGCCGGCCGGTTGCGGCGACGGTCTGGTTGAAGCTCGCGTGGATGCGCTTCGTGTCGGGGTTGATCTCCTCGCGCAGGCTGACGAGGTAGGTGTTCACGAGCTTGGTGAGTTGGCGGTATTCAAGGATGAGCTGGGGCAGCGGGCTCTCGATGGTCGTGTCCTGCGCAAGCTTCTCGAGCACCTCGGCGTCGGTCGATGGGCCGGTCTTGCCCCGCTTGAGTGGCTTGATGCCCAGGCCCGGGTCGGCGGCGTCGGGCTTGTTGAACAGGATTGTCGCGAGTTGCTTGGGCGAGTCGGGCTCGAACGTGCGCCCGCAGGTGGCCATCGCCTCGTCCTGGATCTCGTCCTTGAGCTTGTCGATGCGCTTGTTGAGGCGTTCTTCCTGCTTCTCGAGTTCCTTCGGGTCGACGAGGATGCCGTTGAATTCGAGCTCGGCCAGCACGTCGATGAGCGGGACCTCCACGTCGTTGTT
>JAUHYE010000123.1 GCA_030426395.1 Phycisphaerae bacterium
CTCTGCCCGATACGGCTGAAAAGACGCGGCACGACCACCGCCGCGATGATGCCCATGATCGTGATGATCACCAGCACCTCGATAATCGTGAATGCTCGCCTCGCCCGCCGACCCTGCCGACGCTTGTCCGTGCTCATGCTGTGCGCTCCGTGTTCCAAATCGACTCCAATCCCGTCATCCCATCGCGTTCCCGGCCACGTCCTGCAGTTCGAGCATCGGCAGCAGGATCGCCAGCACGATGAACCCCACCACGCCGGCCATCATCACCACCAGCAGCGGCGGCAGCAGCGTGGTCACCATCTTCAAGGTTGCCTCGGTCCGCTCTTCCATCGCCCGGGCCGCGTGGCCCAGCAATTCCTCGAGCCGGCCGCTCCGCTCGCCCATCGCCACGATCTGCACGAGCATGGGCGGGAAGTAACCGCATTCTTCCATGGGCGCTGCAAGTGTTTTGCCCTGCGAGACCTGCCGAACGACATCGTCGATCACGTTCTCGAGCGCCTTGTTGTTCAGCGTCGCCCGCGTGATGCGCAGCGCCTGCAACAAACTGATGCCCGAGCCCGTCAGCGTGCCCAGCGTCCTGGTGAACCGGCTCACCGCCACGTCCCGCGCCAGCAGGCCGATGAGCGGCGTTGCGAGCAATGCCTTGTCCGCGCTGAGCCGTCCCTCGTCGCTCCGGCGGATCGCGATGAACCCGGCGATCGCCAATCCCAGCAACGCCAGGATCAGCCACCACCAGCCGAGCACCAGGTTCGCGAACGCCTGCACGACGAGCGTGGGCCAGGGCAGATTGTCGATCGCGCCCGCGGCTTCTTCGAGGATCTTCGGCGCGATCACCGTCGATACGAGCACGATCGACGCGAGGCACAAGATCATCAAGAGACCCGGGTACGTCGTCGCGCCAACCAGCGCCCGCCTTAGCCGCACGTCACGCTCCAAGAGGTCGGCAAGCTGCCCGAGCACCTCACCCAACCGCCCCGAAGCCTCGCCCGCGCGCACCATGCTCACGCTCAGGTCGTTGGCCAACTCCGGCGCCGCCTCGAACGCGTCGCCAAGCCCCCGACCCGCCTCGACCTTCTCGATCACCCTTTCCATCACCGCCCGCTGGGCCTTGCTGCTGCGTTGCCGAGCAATCAATCGCAATGCTTGCACAAGCGGCAACCCGGCATCGAGCCCCGTCGCCAACTCGCGTACCACTGCAGCCCGCTGCGTACCGCTGAATCGTCCGCTACCGAAGGAGAACCCGCGAGCCGTCTTGGCTTGCTCTCCGATTTCCGCCGCCACGCTCTTCGAGGCCGTAAACGCGTCCATCGGCTCAACGACCAGCGGTGTCAGCCCTCGGCGCGAGACCTCACGGATCGCCGCCGCCCGCGTCGGCGCGTCGATGATCGGGGCGTCTCCCCCGCCCGCGCACTGCACGCGAAAGCTCGGCATCAGTCCGCGTCCCCGAGCAGCAAGTCAGTGCCGCTGTCCTGCGTCGCGCGCAGCACCTCGCCGACGGTCGTCAGGCCCTGCTGGGCCTTCAGCAACCCATCGCGACGCATGGTGAGGTGCGAGGGCCCAGCCGTCTCCAGCAATTTGTGCGCGTTCACACGCTCGCCGATGGCCTGCCGCATCGCTCGCGTCACCGTCAGCACTTCATAGAACCCGATGCGACCCTTGAAGATCGCCGTCCCCGCGTCATGAGAATCAATCGCCTCGCCCGTGGCATCGGCGAACAGCGCCCGCTCCTCGGCGGTCAACCGCAGCATCTCCGCCTCGGTCGGGCGGTGGGGGAAGCCGAACTTGCTCGACAAACGCCGCCCCAGACGCTGCGCGATTACAGCCTCAAGCACGCTGGCCAGCAGGAAGGGCTCGATGCCCATGTCCAGCATGCGGCCCACCGCGCTCGCCGCGTCGTTGGTGTGCAGTGTCGAGAGGATCAAGTGCCCCGTCATCGCCGCACGCACCGAGATCTCCGCCGTCTCGCCGTCGCGGATCTCGCCCACCATCACCACGTCGGGGTCCTGACGCAGGATCGACCGCAACCCCGACGCGAAGCTCAAGCCACGCTTGGGGTTCACCGGGATCTGGTTCACACCCTCGAGCTCGTACTCGACCGGGTCCTCGATCGTGATGATCTTCTTCCGTGGATCGTACAACTTGCTGAGCGCCGCGTACAGCGTGGTCGTCTTACCCGAGCCCGTCGGCCCGGTCACCAGCACCATGCCGTGGGGGATCGCGATCAGCCGGTCGACCTCCTTGCGGTCGGTCTCGCGCATGCCCAGGGTCTTGAGGTCGAGCTGCAGGCTCTGCTTGTCGAGCACGCGCATCACGATCGACTCGCCGTAGATCGTCGGCGCCGTCGAAACGCGGATATCGATCTTCCGCCCATCAAAACGCAGCGTGATGTGCCCGTCCTGCGGCGCGTACCGCTCGGCGATGTTCATACCCGCCATGATCTTGATGCGGCTGGTGATCGCCGGCTGCAACCGCTTGGGCGGCGGCTGCTGTTCAACAAGCACGCCGTCGATGCGGTACTTCACCTTCAGGTCACGCTCGAACGGCTCGACGTGCACGTCGCTGCCGCCAAGACGGATCGCTTCGAGGATCAGCAAGTTCACCAGGTTGATGAGCGAGGGCTGCTCGGCCATCCTGTGCAGGTCCTCGGCTTCGATCGATTCGAGGTTCGCCAGCACCTCGTCGTCGCCCTCGCCCAGGCTCGCCGCCATCGCCGCCGCAGTCGTGCCATACTCGCGTTGCACGAGCGCACGGAACGCCGGCTCGGCGATCGCCACCGGCGTCACCGGCCGACCGACGACGAGCGAAGCCTCGTCGGCCGACGCCCAATCCTCGGGATCGAGCATCGCCAGCACGATGCGGCCATCGCTCTCGCCAATGGGGGCGCAGTGCAGCCGCGCAACGTCGTCGCCGCCCATCAGCCGCGCGATCGCACGCTCCACCGTGGGCGCCTCGGTCAGCATGGGCGCTGGCCCGTGCGAGGCTTCTGCGTCAGCACCAGCAACATGCCCATTGCTGGTGCCCACTTCGGCCGATCGTCCTGTTGCTGCCGCGCTATCCAAGGCCGATCAACCCCCACCGAATTCGCGCAAGACCTCGTCCGCATCGAACCCGGAACTGCCCGTCGCGGGCAATCGCTCGATCTGGTCGGCCGTCAGCACCGACCGCACACGTTCCACGAACCGCTCGTCGAGGGCCTCGCGTTCCTTTTCCACCTCGTCGGCTTCGGAGTCGTCGGCGCCCCAACCCATCCACATCTGATCGCCCTCGGCCTGCTGGTCGTCGATGGCCTTGGCCCACCGCTCGTTGATCGGGGAAGCCTCGCGTTGGTATGTGTTTCGGATGGTCGCGAGGTTCTCTTCCTGTTCGGGCGTCAGGTCGTCGAGCTTCTCCGCGGCATCGATCTGCCGCTCGGCCTTGCTCGGGCGGTACACTGTCGGCCAGGTCCGCTGCTTCACTTCGCGGTCCCACTTCGGCTGGCTCTCGGCGGGCAGCACCTGCATGATCTGCCGCGCGTAGCGCGCGTTGATCGCCTTGCTCTGCGTCCCCAGTTCCCGCATCGCGGACATGGACTCCTGCATCTCGAGCAACGCTTCCTGATCAAAGCCCATGTTTTCGCTGTCGTCGTCCATATCCCGCATGCGCTCGAGCCACCCACGCGAGACCGCCGTCGACTTCTCGATCAAACGCGTGTAGACCGGGTCGATCTCGGCCTCGTAGGCGAGCAACGCCTCACGGGCCGCCTCATTGCCCGAAACCTCCACCACGCGAGCGATTTCGCTCAGATCGATGGTGGCCCCGCTCACCACGCTCATCTGGCCGGCCAGCTGGGCTTCTTCCCGGCGGCGGGCCTGCTCGACCCGAGCGAAAGCCTCCTCCTGCCCAGGCTCGATGGCCAGCATCTTCAGATCTGCGAAGAACGTGTCCTCGAGCTTCTCCATGCGATCGATGAAGCCCAGCATGATCTTGCCCATCGGCTTCATCATCGACTGCCAGTCGCCGGTCTTGCCGGCCTCCTCCTGGAGCTTGCGCATCGCGTCTTCGATGGTGTCGCTGGCGCTCTTGAACTTGTCGATGTAGTCCTGGTGCAGCATTTGGGCAGTCTCACTCTGCACGTCATCAAAGCCCATGATGTCCGAGTATCGCTCCACCGACTCGCGGCCGATGGCGAACTGCATGAAATCACCGCCGCCCATGCCCATGCCAAACTGGGCCAGCGCCGGCGTCGCCAGAGCGCCAAGGCCCAGCAAACTACAGATCAAAAACCAAACCGACGCCACGCCCGCGCGACCGTTCTGTCTCATGGCTCGCATGTTGCCTTTCCCCTGTTGCCCGGCCGGGCGTCACCCGCGATCGGGGTGATCGAAGCCCGCCGAAACCCCTCCGAAATCAGGCCTTACGAACATAGGCCCGCACCACCGCTTATTGGGACTGGCCCCCCAAGGTTGCACGCCGGACGGGCAGTCTGGCGATAGGCAGCGCCCCGCACAACCCATTGTACGACTCAGCCCCCAATCCGGATCGATCGACTCGAACCCCCGGCCGGTGCAAATCGCATCCCGTCCTCCTCGACGCGGCTCTCGGGAAGCTGCGCCAGCTGCTGCTCGGTCAGGATCGAGGCCAGCGTGCCCTCCAGCCGCTCGTCCAGTTCCTTCACCGCCTTGCGAGCCTCATCGCTCGGCGTGGGCTCCTGCCCGCTGATGATCACCGTCATTCCCGGCGGGAAGGTGTTGTCGGCCTCACGGTCTTTCTCCGCCGCCACCCAGCGGTCCCGCGCCGCCGACACGTCGCGTTCATGACGAGCGGTCAACACGGCTAACTGCTCCTGCTGCTCGGTGGTCAGGTCCTCAAGAGCATTCGCCGCTTCAAGCCGGCGCTCACCATCGGTCTGCCGATACACCCGCGCGAAGGCCTTGCGCACCCACGCCCGCTCGACGGAGTCGTCTTCGAGTACGCCACCGATAGCCCGTACCGCCTGGTCACTGGCCGATACCAGCCGCTCATCGATATTTCGTAGCGGCTTGTACGGATCCTCCTCGCCGTCGCCAAGAAAAAACACTCCGCCTTGGAACCCATCCCCGCCGCCAATGTCCTCGGCCTTGCGTGCCCGTTCGACCAGCAGCCCATCGACTTGCACAGTCCACCGCTCCAGCACCTCGGCGATCTCGGGCCGGGCATAGACGTTCTCGAACTCCGTGCGAACCAGGTTATCGATATCCACATTTGCCTGCGAGAAGGTCAGCGAGCCCATGTGCTGCCGGCGTCGGTGCAGCCGCTCGACCTTGGGCCACTCGGCTTCCTGCTCCGGAGTCAGCATCGCCCGAACGTCTTGCAGATAGGTTTGTTCGAGCGCTTCCACCGCGTCCTGGTTCTTGCCGGTGACCTCCTTGATACGAGAGAACATCTCCGAGAAGTCGCCGCCCTCGGCCAGTTCCCGCGCCTCCTCGATGTCCCGCCGCATCGCGTCACCCAGCGACTGACGTTTGTCCACCACGTCCTTGAACATTTCCAGCGCAACATCGAGTTGCAGCTCGTCAAATCCCAGTAACTCGCCCATGCGTTCGACCGTATCGCGAGACATCGCCCGAGCGGACCCAGGCCCCGGTCCGGCCGACGACGTGACCATCACCGACTCGACCTGCTGCCCGATCGCGGGCGATCCCATCGCCAGGCCCATCCCCACAACCGCCAGTACTAATGATGTCCGCATCGCAAGGCCTCCCGCTCGGCGCCCCCCGCGACCAAGCCCACACAGCCAGGGCGCGGAAAGGGCGCGGCGTTCCGTTCTACCGGATGCGCCACGCCCCCCATGCCGTCACCCCGCGCAAAGGCAGGGGAAATCCAGCCTTAGAACTCGCGCTGCCGCCGCTGGGCCTGACCGTCGCCGCCGCCCCGCTGGCCGCGGGCCCGGTCGCCGCCACGGCCCGGGCCGTCGCCCTCGTCATCGGCACCCACGGCCGCCTCGAGCTTGGCCACCTGCTCGGCGTTGAGCACGACCTTTAGCTGCTCGATGGTCTTGTCGATCACGTCGCGCTTCTCCTGGAAGAGCTCACGCGTGCCGTCCTCGTTGCCACGCCGCCCGCCGCGCATCATGTCGCGGAGGCTCATGTTCGCCTCGTTGCCCTCGATCGTCTCGGCCAACTTGCGGTTCACCTCGTCCATGCGGCGATTCGTCGACTGCGTGATCGCCTCCACCTGCGACCGCTGATCGTCACTCAAATCCTCCATGCTCTGCGCCGCCGCCAGCGCCCGGTCCGCCCGGTTCGGCCGGTACACCGACGGGAAGCTCGCCCGACGCACCGCGCTCTGCAATGCCGGACGCTTCTCCTCGGGCACCACCGCTTCGAGTTGGCGGGCATACGTCCTGTGCGTGTCGCGTACCTTCATGCTCGCGTCGCGGGCTTTCTCAAAGTGCCCCTGCAAGGCCTCGAAGTCCTGCGAGCGGAACAGTTCCAGTCCCTTCTCCACCATGTCGTTGCGGGCGATCAAAGCCCGATCCAATGCCAACTCGTACTCGGTCAGCACCGACTTCGCCTCCGTCGCAGGTTCGCCCTCGAGCTCGAGTGTGTCCACGATCTCGAACAGATCGACACGCTCGCCGCTCATCATCCCGCGAGGCAACGAAGTGGCCCGGCGGTGGGCCATCTCGACCTTCGGCCAAGCCTGAGCCTGCTCGGGCGTCAGCATCGTCTGGAGGTCGCCCATGAACTGGGCCTCGAGCGTTTGGAGCCGCTCCTGGGTCGCCTCGCCGATCTCGCGCAGTTCGCCGAATGCCGAGCGGTCGCGAGTCTCCTCGAACTCCTGCCGCGCCTCCTGGGCCGCCTCGCGCATCTTGTCGGTCGCCGTCTGCACGCCGTCGATGTACTCCTCGAGCATCATCGCCGCGATCTCGCGCTGGTCGGCGTCCATCCCCAGGATGTCGGCATAGTCCTCGAGTTGCTCGCGGTTCACCGACGGACCCTGCATCCCGCCAAATCCGCCGCCGCCCCCACCGAACTGGGCCATGGCCGGCTGCGCCACGGCCAGGGCCGACGCCACGCACGCACACCCGATCAAAATCCGATTCATGAGGCTGGTCATCGTGAGGTTCTCCAGTAGTGCGGGCGCACCCCGCCCCGGGGCCCAACGCCGCCCGCCACCGGACTATTGCCCCCGATGCCGTGCCACGTCCCGCTCGCAACCGACAGGCTCACACCGTACCATCCCCTTCCCATGCTCCGAAAGGTCCTCCACAGCAAGATCCACATGGCAGCCGTCACCGCGGCCAAGCCCGACTATGTCGGCTCGATCACCATCGACCGCCGCCTGTTGCGTGCCATCGGCCTCCGCGCTAGCGACGCCGTCGAGATCGCCAATACCGCCAACGGCGAGCGATTCGAGACCTACGTCTTCCTGGGCGACGACGGTGTGATCGAAGTCAACGGCGCCGCGGCTCTGCTCGTCAAGCCGGGGGACAAGCTCATCATCATGCACTATGCCCTGATGGACGAGGCCGAGTACAAGGCCCACCACCCGCAGGTGGCGTTGGTGGGGGAGGGCAACGCCCTCGACCGCATCGTGGCCTACGACCCCTGGCCCTAAGCCGTCTGCAATTCGGGCGTTTCGATCAGCGCCTCGTGCGCCGCCCAGAACTTCTCGAAGCTCGCCGAGATCGAAAAGTTCTGCGCCCACGGCACTCCGGCCGCCCCCATGGCCTTTCGCTTGTCGTGATCGATTACCAGGTCGCTCACCGCGTCGACCCACGCCTCGGTCCTGTGCCCGGGCAGCACTAGCCCCGTGCGGCCGTCGTCGACCACTTCCTTGGGACCACCCTGGTCCGCCACGATTACCGGGATGCCACTGGCCTGGCTCTCGAGCACCACCTGCCCGAGCGTGTCGGTGAGCGATGGGAACACGAACATGTCCGCCGACGCGTACAGCGTGGCCAGTTCCGTGCCGTGCTTGAAGCCCGGGAACACCGCCCCGTGCCCGCCAAGCGTCGACTTCATCTCGTCTAGATACGGCCCGCCACCAACGACGACCAGCCGGGCATCCACGGCCGCCGCCTTCGCCCGCTCGCGCACCTGTGGCCAGATGGCCGTCAGCATGGGCAGGTTCTTCTCCGTGCTGATGCGGCCCACGTACAGCACCTTCACCGAGTCGCGCGGCAGGCCGTACTCGTCCCACACGCCCGCGTCCTTGTGCTTCGTGTCGAAGTCGTCCAGCTTGATGCCCGGCTCGAGCTTGGCCATGCGATCCCGGGAGAAGCCCAGCTTCTCGAGCGACTCCATGTACTGCTCGCTGCGCGACAGGATGAGCTTGAATGGCTTGTAGAAGAACTTCATGTACTGGGCCGTCACCGTCCCATACATCTCGTCGTGAAACAGGTGCTCTAGGTACGCCGGGAAGTCGGTGTGGTACACCCCGGCAATGGGGATGCCACGCTTCTTGGCGTAGTCGCGCCCCACCTTGCCCACCGAGCCCGGCGTCGACACGTGCACCACGTCGGGCCTGAACTCGTCGGCACGCCGAACGAGGTCCGCTTTCCGCGGGATCACCATGTCCAGCTCGGCGTACTTGGGCATCTTCATCGCGAACTTGGGCGCGACGTTGTAGAAGCACGGATCATCGGGTACCTCGAACCGCGTCGACGTGGCGATCAGAAACTCCCTCCCCGCCGCCAGCGATTCGTGCCCCATGTTGCGAATGAAACGGCTCACGCCATTCACATCGCCAAGCGTGTCGGTGAACAGCATGAGCCGCATGGAATCTCTCCGACCGAGCCGCGAGCGTGAGCTCGCGGTCTTAGTTTAAAGCGAGTCCATCAGAAGGCCGCGTGCTCACGCACGCGGCTCGGACAGAAAACGCCCTCTCACCCCATCTTCTCAACAACAGCCTCACCAAACTCGCTGCACTTCAGCAGCGTCGCCCCATCCATCAAACGCTCGAAGTCGTACGTCACCGTCTTCGCGGCGATCGCGCCTTCCATGCCCTTGATGATCAGGTCGGCCGCCTCGGTCCACCCCATGTGGCGGAGCATGAGCTCGCCCGACAGGATCACGCTTCCGGGGTTCACCTTGTCTTGGCCGGCATACTTCGGTGCCGTGCCGTGCGTGGCCTCGAAGACCGCGTGGCCCGTGTCTTAGTTGATGTTGGCCCCAGGAGCGATGCCGATGCCACCCACGCACGCCGCCAACGCGTCGCTGATGTAATCACCGTTCAGGTTCATCGTGGCGATCACGTCGTATTCGGCCGGTCGGGTCAGGATCTGTTGCAGGAAGGCGTCGGCGATCACGTCCTTGATCACGATGGTCTTGCCGTTGGGAGCCGTGAACTCGTGCCATGGGCCGCCGTCCAGCGGGGTCGCTCCGAAGGGCGTGGCCGCCACCTCGTAGCCCCATTCCATGAAGGCGCCCTCGGTGAACTTCATGATGTTGCCCTTGTGCACCAGCGTCACCGAG
>JAUHYE010000124.1 GCA_030426395.1 Phycisphaerae bacterium
CCAGGCCGGCGCAGATGATAGGAACGACCGTTCGGGCGCGAGACGCGAGATCGGGCATGGGAGCAGAAGAGTACATCGATGTTCCTTTCGCAGTTGTAGACACCGATCAGCGCTCGGGGCCGTGATCAGCTTGTGGGTGGGGTTGCCGTTGATTCTCCTGCCGATCGCGAACCGGCTCCGACGGGCTTGCCGACCTGGATGGATGCGGCAATTCGGGTTCAGCCCGGCGATCCAGAGCGGATTGGAGGATGCGATGAAGAAAATCGCCGATCCCGCGGGAGCTCTCGGCAAGCCGCTCACCCAGCCCATTCGCTGGCCGGTTCCGGTCGAGCTGGCGCTTGATTGCCCGGTCGCGTCGTTCCTGCCGCAAGTTTCGTTGCTCGTCACGCTCGCGCGCCAAACGGTCGGCATGGCGATCAGCGTAAGCCCGCACCGAATCCTTCGCCAGTCGACCCAGCCCTTCGAGCCCCGAGGTCTTCTCGCCCGAACGGCTCTCCAGCTTTTCGACGAGGCGCTTCTCGTCCTCGGTCCAGAGCTTCACGCCGAACCGGGCGCGGGTGATCGCTGTGTAATAGTTCTGCCCATTGACCAGAGATGAGTTCACCGGCGCCAGCACATAGACGCGCGCATAGGTTTTCGACTGCGCCGAATAGACCGTTTCCGAATAGCCGTGATCCCAGGTCTTGTGCTGGGCCAGATCGATGGTCTGCACCTGCGCGCCCCGGTCCCAGCGAATCGTGGCATGGGTTCCATCAAGTTTCTCGACCGTACCGCGCTCGGCATTCTTGAGCTCCAGTTCCTTGCTGACGAGCCGCCACTGGATGCGGTACGAGAAGGCCTACATCCTGCTGGCCGGCCTGTCGACGCCACTGGTGCTCAGCGTGCACTCGATCGTGTCGTTCGACTTCGCGACGTCGATCCTGCCCGGCTGGCACACCACGATCTTCCCGCCCTACTTCGTCGCGGGCGCCGTGTTCGGCGGGTTCGCCATGGTGCTGTTCCTGCTGATCCCCTGCCGCGAGTTGTTCCCCAACATGAAGGATCTGCTCACCCTCCGTCACCTGGAGAACATGAGCAAGATCCTGCTGGTCACGGGCATGCTGGTGGGCTTTGCCTACTCGATGGAGTTCTTCATCGCCTGGTACAGCGGCAACGACTTCGAGTACTCAGTCTTCGCCTTCAACCGGGCGCTGCCGACCTGGATGCACGAGGATGGCGCGCCGTACTGGTGGGCCTACTGGACGATGATCTCGTGCAACGTGCTGAGCCCCCAGCTCTTCTGGGTGAAGTCGCTGAGGCGTAACCCGGTGGTGATCTGGATTGTCGCGCTGCTGGTGACCATCGGCATGTGGTTCGAGCGGTTCGTGATCATCGTGACGAGCCTCCACCGTGCGTTCATGCCGGGCGAATGGCACATGTTCTACCCGACTTGGGTGGACATCCTGACCTTCGTCGGCTCGTGCGGCATCTTCATGACCCTGTTCCTGCTGTTCCTGCGATTCCTGCCGATCTTCCCGATCGCCGAGATCAAGGCCATCCTGCCCGAGGCCGATCCGCACGGGCATGGCGACCACGGCCATGGCCACGGCCACAACCAGGCGCATGGCCCGGGCTCGGGCGGCGTCGGCCACGGCGAGAGCACGATCGATAGCACCACCGAAGAAGAGGGCCACTGACATGGGCATCCTCGGACTTCCATCCCGGCCCGACCACGGATTCCGCACGCCCGAGGGCGGCGTTGTCCACGGCGTGATGGCCGAATTCCCGAACTCCGCCGCCGTGTACCACGCCGCCGAGCAGGTGCGTGACGCGGGCTTCCAGAAGTGGGACGTGTTCGCGCCGTTCCCCATCCACGGCATCGACGAGGCGATGGGCATGAAGCGCACCAAGCTGCCGCTCATCGTCGCCGGTGGCGCGATCACGGGCATCACTGTTGCCCTGCTCATGCAGTGGTGGATGACGGCCGTCGACTACCCGCTTGTGGTGCAGGGCAAGGACTACAGCGCGTGGGAGCCCTGGGTGCCCGTAACCTTCGAGTTGGGCGTTCTGTTTTCGGCATTCAGCGCGCTCATCGGCATGCTGGCGCTCAACGGGCTGCCGCGGTGGAACCACCCGCTGCTCAAGAGCGAGCGTTTCCTGCGTGTGAGCGACGACAAGTTCGTGATCGTCATCGAGGCGGGCGACGCCAAGTTCCAGGGCTCGGACACGGTGACGATGCTCCAGGGCATGGGCGCGACAGCCGTCGAGTTGGTGGAGGAATGAGCACCATGGCGAGCACCCGTACCAAGACAACCCCCATCGCCCTCAGCCTGGCGCTGGCCGCCGCTGGCCTGGCCGCCGCTCTGCCGATGGCCGGCTGCCGAGGCGATCGCTCCGAAGAGCGCCCGCACCAGTTCTTCCCCGACCTGGACGACGGCCCTCGATTCAACCCGCAGGCTCAGACGCCCTTCTTCGCCGACGGCCGCACGATGCGCGAGCCCGTCGACGGCACGGTCGCCTTCGGCGTGTTCTCCTTCACGCAGGATTCGCTTCCCGGCCAGGCCGACTGGTCGACCCCCTTCATGCGCGAGCGCGAGGACATGCTGGGCGAGGGCGTGGAGACCTACACCGGCCTGAACGCCGACGGCACGCCCGTGCAGACCATGCCCGTCGAGGTGACCAGCGAGTTGCTGGCCCGCGGCGAGGAGCGGTTCAACATCTACTGCTCGGCCTGCCACGGCTACGCGGGCGATGGCAACGGCATGGTGGGGCGGCGCTGGTCGGCCCCGGTGCCCACGTTCCACGACGCGAAGTACAAGGACCGCAGCCAGCCCACCGGCGGCGATGGCTACATCTTCCACATCGCCCGCAACGGCCTGAAGCACCCCGATGGACGCTACCGCATGCCGGGCTACGGCCATGCCCTGACGGTGGAAGACACCTGGGCCGTCGTGGCGCACATCCGCGTGTTGCAGCAGGCGTTCGACAACGACCCGCAATCCCTCCCGGCCGACGCGAGAAGCCAGCTCGACCCGCGCGGTCGATCGACGGGTACGACCGGAGCGAGTGAACAAGGGGGTGGCCAGTGAGCAGCGTCTCCGCCAACCAACCCGTGGCCGACCACGCGCCGGCTTACCTGAACGACCCGGCCCTGCGCGAGGAGAACATCAGCCTCGAGCCCGGCAAGGTCGGCATGGTGTGGAAGGCCTTGGCCGCAGTCGGTGTCATCGGCATCGTCATCGCGATCATCGGTGCTTTCGTTCTGCCGGGCATGTCGGAGAACATGACCGACGGCGCGGCCGCGGTGCACGTGAAGGGCATCCTGCTCATCGGCACGCTAGCGGTGCTTGGGTTCAGCCTGGGGTCGTTGTTCTTCATCATGATCAACGCCGTGGGCGGTGCCGGCTGGCACGTGACCATGAAGCGCGTGCTCGAGCAGGCCGCGCTGCTGGTGTGGTTGCCCGCGCTGGGTGTCGTGCTGTTCGCCATCACTGAGGTCATCGCGGCGTCTTCGGACGATCGGACGGGCGTGGTGTCCAGCTGGCTCAATCCCAACATCATCAGCGAGGGCTACTTCATCACCAAGAAGGGGGTCTACTTCGATCCCATCTTCGTGGGCGCCCGCCTGGCGTTCTGCGTCCTGGTGTGGATCGGCATGAGCCGCCTGGTGTGGGGCCTGTCGCGCAAGCAGGAGAGCACCGGCGACCGCTGGCTGACCAACAAGCTCGCCTTCAACTCGGCCTGGGGCCTGGTGGTCATGGCGCTGGCCACGGCCTTTTTCAGCTTCGACTGGCTCATGGCCTTGACCGACTACAAGTTCTTCAGCACCATGTGGGGCGTCTACTTCTTCGCCGGCACGCTGTTCGTGACCTTCCCGGCCATGGCCCTGCTGCTCACGTTCCTTCGCTCGAAGGGCAAGCTTCAGGGGTTGATCACCGCCGAGCACCACCACGACCTGAGCAAGTACATGTTCGGGTTCATCGTGTTCTGGGGCTACATCGCATACAGCCAGTACTTCCTTATCTGGTACAGCCAGATCCCCGAGGAGACCACCTGGTTCATGTTCCGCAAGGCCGAGTGGCCCGGTCTGACCATGTTCCTGGTGATCGGGCACTTCCTGGTGCCGCTGGTGCTCATGTTCCCGCGGGTGATGCGGCGGACGGCCCTTGGTTTCGGCACTGTTGCCGCGTGGCTCGTCTTCATGCACGTCGTTGACCTTTATTGGATCATCCGCCCTTCGCTGGGGATGACCCTCGACCATCCCGTGGGCTTTACCCAGGGCCTGTGGGTCGATATCGCCGGCATCGGCGGCGTGATCTGCCTGTACACCGGCGTGCTGCTGTGGCGGCTGACCAAGGCCCCGCTCGTGAACGTGATGGAACCCCGTATGCCCGAGGCCCTGAAGCACAAGAACTACATCTAACCCTGGGCCATGAAAGGACCTATGGGGTTTTCAGCCGGTTTGGACCAAGGTTGGAGTCGGATTGAGAATCGGTCGTACAGTAATTCATACTGCGATACAGGAATGAAGCGATGAGCGACGAGCACCACAACCACGACGACTGGTTCGCCCACACGCGCGAAGAGGGCCTGCCCCAGCAAGAGCACTCGGGCCACGTCGACACCAAGGCGCTGCTCATCTTCTACATGGGCATGGTGGCCTTCGTGGTGGTGTCGGTCATCGGCGTCACGCTGTTCTTCCAGCGTTATGTGCTGGGGGTTCGGCAGGACCGGCTCGAGACGCTGCACCTGGCCGTCGAGGCCAACGAGTACAAGGCCACCACGCTGGCGGAGTTGGGCCAATACGGCTGGTCGGGCGAGACCGTGCAGGGCGCCGCCCGCATCCCGATCGACGAGGCCCGCGCCAAGGTGATGGAAGGCTACGGCAAGTAAACGGAGACCTACGAGGCGACATGACCACGAAGCTGCGCACACTCGCGACCCTCGCGGCGGCCCTCGGGCTGGCGGCGGTGGCGCGCGCGCAGCTCATCGATGACGAAGTACCCGTGCAGGCCCGTGGCTTGGACATCGAAGAGAAGCTCGGCGCCCAGGTGCCCCTCGACGCGATAGTGACCACCGCCGAGGGCAAGACGCTGCGTTTCGGCGACTTCTTCGACGACCGGGCCAACCCCGATCGTGGCAAGCCGACCATCTTGCTGCTGGTCTATTACGACTGCCCGGTCGCCTGCCCCGCCATGCTGGGCAACCTGAACAGGGCGTTCAACGGCATCGACGACTGGACTATCGGCGAGCAATACAACGTGCTGGCCGTGTCATTCGACCCCAGCAACACACAGGAGCAGGCGCAGGAGTACGCCACGCTCTATCGCTCTGGGTATGAGCAGAACGCCGACAACGCGGAGACGGTGGCCGCGGGATACCAGTTCTTGCGGGCCAGCGGCGATACCTCGAAGGCGATCGCCGAGTCGGTGGGTTTCGGTTATCGCTTCCTGCCCGACGTGGACGAGTACGCCCACGCCACAGGCGCGGTGGTGCTGACACCCGAGGGCAAGGTCTCGCGATACTTCTATGGATTCGATTACCCAGCGCGACAGGTGAAGCTGTCGCTGCTCGACGCGAGCGAGGGCCGCTCGGGGCACAGCTTCGGCGACAGGGTGCTGCTCTTCTGCTTCACGTACGACCCCAACAGCAATTCGTACACCTTGGCCGCGGTCCGCGTGATGCAGGCCGGCGGGGTGCTGACGATCTTGCTCATCGGCGGCCTGTTTGGCGGGCTCAAGCTCAGCGAGCACCTGGCCAGGAACCGCCAGCGGCAGGCCGAACTGGCCGCCCAGACCGCCAACGACACAGGACTTGACAGTGGCCGCCCCGATGGGCGGGCCGTGGGAGCCCACGCATGAACGCGATGAACGCCTTGATTGGCAACCTACCCGCGCTGCTGGCGACGGCGAACCTGCAGGATCGCCTGTGGTTCGGCGATGGTGCCTTCACTCCGGCCGGCGGCCAGTCGGACTGGATGTTCCAATTCATCTGGTGGTGTTCGGTGGTGGCCTTCCTCGGGCTGATGATCCTGATGCTGTGGTTCTCGTTTCGCTACCGCCGGCGGAAGGACAAGGCCGCGCCCGCCAGCCCGCACCACAACACGATCCTGGAGATCACATGGACGATCGTGCCGACGATCTTCTTCGCGGTGATGTTCTTCGAGGGCTTCCGCGGCTACATCAACATGAGCTATGCCCCGGTGGGGGCGATCGAATGCAACCTGACAGCACGGCAGTGGCAGTGGTCGCTGGAGTATCCCAGCGGGCAGATCACCACCGAGTTCGCGACCACTACCGGTGGCGCTCGCGCGGCTGAGAACGAGCAGACGTTCTCGACCTCGGAGTCGCCCATCTGGTACTTCCCCGACGGCCAGCCCGTGCTGCTGCGGATGACCAGCGTGGACGTGATCCACAGCTTCTGGGTGCCCGACTTCCGCATGAAGCAGGACGTGTTCCCCAACCGGTACACGAGCTACACCTTCACGCCCGAGCCGTTGACCGAATCCGCTCGCCTCATGGAAGACGAGGAACTGGGCGCGTATCGCTACCGCGACCACCTGCTGTTCTGTGCCGAGTATTGCGGCGATGACCACTCCGAGATGGCCGCGATCATCCGCATCGTGCCCCAGGAGATCTACGAGGCCAAGCTGGAGATCTTCGGATCGCCTCGTGGCACGCTGGCCGAGCGTGGCAAGCTCGTGGCCCAGCAGAATGGCTGCTTCTCGTGCCACACGGTGGATGGGTCAAGCAATACAGGCCCGACCTGGCAGAACCTCTACAACACCGAGCACCAGTACACGGACGGCACCACCGTCCTGGCCGACGACAACCACATCCGCGAGTCGATCTATGTCCCGGGCGCCAAGGTGCGCGCGGGCTTCGCGAACCAGATGGTGAGCTACCAGGGCACGATCAGCACCGAGCAACTCGGCTGGGTGATCGCGTACATGAAGACGCTCAGCGACGCCACGCCCGAGGCGGAGCTGGCCGCCACGGCGGTCGA
Source organism: Phycisphaerae bacterium (assembly GCA_030426395.1). Lineage (GTDB taxonomy): Bacteria > Planctomycetota > Phycisphaerae > Phycisphaerales > UBA1924 > JAHCJI01. Next base: position 6,985 of record JAUHYE010000124.1, read on the forward strand.
TCCCGACGCCGAGGGCGGCGAAGGTGAAGCCGGTGAGGGCGAGGCCGGCGAGGGCGCTGGCGAGCAGGCCGAGTCGATGGAAGGAACCCCCAGCGGCGGCTGAACACCGTTGCTTGTTGATTGCTTTGGAGGCGCACGATGAGTTCGCTCGATTCCCATGCCGGCTCGGCCCCGCAACACGGCGGCGGACACCATGGGTCCTACCTGACCTCGAAGGGCAGCTTGTGGGCCGACATTGCCAACTGGGCGACCACGGTCGATCACAAGAAGATCGGCCTGATGTACCTGACGGCCATCCTTGTGCTGTTCTTCATGGGTGGCGTGATGGCTCTGGTGATCCGCTTCGAGCTGCTCGAGCCGGCGCGCGTCATCGCCAACCCCTCGGGTGAGGGCACGATCACCACGGGCCAGCGGCTGGATTTCCTAGCCGGCGAGGGCGCCACGGCCAACAACATCTACAACCGCGCCATGACCCTGCACGGGGCGATCATGGTGTTCATGTTTATCGTACCGGGCATCCCCGCCAGCCTGGGCAACTTCTTCCTACCGTTGATGATCGGCGCCAAGGACGTGGCCTTCCCGCGGCTGAACCTGGCGAGTTGGTACGTTTACCTGTTCGGCTCGCTGTTCGCGTTGGCATCGGCCCTCGTCGGTGGCATCGACACCGGCTGGACGCTGTACACGCCCTACTCGACGATTACCGACGCCGACCACTGGCGACTCGTGGCGATGATCACGGGCGTGTTCATCATGGGCTTCGCGTCGATCATGACCGGCCTGAACTTCGTGGTGACCACGCACAAGCTGCGAGCCCCGGGCATGGGCTGGTTCGACATGCCCCTGTTCGTGTGGGCCATTTATGCGACGGCCATCATCCAGGTGCTGGCGACCCCGGTCATCGGCATCACGACGCTGATGCTGATCTTCGAGCGGTTGTTCCACTTCGGCCTGTTCGATCCGCGCATGGGCGGCGACCCGGTGCTGTTCCAGCACTTCTTCTGGTTCTACAGCCACCCGGTGGTGTACATCATGATCCTGCCGGCCTTCGGCGTGATCAGCGAGACCATCACCTGCCACGCCCGCAAGAACGTGTTCGGCTACAAGTCGGTGGCGTTCGCGTCGCTGGGCATCGCGGCGGTGAGCTTCCTGGTGTGGGCCCACCACATGTTCACCAGCCAGGGCGAACTGACGGCGGCGATCTTCAGCTTCCTGACCTTCTTCGTGGCCGTCCCGACTGCGGTGAAGGTGTTCAACTGGATTTCGACGCTCTACAAGGGCTCGATCGTCTTCAACACGCCCATGCTCTACACGCTTGGGTTCCTCTTCCTGTTCACCATCGGCGGGCTCACCGGCCTGCCCCTAGCCACGCTGTCGACCGACATGCACCTGCACGATTCGTACTACGTCGTGGCCCACTTCCACTACGTGATGTTCGGCGGCACGGTCATCGCCCTGCTCGCCGGGCTGCACCACTGGTGGCCCAAGATGTTCGGCAAGATGTACGCCGAGACGCCCGCCAAGCTCGGTTTCTGGCTCGTGTTCCTGGGCCTCAACACCACGTTCTTCATCCAGTTCGTGATGGGCGCCCACGGCATGCCTCGGCGGTACGCGTCGTATCCCGATGAGTACCAATGGATGCACATGGTGTCGACGGTGGGATCGTGGATGCTGCTGGCCGGCTTCCTGACGCACCTGTTCACATTCATCCACGCGTTGTTGCAAGGCAAGCCGTGCGGCCCGAACCCGTGGGGTGGCATGACGCTCGAGTGGCTGGCCGACTCGCCGCCCGACGAGCACAACTTCACGCACGAGCCGATCGTCAAGCACGGCCCATACGCGTACGACACCGAGATTCCTCCGCACTGGACGGCCGACGAGTATCCGCTGCCCGACGAGCCGCACAAGCACTGACCCCTTGAGCACCGGCCCTTGGATCGAATCGTTGCTTTAGCCAGAGAGAACCACGCATGAGCACCATCCATCCAACTTCTCGAGGCGAGCTGCCCACCGGGCCGCTGCCCAAGCACGAGACCATCGAGAAGGGCCACCACTGGCGGACGAAGGACGACGAGTTCGACGCCGGCAAGCTGGGCATGTGGCTCTTCCTTGGCACCGAGGTGCTGCTGTTCAGCGGGCTGTTCTGCGGCTACGCCATCATGCGCATGCTGTACCCCGAGGCCTTCGCCAACGGGTCGCACTACCTCAACTGGGTCTACGGCGGTGCCAATACGCTGGTGCTGCTGTGGTCGAGCTACACGATGGCCTCGGCCATCCGCCACACGCAGATGGGCAACAAGTTTTGGGCGCAGGTGAACCTGGCCATCACTTGGGGCTGTGCGCTGACGTTCCTGCTCGTGAAGTTCATCTTCGAGTACATCCCCAAGTGGTCCGAGGGCAAGCGTCCCGGCGTGCTGTTCGACTATCCGT
>JAUHYE010000125.1 GCA_030426395.1 Phycisphaerae bacterium
GCGCTCGACAACCCAGATCCCTCGACGCGAGCCGGCCGCCGAGGCGTTCCAAAGAACATCCCGGTGCCCAAGAGCCACAATATCGAGCGTCAGGAGGGCACGAGCCCCTACGACATCGACGACGATTGACCGAGGATTTCGGCCTCGTCACGCCAGCGGAGCCCCTGCCCTGGCTGCTCGGCGGCGAACTCCATGTGCAGGACGCGGCGGTGGCGGTCGGTGGTGTTGCGGCCCGAGGCGTGGGGCGTGAGGGGGCTCATGATGACGGCGTCGCCCGCCTTGGCAGGCATTGGTATCAAGTGATCGGCGCACGCCAGCAGTTCGTGGGGCGAAAGCTTCTGTCGTTTATGGCTCAATGGCATCGGAGCTGCCATTAGACAACCGTTCTCCTCGTCCGCATCGTCCAGATGAACCCGCACCGTCACCATGCGGCGAAGTAGTTCCACCGGCGCTTCGCAGTGCCATGCGCCATGCTTGCTCGACCAAGGACCGAAGCCGGCGAGTTCGACGCGCTCGACCACGGCAATGGTCCGATCCTGATGGATCTCAAGATTCCAGTTCCGACCCGGTGGTTTGTCGAAGAGGATGGCTCGTGTTAGCCGTGCGGTCTTGTTCAGCACGCCGTTTGCAATCGAACGTGCGGGCTCCAACATCAGCAGAGCATCGGACCATGCTATGAAGGGCTCGCGGAGGCCGGCTTTGGGAACCTCGGGACAGGTCCGCCGGAGATGGTCGACCACATCTGATCCAACCACGTCGCGCTCGACCCAGCAACCAATCGCCCTCTCGGACATCGCCTACACCAGCGCGTGCTCACCCAACCAATGTTCGGCATCCAGCGCCGCTTGGCAGCCCATGCCAGCCGCCGTCACAGCCTGGCGGTACCGGGCGTCGGCCACGTCGCCAGCGGCGAACACGCCGGGGATGTTGGTGGTGCTGCCGCGCTTCTTGAGATCGATGTAGCCGGCCTGGTCAAACTCGAGGCCGCTGTCGCGGAGGAATTTCGTCGCCGGCGTGTGGCCGATGGCGACGAACAGGCCGCTCACTTCGAGTTCGCGGCGTTCGTTGGTCACGGTGTCCTCGAGCACGACGGCGCGAATCACGTCGGCACCCGAGGCCGGGTCCTTCTTGTCCAGCACATCGACGACGGTGCTGTTCCACACCATCTCGACGTTGCCCTTGCCAAGCGTGCGCTCCTGCATCACCTTGCTGGCCCGCAACTCGTCGCGGCGATGGATGACGTACACCTTCGACGCGAACTTGCTGAGGTGGTGGCCCTCTTCCATGGCCGTGTCACCACCACCGACCACGGCGACCGGATTGTCGCGGAACATCGGCAGCGCACCATCGCACACGGCGCACGCCGAGACGCCGCCGCCCGTGGTCGCCAGGCGCAACTCGTTCTCGAGACCAAGCCAGTTGGCCGTCGCGCCGGTCGCGATGATCACCGCGTGGGCCCGGATAGTTTTGCCGCTGGCGGTCTCCAGCACGTGCGGCTCGGTGTGCGACGGATTGAACTTGACCGTCTTGACATCGTCGTTCATCACGCGAGCACCAAACCGCTCGGCCTGCTTCTGGAAGAGCTGCATCATCTCGGGGCCGGCGATGCCCTCGGGAAACCCGGGGTAATTCTCGACGTCTGTGGTCAGCATGAGCTGGCCGCCGGGCAGGACGGGGCCGGGGTCCTGCTTTGGCACGCCGATGACGCACAGCGGCTCGAGCTGGGCCCGCGAGGCGTAGAGGGCGGCCGTCCAGCCGGCCGGGCCCGATCCGATGATGACCAGCTTCTCGATCTTGGAGTCCTGACCGTTCTCGCTCATGGTTCGCCTTTGGTCTTGGAGGTTCGTGGTCGAAGACAAACCGGCAGCTGGCCCGGGATGTTCCCGAGCCCGTGGGACACAGGGGCACTGCGATCAGCGCAGCTCGCCCTCGGTCTGGAGGAACTCGCGGTAGAGCGAGATCACCGGCGGCCAGATCAGGTAGTCGCCGTCGTACAGGGCCCGTGTGTTCTCGCGAACTCGTCGAGCCAGGTCGTCGTCGGAGTCGGGGCCGACGGACCAGACCACGAACTCCTCGGCTGTCTGCCCCGCCTGATCGAGAACGCGGATGCCGAAGTTGCGCTGGTTCAGCATGGTGACATCGATGGGCAGCGGTTGTGGACCGGTGCGTGGATCGACCTCGAGGTCACGCTTGGGAACAAGGTACTTGAACTCGCTCACGAGCCGACGGTTCTGGGGATCGCGCTCCGGGCCGAACGGATCGACCTCGCGGTCTGGCAGGATGTGGGGTCGCAGGGCGGCCAGATTCACCGGCAGTGTCCGCAGTTGGGCCTTGTAGGCCACGATGGCCAGGGCCGTCCGCGTGCCGCTCATCTCGGTCTTGAGGATGCGCCGTTCGTTGAACAGGCCGGACATGTCGGGCACGATGGCCATGAGCACGCCCTCGGAGATCGGGTTCAGGCGGCTGTATTCTCTCACGAGCTTATGGCCGGGCGCGAAGTCGCTCTGCGTCCACAGCTGGATCCAGTCATTGAAGACATCGTCCAGCTTCTCACGGGTCGAGATGCCATCGCCGTGCACGGCCTGTACCTGCGTCCACAGCCCAGCCTCGCTAAAGCGACGAAGTGGTCGATCGGTGGTGGTCAACGAGCTCATGGTCGAGGCGAACTGGGCGGTGGGCCGGCCTCGGCTATCAAAGATACGCGACAGGATCTGCTCGGCCCCGGCGCGGTCGCCCTCGGGAAGGCGAAGGCGGTCGATCATGATGAACCCGCGGCGATCGAGGTCGAGCCGGCCGATGACTTCGAGCAACTGATCCTGCGTCAAGCTGGGCTGCTGGGAAGAGTAGTCGACATACGCAACGTCGCGGATGCGGATCGTCGCGTCGATCATCGTGCGGTAGCCCCACTCGACCTCTTCGAAGAAGTTGCGGTCCGCCATCATGCGGCCAAGGTGCAGCAGGTCGACAAGCACGTCCAAGGCCCCCGTCGCGTCGCCGCTCTCGAGCCGGCGGGTGGCCTCGACGTGTGCCAGGATGACCACGTTGGTGAGCTTGGGCAGGTAGCGGAAGTCGGCGGTGGACAGCGAGGGCGGGTCGCCGAGTTCGGTGTACAGCCCGGCCCGGATCAGGTCGACCGGCACGCCGTTGATGCCGTAGGGCTGGGCCATCACCATCGATTGCTGGAACGAGGCCTCTTCGGTGATCTCGTTGAGTGCCTCGATGACCGCCTGCTGGCTGTCGGCCGCGGCCCATTCGGCGGCCGACTCCCACCCGCGCAACCCCGGTCCCAGCAGCATGGCCGCGGTCGGGCGACCGTTCTCGAGCGTCTGGACCACCGCTGGCGGCTCGGCCATGCCCACCATGGCAGGGAAGAGCACCAGGTCGGCCCGATTGTCATTGGCAATGCGACTCGAGGCTTGGTTCACCCGCGAGATGTAGCTGTCGCCCTGGGCCAGGGCCGAGGCCGGAACGCTCTGGACCAGAACGGTGGCCAAGGCCGCCGCCAAAACGGCGGCGGGTCGGGTCGTCAACCTGCGAGCAAGCTTGAAGCACATGCGGCACTGCCTCCGGAAGCGTCAAAAAAACCAGCACCCCAAACCATCGGTCAGTCCGGGGGCGTCGAGGGGGCTCTATACCCCGACAGGCCCGGGCGCTACAAGGAAACGCGCCCCGCAACCCCGCCAGGGGCGGATACTAGCCAAAACCCCCGGCAGGGGCATCCCGGCAACTTGGGTCGTCCGCACGCCGTGCTCACCCGGGCCCGACCACCCGCCCCGGGCATAGCATTCCCGATGCGCGCCGCGCGGCCGATCGGGCCGTTTCGAGCGTCCCGCACAAGCCCCGACCCCACCACCCAGGCCGCCGCGAGCAGCCGAGAATCGACAGGAGTTCCCGAGCATGATCGTTGGCGTCCCCACAGAGGTCAAACCCGATGAGTACCGCGTTGGCCTGATGCCAGTTGGCGTCGACCTGCTCATCCGCGACGGGCACAGCGTCGTCGTCCAGTCGGGCGCGGGGCTTGGCATCGGCTTCGAGGACTCGGCCTACGAGAACGTGGGCGCGAGCATCGCCAAGACCGCCGATGAGGTGTGGGCCCAGGCCGACATGATCGTGAAGGTCAAGGAGCCCCAGCCCATCGAGTGGCCGCACATGCGCGAGGGGCAGGTCGTGTTCACCTACTTCCACTTCGCCGCCGATCGCGAGCTCACGCTGGCCTGCCTCGATCGCAAGATCTGCGCCGTCGCCTACGAGACGCTCGAGGCCCCGGGCCTCAACGGCAAGCCCACCCTCCCGCTGCTCACGCCCATGAGCGAGATCGCCGGCCGCATGGCCACCCAGGAGGGCGCCAAGTACCTCGAGCGCCCGCAGCAGGGCCGCGGCGTGCTGCTCGGCGGCGTTCCCGGCGTCGAGCCCGGAAAGGTCCTCGTGCTCGGCGGCGGCGTGGTGGGCACCAACGCCGCCAAGATCGCCAGCGGCATGGGCGCCGACGTCATCATCATGGACATCGACCTGGACCGCATGCGCTACCTCGAGGACGTGATGGCCGACAACGTCACGACCATCTACAGCGACCCGCACGCCATCCGCAAGTACCTGCGCTGGGCCGACCTGGTCATCGGCGCCGTGCTGCTGCCGGGCGCCAAGGCCCCCAACCTCGTCACCCGCGAGGACCTCAAGATCATGCCCGAGGGCGCCGTCATCGTCGACGTCTCCATCGACCAGGGCGGGTGCGTCGAGACCAGCCGCGTGACCACCCACGGCCAGCCGACCTACATCATCGACGGCGTGGTGCACTACTGCGTGGGCAACATGCCCGGCGCCGTGGCCCGCACGAGCACGCACGCGCTCAACAACGCGACCATTCCATGGGCTCGCCGATTGGCGAAGGTGGGACCGCACGAGATCGCAAGCCGCGACGCCGGCTTCGCGATGGCCATCAACTGCGACGACGGCCGCCTGCTGAACCGCCCCGTCGCCGAGGCCCACGACCTGGAAGTCGCGACGGCCTGAGTCTCGCTTCGCGAATCAAGAACGAGGCCCGGGCGCGAGCCCGGGCTTTCTCTTTTTGAACGCGGAGGTCGCGGAGGGCTCCGAGAGGGGGCGGACGACGCCATAGTCAGGCCTGAAAACGCCGTCGTCAGGTGTGACAATGCCAATGTCAGGCCTGAAAACGTCGTTGTCAGGGGTGACAACGCCAATGTCAGGCCTGAAAACGCCATTGTCAGGGGTGACAACGCCAATGTCAGGGGTGACAACGCCAATGTCAGGCCTGAAAACGCCATTGTCAGGGGTGACAATGCCAATGTCAGGCCTGAAAACGCGATTGTCAGGGGTGACAACGCCATTGTTCGCCCTTCTTCTCGGACGGTGACCCCCGCTGGCGCTCGCGTCAGGCCTGATACTCCAAACAAAGCCCATCCATCATCGGCCGCCCGGCATCGTCAGCCCGCGGTCGGCCGTGCCGATACGCTTTCCCGATGCCCTCGCTCTACCCAAAGGGCACGCCGCCCGCCCTGAAGCGCTGCTGGAAGTGGTACTTCCTGGGCATGGGGGCCCACATGACCCTGATGCTCCTGGGGGCGGTCGCCCTGCTGCTGGTGCGCGGCGTGCTGCCGATGGCCCTTCTGGCCATCGGCGCCGTGGGGCTGATGATCGCCGGCGTGGCCACCAGCGCCCTGGCCACCTCCAGGATCCGATCCCGCGTCCGCCGCCTGCGCGGCCGGGCGTGCCCCAACTGCCTCTACGACCTGTCGGCATCGCGGCCCGAAGGCAACTGCCCGGAGTGTGGCATTGCGTACACCAAGGTCGATATCGTGCGGCAATGGCGCAACGCCGATCGCTCCTATCAAGCGAAGAAGCTCTACACGCTCAACGAAGCGGACGACTGACCCGTCACGCCGCCGGCAGGTCCGCCTCGCCGAACAACCGGAAGCACTTGCGCCGCAGGATCTGCCCCGCCAGCGTCATGTCGTCGACCGACAGGGCGATCGTGGCCGTGCCGTTGGGCAGGCTCATGAGGGGGTAGGCGAAGTGGATGTTGAGCTCGGCGCCCAGCAACGACAGGCACAGGCTCTCGAGGCTGTGGCCCTCGCTGAGCTCGACCACGAGCACTTCCTTCTCGCCGTAGGGCAGGCGTTGCTCCTTCAGGATGCGCGACGCGATGGCGGCCCGGTTGGCGATGATGCGGACGACCGCGTAGTCCGACGCCTCGTGCACGCTCAGGGCGCAGATCTTGGCGGCCGACTTGTCGAAGGCGCTGACCAACTCGTGCAGGCGACCGACCCGGTTGTCGAGGAACACGCTGAACTGCGTCACCGTCGGCGTCGCGTAGCCCTGCGTGGTTTCAAGCGGCGTCGCGCTCTGTGAGGCCATTGAGAATCCTTCCCCAAAAGAACCGGTCGGTCACCCATGGCTTCAAAGGGGCTCCCCCCGCATCGGCACCCGGACCGGCGTGCTGGAGCCCACCAACAAGAATACCCGCCAGGGCGGGTACGGTGCAACAGGACTTCGCGTTGCGGCGGTCGATTTACGCGAGATTTCCCCGGCCAGGGGAATCTCAGGCGGAGAAGCTCGACCCGCAGCCGCACGTGGCGCTGGCGTTGGGGTTCTGGAAGACGAAGCCGCGGCTCATGATCTCGTCCTTGAAGTCAACGACAGTCCCATGAAGGTACAGCAGGCTCTTGGGGTCGCACACGACCTTGATGCCGTGCTGCTCCATCACCTCGTCGGTGTCGCGGACGGCCTCGGTCAGGTCCAGGATGTAGTTGAAGCCCGAGCAGCCCCCACCCTTCACGCCCACACGCAGGTGGACCTTGCCGGCGTCGAGTTCCTGCTCCTGCACGATCCGGAGGATCTCGCTGGCGGCCTTCTCGGTGATCGTGACGGCGTTGGTGTCGGCCTGGCTGGGATTCGTGGTGGCGGTCGTCATACGGCGAAACTCCTGGTTGAGACTCACTCTAGCTATCGGCTGGTCGGCCCGAAAGGACGAACCACGGTGGCCGGAGAATTGTTGCAGATTACGATACGGCGGGCGGCTTTGTTCGGTTGAAGAAAGGCAACTCGAAGATCGCCAACGTGGCCCCCAAGCCCAATAAGGCGACGCCAACGGTGCCCCCGATCAGGCTTGGCACGAACGTCTCGTGGACCTCCCAGGCCGACATCAACTCGTCCATCTCGGCCTGCGTGAGCGAGTTGCCCCGCATGTTGGCCTCCACCCAGGCGCCTTCGCGGCGGGTGAAGTCGAGGTAGAGCATGCCCAGCGCGACGCTGACGCCCGCGAACCCGGCGGCGATGATGCAGGCGATCACGATCCGCTTCATGGCGTCCTCAATGGGCGTGGGCGGCCTCGGACTCGATCCCGTTCTTGCTCTTGTAATCGCTGATGGCAGCCCGGATGGCGTCCTCGGCGAGCACCGAGCAGTGGATCTTGACCGGCGGGAGGCTGAGCTCCTCGACGATCTGGGTGTTCTTGATGGTCAGCCCCTCGTCGAGGGTCTTGCCCTTGAGCCACTCGGTGGCCAGGCTGCTGCTGGCGATGGCCGAGCCGCAGCCGAAGCACTTGAACTTGGCGTCCTCGATGGTGCCCTGCTCGTTCACCTTGATCTGGAGTTGCATCACGTCACCGCACTCGGGCGCGCCGACGAGCCCAACGCCGACGTTCTTGTCGGCCTTGATCTCCTTCTGCGTGCCGAAGCTGCCCACGTTCCGCGGGTTCTCGTAATGATCGATGACCTTGTCGCCGTATGCCATTGCTGGCCTCCTCTCGCGGCTCGCGCCGCGTCAATTCCCGTTCAGTGCGCCTGCCACTCGATCTTGGTGATGTCGATGCCCTCGTTGTGCATGTCGTACAACGGGCTCAGGTCGCGGAGCTTCTTGACCGCAGCCACGATCTTCTCGATCGCGTAGTCGATCTGGTCCTCGGTCGTATAGCGGCCCATGCTTATCCGAAGCGAGCTGTGGGCCAGGTCATCGCCGATGCCCAGGGCCTTGAGCACGTAGCTGGGCTCCAGGCTCGCGCTGGTGCAGGCCGACCCGCTGCTGACGGCGATCTCCTTGATGGCCATCATCATGCTCTCGCCCTCGACGAAGCCGAAGGAAATGTTGGTCATGTTGGGCAGCCGCTTGTCGGCGTGGCCGTTGACCTGCACCGTGTCGAGTTGGCTGGTGATCGCGCTCTCGATCTTCTTGCGGAGGGCCAATAGCCGCTCCCGCTCGTCGTCCATCTCGGCGGCGCACAGCTCGCAGGCCTTCCCCAGTCCGACGATGCCGGGCACGTTGAGCGTGCCCGAGCGGAAGCCGCGCTCCTGGCCGCCGCCCTCCTGGATGGCGGTCAGGCGGATGCGGGGCTTGCGACGGCGGACGTACAGCGCCCCCACCCCCTTGGGCCCATAGATCTTGTGGCCGCTCATGCTGAGCAGGTCGACGTTGTCCCTGGTTACGTCGGTGGGCATCTTGCCGACCCACTGCGTCGCGTCGGTATGGAACACGACACCGCGGTCGTGGCACAGCTTGCCGATCTCGGGGATCTCGTTGATCGTGCCCAGCTCGTTGTTGGCCCACATGATGGTCACCAGGATGGTGTCCTCGCGCATGGCCTCCTCGATCATCTTCGCGGTGATCAGGCCGTCCTTGCCCGGCGCGAGGTAGGTGACGTCGAAGCCTTCCTTCTGCAACCGCTTGCACGGATCGAGCACGGCCTTGTGCTCGTGCATGGCCGTGATGATGTGGCCGCGCTTCTCGGTGCCGGCGGGGCCCTTGGCGTACATGCTGGCGGCGCCCTTGATGGCGAGGTTGTTGCTCTCGGTCGCACCGCTGGTGAAGATGATCTCCTTGCGGTCGGCACCGATCAGGTCGGCCACCTGCTGGCGGGCCGCGTCCACGCCCGCCTCGGCCTCCCAGCCGAAGCTGTGGTTGCGGCTGCCCGGGTTGCCAAACGTCTGCGTGAAGTACGGCAGCATCGCCTCGACCACGCGCGGGTCGCAGGGCGTCGTCGCGGCATGGTCCATGTACACGGGAAGTTGCATCGATATTCTCCGGAATCAGCCTCTGTTCGACTGTCGGTTGGCAGAGATTTAGAATCATTCCAGTGTAGGAATGCGCCCCCGCACCCGGCAAGATCACCGTTAGCGCCATCGAACGGACGCTTTGGTCTGCTTTGGGCCGGACGGCGGCGGTGAACATCGTGATCGGTTTTTCGATGATGGTGGTCATCATCACCGGCGGGCTCAACCTGTCGGTCGGCGCGATCGGTGTCAGTGCCGCGATGTTCGGTGGCTGGCTGATGCAGTCCTGGGGGCTGCCGTGGGTTCCAGCGGTTCTCGGCGGGCTCC
>JAUHYE010000126.1 GCA_030426395.1 Phycisphaerae bacterium
TGACGTGCGGCACTGCTACGCCGCGCCCAAAGCCCGTGGAACCTTTACGCTCGCGTTCGAGCACGGCCGCGACGAGTTCATCGCGATGCTCCGCATCAGCGGCACCGGCTGCCACCAAGGCGTCGATCATCTCGACGATCACTTCGTCACGCTCGGTGGCTTCCAGTTCAGGAACCACGGCGGCAGGGGCCACGATCTCGGTCAGCTTCAATGCCATGATCAGTGCGCCTGCCGCTTCTGGACCTTCACCTTGTCGTGCAGGTCGGTGAGTTGCCGGATGCCCTTGTGCTGCACCGAGTCGATCACGCCGTAGAGATCTCCGCCGGTGTCCTTGCTGATCAGGTCGCCGTGGTGCTCGACGTCGACAATGAGTTCCACGTCGAAGGTGTCGCCCGAAGAGGTGGTGCGGTGCTCGATGGTCCAGTTTACCGACTGGATGCGATCGAAGAAGCGGGAGAGCTTCTCGGTCTTTTCCTCGGCGTGCTGACGGATGGCGTCGGTGATCGTCATGTGCCTGCCGACAACTTCGATGCGCATGGTGTCTGTCCCTTCTGGCCGGCATCCTGTCCGGCCCGCTCAAGCATACCCACCCGAGCCCTAGCGCTGGGGCCGGCCGTTCCCGACAGCCTCCGCGGCCTTGGTGGGCCGGGTCTGGGCGTCGTCCAGGTCTGGCTTGGATGCGCCCGGTGGTACGAACCGGTCGGGCACCAGGGTGCCGCCGGTGATAAAGAATCGGATGGCCTCGTCGATGGACATCGGTACGTCGATGGCCTCGTCCCGCGGCACGGTGATGGCAAACCCCGTGAACGGCGTGGGCGTCGAGGGGATGAACACCGCGATGCATGGCACGCCCGCGGCGTCGTGGATCGTGGAAATCGAGTCGCTTGTCACCAGCCCCATCGTCCAGATGCCCCGTCGGGGGTACTGCACCATCACGACGCGGCGGAAGGCGACTTTTCGTTCGCCCATAATCAGGTCGACCACCTGCTTGACGTGGGGGTAGACCTGCTTGAACCCCGGGATCTGCGAGATCAGCCTCTCCACGCGGGCGTAGAAGCGGCGGCCGAGGTAGTTGCCCAGCAGCAGGCCCGCAAGATAGATCAGCATGATCGCTGCCAGTAAACCGGCGGCCTGGAGATACCAGCGCTGGCTCCAGAACTCACCGAGTTGCCGACGCACGAGATGCTCGCGGACGGCCGTCGTCGACCGGCCCCGGAAGGGCCGGCCATCGGGCGAGGCCAGGAACTCGTCGATATCCCCCGGCTCGACCGTCATGAAGTCGGGCCGTTGGTCCTCGGGCGTGACCCGGGGCGCGACCTCGACCACGATGACGCGGATGCCGCGGTTGATCGGCTCGGCCACATTGTTGAAGAGGAAGACGAACGCCTGCCAGAGCAGCCAGAGCGTCAGGATGGACGGCAAGAGGACGGCCAACCCGCGGCCGAAGAACCGCTTGAAGTCGTCCATGAAGCTGTCCTGGCGTGCCACGCGACCGATTCCCTTCAGCGTGAGGACGAAGCCAGCAACGCCAGGGGTCGGCTATGGAAAGCTGGGCTCGTCTCACCCAAGATCGGCCAGAAGGCCTGGGCACTCTCGTGGGGCGGAATTCCCACGCTCCTTGCCGGCTCCTGGTCCGGAGGAATGGGCCTGACAGGACTTGAACCTGTGACCTCACCGTTATCAGCGGTGCGCTCTACCGACTGAGCTACAAGCCCGGACCGCCGAGTGTATCGGCTGATCGAGGCGAGTCAACGAATCTAGCCGCTCCGAAGGCCCGCCGGGGCGTAATGTTGCACCCAAGGAGGGGCGATCCATCGCCCGAATACATGCCGAACACACTCCTCAGTCGATTGCGGAAGGTCCTCCCGTTGGCCACCCGCATCGTGGTCGGGCTCCTGCTCCTGGGCGGGGCCATCGGGCTGCTCCAGGTACTCAAGGCCACCAAGGCCGAGCCCACGCTCAGCCAGGATGCCGGGCAGCCGCCGCTGGTCCGGACCGTGGCGGTCCAGCGGGTCGTCACGGCCCGGCCCTGGACGGGTTATGGCACCGTGCGGGCCATGTCGTCGGCCCGAGTCGCCGCCCAGGTAGCCGGCCGCGTGCTCGAGCGACCGAGGGACATCGAGGCCGGCCTGGCCGTTAAGGCTGGCGATCTGTTGCTGCGGATCGATCCCGCGGACTTCCAGCGACGTGTCGCGGCGCTCGAGGGGTTGGTCGCAGCATTGGAAGCCGACCTCGACCAACTCGATGTCGAAGCCGAATCGCTGGACGAGCAACTGACGCTCGTGCTGGAAGAGGCGGACATCGCCAAACGGGAGTACGAGCGTGCCCGGGGCGTTTTCGAGGATCGTGGCGCGGGTACGCAGACCGAGGTCGATCAGAAGCTGTCGGCCCTCCGCCGGGCGGAGCGCGAGGCCGCGGCACTAAGCCAGCGTTCGAGGTCGATCCCCTCCCGCCGCGCCGCGATCGAGGCAAATTTGTCGTCGCAGAATGCCGAGCTCGCGTTGGCACGACAGGACCTCGAGCGTGCAACCCTGGTCGCGCCCATCGGCGGCGTGCTGCAGGACGTCATGCTCGACATGGGCGACTACGCCCAAGTCGGAACAGAGGCCGCCCGCATCGTTGATCTGACGAGGCTGGAGTTGCCGCTCTCGCTACCAGCGTCGGCATCGGAAGATATCGCCGTCGGCGACGAGGTCGAGGTGTCGCTCGAATCTGGTTCGGATGCGCGGTGGACGGGTCGGATCAGCCGCCTGGCTCCCGAGGCCGACGCGCAGACCCGCTCGATCCGGGTTTTCGTCGAGATCACGCAAGATCTCAGGACCAATGAGAGCGGCATCCTGACACCAGCTAACGGCCACTTGCTTCGGCCTGGCATGTTCGTCATCGGTCGCGTGACACCCAGCCAGCCGCTGGCGCACCTGATGGTGCCGCGTCGATCGGTCGTGCAGGGCGGCGTGCTGGTGGCCGAGATGAACTCGCCGGCCCGGGCCCAACGCATCGACGTCCACACCCTCTTTGCATACGAAGGTACCTTCGAGGGCGCGCCCGAGGGCGAAACGCAGTGGTTCGCGGTAGAGGCAGACATCATCGACGGGCAGCGGGTGCTGGTCAGCAACCTTGATGATCTGCGCGACGGTTCACCCATCCGGCTGACCGAAGACGAGGAACCGCGATGAGCCTGCCAGCCTTCGGCGTCCGCAAGCCGGTCGTGGCCAACCTGGTCATGTTTGCCATCATCGGCGCGGGCGTGCTGCTGGGGATGGGGCTCCGCCGCGAGTTCTTCCCCGAGGTCAGCCCGAACCGTGTCGTCGTGTCGGCTCCGTATCCCGGAGCCTCACCCGACGAGATCGAGCGTTCGCTGGCAATCAAGATCGAGGACCGCATCGCCGACCTGCGCGACGTGGTGGAGATCAACACCACCGTCACCGAGGGCAGCGCCCAGCTCATCATCGAATTCCAGGATTCGAACGACATCGACGAGGCCGTCAGCGACGTGAAGCGCGAGGTCGATGCTCTTCAGGATTTGCCCGAACAGTCGGAGCGCATCATCGTCGACAAGCTCGAACCGAACCTGCCCGCGATTATCGTGTCGATCTTCGGTGATACCAGCGAGCGTGCCCTGAAGGAGGCCGCCCTGGCGATCCGCGAGGATCTGCGGGCCCTGCCCGGCATGGCCGACGTCACCATCGACGGCATCCGCACCGACGAGATCCGTGTCGAGGTGCGACCGCAGGCGATGGTCGAGCACCAACTCAGCCTGCCGATGATCGCCGACCGCGTGCGCGCGGCGATGCGTGAACTGCCCGGTGGCACGGTGCGCACGGGCACGCAGACGCTGTCGGTCCGCACGGTGCGCGTCGAGGAAGACGCCCAACTCGTTGCCGACATCGTCGTGAAGGGCGAGGGCGGCCGCGTGCTGCGGCTGGGCGACATCGCCGACGTGACCTACGGCTTCCGGGACACCGACCTCATCACGCGGTTCGAGGGCAAGCCGGCCGTCTCGCTCACGTGCTTCCAGGTCGGTGACACCGACGTGGTCACCATTGCCGAGATCGCCAAGGCATATGTCGCCGGCATGCGAGGCGACGCACTCGAGCTGACCGTCGGCGAACGCATCGCCAAAGCAACTCGGGAGATGCAGAATAAGCAACTCGAAAAACAGGGCAAGCCGCTCAATCTCAGCCCAGTCTCCGATCGACTGCTGGCATACGAGGAAGGTCAGAAGTGGATCGGACGCCTGCCTGGTGAGGCCCGCATTACCACCGACCTGGCCCGTTTCGTGACCGGCCGCCTGAACCTGCTCACGCGCAACGCGCTCCAGGGGGGCGCGCTCGTGTTCCTCGTGCTTGTTCTGCTGCTGAACTGGCGGGTGTCATTCTGGGTCGCTATCGGGCTGGTCATCTCGCTTGCTGGCACCATCGCGATGATGCGCATGACCGGCATCACGCTCAACCTGCTCACGATGTTCGGCCTGATCATCGTCATCGGCATCCTGGTCGACGACGCCATCGTGGTGGCCGAGAACATCGTCGCGCGGCACGAAGAGGGCATGCCGCCCATGCAGGCGGCCATCGAGGGTGCGGGGCAAGTGTCGTGGCCTGTTGTGACCACCGTGCTCACGACCGTTTTTGCGTTTTTACCGCTCGCGCTCATCGAGGGCCAGATCGGCGACTTCCTCGCCGCACTCCCCGTCGTGGTCGCGGTGTCCTTGTTGGTATCCTTGATCGAATCCCTCTTCATCCTGCCCAGCCATATGGCACATACCTTGCGCTCTTCGGACAAGGCCGAACGTACTGGCAAGGTCTCCAAGTTCTCTCGATTCGAGGCACGCTACGACCGTGCTCGCGACGCGCTGTTCACACGTGTCCTCATCCCCCATTACTCCCGTATGCTCGTCCGCTGCCTGCGATACCGATACCTCACGCTCGCGGCGGCCATCTCGCTCATCTTCGTCTCTGCGGCCATGGTTGTCGGCGGGCGGCTGGAGTTCATCTTCTTCGAAGTCGAAGACGCCGAGTCGGTCAACGTGACGCTCCGCATGCCCATCGGCACGCCTGTGGGCGAGACCGACGCGGTCGTGCGACGCATCGAACAGGCGGCCCTGAAGCAACCCGAGATCGCCAGCACCTATGCGTCGGTCGGCGCCATCGGCGACGTCAACGGCGAGGGCGGCGACATCAGCCAGCCCCACCTGGGCCAGATCTTCCTCGAACTCAACCCCGTCGAGCAGCGCGACCGCACGAGCAACGACGTCATCCTGGCCATCCGTGACGAACTGGGTGAGCTTCCCGGCGTCAAGAGCCTGCGCTTCGAGCCCATCGGCGGCGGGCCGGGCGGCGTGGCGATCAGCCTGGGCGTGGTCGGCGACAACACCGAGAAAGCTACGGCCGTTGTCGATCGCCTCAAGTCCATGCTCGGCGAGATCGAGGCGGTCTTCGACATCGAGGACGACGCCGACGCCGGCCAGCGCGAGCTGCGCTTCGATCTCAAGGATGGCGCGACCGAACTCGGCTTCACTCGCGCGATCCTCGGCGAGCAGATCCGCGGAGCCGTCTTCGGCCTCGAGCCCCACACCTTCGCCGGCAACCGCGAGGACGTCAAGGTCCGTGTGACGCTACCCAAAGACACTCGCTCGAGCCCTGTGGCAATCGAGGACACATATGTGTTCGCGCCCAGCGGCCAGGCCGTGCCGTTGATCGAGGTCGCCAATATCGAAGAAGGTAGAGGGTACGCCACGGTGCGCCGGCTTGATCGCGAACGCATCATCACGGTGAGCGCCGATGTCAACCGGCAACTCGGCAACCCGGAAGAGATCGTCGGCTCGCTACGCCCGAAACTGGTCGAACTCGAACGTGAGTTCCCCGGCGTTCGGATTGTGGAGCGCGGCCGCCAAAAGGACGTGGCGGAGAGCTTCGCGACGCTGCCGCTGGGCATGGCCGTCGCGGCGGGCCTGATCTACGTCACGCTCGCGTGGCTGTTCTCCAGCTATTTGCAACCTCTCATCGTCATGGCGGCCATCCCGTTCGCGACGGTCGGCATGATCTGGGGCCACATAGCGCTCGGTTTTGCGATGACATTCCTCTCCCTTATCGGCTTCGTCGCGCTCTCGGGAATCGTGGTGAACGACTCGCTGATCTTCATGGAGTTCTTCAACGAACGCAAGCGCGGGCCCGCCAGTCTGCCACTTGCGCTCGTTCGGGCCGGCCGCGCTCGGCTGCGACCTATCTTGCTCACAACTATCACCACGGTGTTGGGCCTCACGCCGCTGATGCTTGAACAGTCCTTCCAGGCCCGATTCCTGATCCCCATGGCGATCACCATCGCGTGCGGGCTTATGTCGGCCACGGGCATCATCCTTCTGGTGCTACCCGCGATGCTGGCGATCCTGAGCGACATCAAGGCCCTCAGCCGCATGGCGTGGTCGGGCAGCATGACCAAGGATACCAATGGCAACGGACAGCCCGACCAACCCGCCTTCACGGGCTCGTAAGTTCACACGCGCCGTGGTCCGCCTCGGCGTGATCGTTTCGGTGATAGGAGCGATCGTCTTGGCCATCGGCCTGATCTTCTCGCCTGATCGCGCCATGATCTTCCCGGCTTCTCTCGCAGGCCCGTTGCCGCCACCATCGAATGGTGTCGAGGTCATCGAAACCGAATCCGGTGTTGTGTGGCTGCTGCCGACGCAAGCGGCCGAACCCGCACCCGCGATCATGCTGTTCCACGGCAACGGCGAGAACATCTCAAGCCTTCTCTCGAACGCGAAGGTGTACCAGGCCCGCGGCCTGACGGTCGCACTCGTCGAATACCCCGGGTATGGTGGCACCGCGGGCAAGCCCACGCAGACGTCGGTTACTGCGGCGGCGGTTGCCGCATATGATGCGATCAGGGTACGGGACAACATCGACCCGGATCGCATCCTCACCCACGGCTTCTCACTTGGCGGCGGCGTGGCAGCTCAACTGGCCGAGCGACGACCGCTCGCCGGGCTTATCCTGGAGTCGACGTTTTCCAGCCTGCCCGACATGTACCGCTCGATGCGCATCCCGGGCTTCCTGTGCCGAGACCCGTTTCGGACCGATTTGGTGCTGGCCGAATTCGACCGTCCAGTACTACTCATCCATGGCAAGAACGACACCATCGTGCCGTGCAGCCACAGCGAGCGGCTGCACGAGATCGCATCCGATTCGGTGTATCTGGAACTGGACAACGGCCACAATGACGGGCCATCCGACCCTCAAGCGTATTGGCAGGCGATCGACAAGTTGATCGCCCGTGCGACGCCTTGAGGTCAGCTCCGCAGGCGGACCACGGCGCTCTGACGACGACCGCCGCTGACGTATTCGACACGAACTCCCGCGTTCAGGTCGGCCTTCTCCATCACACTGATGAGTTGCTCGACTGTTCGCACCTCGCGGCCGTTGACACCCAGGATCACATCACCCTTGGTGATGTTCAGCGCGCTCGCGGGCGTCTCGGGGTCAACGTCGATCACCAACACGCCCTCGCCCGGCATGCCCGGAAAGAGCAGCGGGACGCTCTGATCGATCGTGGAACCCTGCACGCCGAGTGTCTCGACGGTCTGTGCGCGGTCCATGACCTCTTCGAGCGCGCGACGCTCGGCCTGGTGCTGTTCGCGATAGGCGAGCGCCCGAAGCTGGTCGCTGCCCGTTACCTCGGCCTCGAGTTCGAGGATACGACCGTCGCGGACGACCTCGAGCGTGATGGGCGTGCCGGGACGAGTCAGGCCAACAAGATTGCGCAGGCGGTTGAAGTTCTCGGTGCGGCGGCCGTTGATGGCCGTGATGATGTCGCCGGGGCGTATGCCCGCGACATCGGCGGGCCCGTCGTCAATCACGGTCTGCACATACACGCCAACAGGCAGTTCTTGCCCCGTGTCGGCGGCGACGTCGGTGGTATTGACCAGATCGCTGACACCCAGGAAGCCTTGCTCGAGCTGGCCGGTCTCGCGGATGTTCTCGAACACGCTGGTGGCGATCGCACTGGGGATGGCAAAGCCGATGCCCACCGAACCGCCGCCGTCAGACGAAGCGATCATCGAGTTAATGCCCACAAGCTCGCCGTGCAGGTTCACCAGCGGCCCGCCGCTGTTGCCGGGGTTGATGGCAGCGTCGGTCTGGATGAACTCCTCGAAGCGATCGATGCGCTGGCGGGTCGCTTGGCGCGGCGTCAATCCGCTGCGACCCTTGGCGCTCACGATGCCAGCGGTCACGGTGTGATCAAGCCCAAAGGGGCTGCCCACCGCCACCACCCAATCGCCCACCTGGAGCGCGTCGCTGTCGGCGATGCGTGCGGGAGTCAGGTCGCTCGCATCGAGGCGAAGGACGGCAAGGTCGGTGCCCGGGTCGGAACCCACACGCTCGGCTGAAACGGTCCGCCCATCGGCAAGCGTCACCACGATCTCGTCGGCGCCCTGCACGACGTGATGGTTGGTCAGCGCGAATCCGTCGGCGGTCACGATGACGCCCGAGCCCACGCCCGCGGGCAGGGTCTCTTCCTGCCTCACGACGCGGCCGAAGCGGTCGCGGACGTTGCGGTACACCCGCCGGGCCGTCTGGATGTGGATGACCGAGGGCTCGATGTTCTGTGAGGCGTGCCGGAACACGCGGCTCAGGCTGCCGGCGAAGGCCACGTCGGCCTGCACGTCTGCGGGCACGGCCTCGCCGCCGGCCTGGTCCTTGGGCGTCGCGAAGACGAGCCCCGAAGTGGTTCCTTCACCCCGCTGCACCGCGCCCGCGTCCTTGGGCAAGAGCGAAGCGGCAATCCCGGTCACGGCCACCATGACGGCAGCGCACAGCACGGTTGTCCTGATCGACATGCGCACCTCCTGTCGCTAGAGGACTGTATTGGCCAGCCCCCCGCCGTGTTCGCCCCATTTCATGGGACGCGCGGGCGAGTTCTTGCTGTCGATAGCATTTTAGTCGGGTACACGGCGGCTATGTTCCACGCCGATTGCCAAAAAGCTCGATGTGAAGCCGGTGGCAGTATCGCCAGCCATGAGCCAGACAAGATTCCACAAGCCAGCCGAGCCCGGCCGGATCCGGGCTCGTAACACCCTCGGGCATCAGCAGCACATCTTGGCAGGCCACCCCGGGCAGCCGCTCCAGGACGGCTTCGATCTCGGGCAGGTCGGCCGGCGCGGCCACGACGAACTTGAGTTGCCGTTCGGGATGATCGGCCAGAAGGGTGTTCAATGCATCGAAGTCCAGCCGCCGCTGCTCGTGCCGCACGG
>JAUHYE010000127.1 GCA_030426395.1 Phycisphaerae bacterium
CGGGACGAGGACGCACGCCTGTGGAGCGGCCCTGGCCGCGGAGCTCGCGGACCTGCTCGGTGAGCGAGCGGTTCTCGGCCCGCTCCTGGTCGAGTTGGCTGTTCAGGATCGAGACGCGGTCGTCGGCGCGGGTGCGGATGTCCGACACACGGCTGTCCATGCTCAGGCGGGCCTGGCCGTAATCGCCGCGGAGGCTCTCGACCTCGTCGCGGTAGCTGGCGACCTCGGCACTCAGACGGTCGATGGTCTCCTGGAAGCCGGCCTCGATCGACGCCACGCGGGCGGTCTCGTTGGCGGCGTCCTGCTGAGCGCGCTCGACAGCGTCTTCGGCCCGATCAAGGCGCGATTGCAGATCCTCGTTCCGGCGGTTCAGGTCGAGGGCGACCTGGTACAGCGAAGAGCTGTCGGCGCCGGGCAGCGAGCCGAGCTTCTGGTCGACCACGGCCATCGTGTCGCCCGGGGCGCCGGTGAAGCGCTGCATCACGTCGCGGCGGTTGTCCACTAGATAGGCCACCAGGCTCTTGCGCTCGGCCAGGGCCTGAGCCTTGAGCTGATTGACGGCGTCTTGCGAACGCTCGGCGGGCTTGATGAATTCGGCGGTGGCCGACTCCATGTTGTTCACGTCGCGCTTGGCCGCCTCGGCCTGGAAGTAGAACACCACCGTGAGCACGAAGAGCACCACCACGAGGATGCTCGAAATCGCGGCGAAGATCGCCATTCCTCCACCACGTCCGGCCATCAGGGGGCCCCCTTTGCTGAATCCAAGGGTTATACGCGCGAGTCCCAAACCGAAACCGACAATTGGGCACGATAGCCCCGCCGGAAGGACCCTACGCAGGTCTCATACGCCGGCTTGGGCACAACTGTTGCCCAAAACCGGGTGCCAAGTGTGGGCGAGCATAGCCCGGCTGTCAAGTTCGGTCTCCGATCGAGGGCCCGTCAGCGGTTCGGTTCTGTAACGCTGGGGGTGGGGAGACTGATTATCATCCGGGCGGCCCAGCCACTCCGCTGAGCCCCAAACCCCTTTTGGAGAGAGACAACATGATTTCGCCCGTGCGTCTGGCGTCCCGCCTCGGTATGGCGGCCGGTGTTCTGGTGGCTGGTCAGGTTCTGGCTCAGGACTCGTGGTTCGTCGATGACGTGCCCGACTTCGACCAGCGGCGGAGGGCGGGCGGCGGCCGAGATGGCCTGCCCGGCGAGGGCGGGATGTACTGCGTGCCAACCAGTTCGCTTAACTGGCTGGCCTACATCGCCAACCGGGGCATCGAGCAGGCCGAGGTGCTTGACGGCCCGCGAGATTGGCAAGACGACGCCAACTACCAGCGTGTCACCGAAGCCCTGGATTTGCTTGGCGCTCTCATGGGGACCCACCCCGTGGACGGCACCACCGGTGGCGGTCAGGCCGTCGGCTTGGCCGTTTACAACCTGGCGTTCTGCCAGAGCGACCTGACCATTGTCGAGGGCTCCATCTGGGGTGATGGCAATGCACCATCTCCCAACCGGCTGCTCACCAGCCACCTGCTGGGTGGTTACACCGAGACCACCTACGGCAACTACGGCAGCCCCGATGGTGGCACGCGCGATGGCGGCCACGCGCTGAGCGCAATCGGCATCTGGGACCTGTCCAGCGGCCAGAATCCGATCTTCCAGTTCCGCGATCCTGCCGACGACGGGGCCGACAACACCCAGTCCAATTTCCGCGTTTCACTGGCGGCCATGACCCAGGTCACCGGCGCTTTCAGGTCCAAGCCCGGTGACTTGCCCGTGGTCCGCACGCTCTGGCGACTCGACGTGACGGACGAGACCGACAACTTCCTCGACTCGATGACAACCTTCTACCCCGCCGCGGGCGTGTTCGCGTCGGATCAGGAAGCCAACGAAATCCGCATCGTCCGACCGGTGCGGCCGTCTGGCAACCCCATGCCGCTCACCCAGTTCTTCAGCAAGCCCGCGGGCACCGGTCGCATCCTCGACACCGCCTTCGGCCAGGACATGACGGCGTACTACTACATCACCGCCCAAGGCACACCCGCCAAGCCCGACCTGTGGCGGCTCGACGCCCTGACCGGTCAGAGCGTGGCGGCGCTGCCCAACCCCTTCGCCCCCAGCCGCATCGCGATGGGCCGGTCGTACGACGCGTATCTCATCGAGGGCGCCAACGTCGTGCGTTACAAAGTCAAGAGCGTGCCCGGCACGGCGCTGGCCAGCACGAGTTTCAGCATGCCTCCCGCCGGGCTGGCGTACAACGATTTGAACGACACGCTCCTGGTCCTCAGCCAGCCGCCAACGTCGGGCGACCCGCGCCGTGTATTCACCAAGTCTCGCACGCTGGCCGCCGGCGGTACAGATCGCGCCTTGCCGGTGACTCTGGAAGGCTCGGTTTACATCCAGCCAGACGCCGCCGACGAGGACGCCTTCTGGGTGGCCGGGCGTGGCGGCCTGCTGGGGTTGGACGCGGTGGTCTACAAGATCCGCTGGGACGCCATCGCTCGGCGCCTGGTGGTCGACGAGACCATCACCCGTCCGCGCACGACCATCTCGGGCCTGCAGGTCATCAACGACGAGGGCATCGTGTTGACCATTGGTGGTGAGTTGCTCGAACTCATCAAGGACAGCCGCGGCAACTGGGTCAACAAGCCCGATTCTCGCTGGACCGGCCGCCAGGCCGAGGGCGCCGTGGCCCTGTCACGCTCGCGGACCGACTTCGACCACGCCGTCATGACCGGCCCGAGCTTCAACAACCTGCAGGACCCGACGATCTACCCCAGCCATCCCGATTGCTACGCCGACTGCGACGGCGACGGGGCCCTGACCATCTTCGACTTCCTCTGCTTCCAGAACAAGTTCGAGGTCCGCGACCTGGCGGCCGACTGCGACCTGGACGGCCGGTGGACGATCTTCGACTTTTTGTGCTTCCAGAATCGCTTTAGCGCCGGTTGCGAGTAAGCTGTCTGGGGACGACACCCGGAGGCCATCGGCATGATCCCAACCCCCCGCTCGGCCCTCCTTGCCTGCATTGCCAGGGCTGCCGCCGGGGGTTTGGCCTTTGGCCAGAGCTACGACATTCCCAGCCGCCCGTTCCGAGAATCGACGTAAATCCTGACCGGAGGCCGCCCCATGGTCCGCACGAATGCCCTGTTCCTGAGCTTGGCCCTGACCGCCGCCGCGGTGGCCCAGAGCCAGCGATTCGAATTCGAACTCATCGACGATGCCACGAGCCGGCAGGGTTCCATCAGCCTGACGTTGCCTGGAACAGGATCGCTCGTGGGCGATTGGGACGCTGTGCTCAACCCGACAGGCACGCGCACCAAGCCCGGCGAGAGCGGACCGTTCGGGCCCGGCGAGAACGTGCCGGTGCCGGCCGGGCTCACGCTGTCGCACGATGGCGACATTGCCTGCACGGTCTCGGGCCGGTTCGCCTTCATTGCCGACTTTGACCAGGAACGCGCCTTCATTCACCGCATGCGGCTAGACCTCCTGAGCACACCGGTGGCCGTGCCCGTAACCGTGTTGGCAGACCACGACGCGTTCAGGACACGCAGCCCCGATGGCGCCTTCCCAGCAAGTCCGGCGTCGAGCGCGGAGCAGAGCTTCGCACGTGTTGTTGAGTTCGCGTTCTACCCCCGTTCCTCGAGCGAGGGCACCTTGGAACAGATCGCTCCCGGCACCAGCCAATTCAGCGTGCGGGTGGGTGGGGTCATCGATGGCGCCATCGAACTCGATGGCAACCGGATCGACTTGCCCGTGATCCCGGCCGAGATCCTGTTCACCGGCGAGATCGCGGTCGATGGAGAATCGGCGTCCATCACCGGCTCCACGACTTGGAGCGTCCTGGGGTCCAGCGTGACGGGTTCGACGTGGGCCGGGCCGATCGAACTGGCTATTCCTGGTGGCGCTGGCGCGGAGGCTGCCCTGATCGCGTCGGCGCAAGTCGACATGAGCCGCATCGAGGCCGAGGTGGCCGTCTCGGGACTTGAGGCCGAAGTGCTGCCCCCTTGCTTGGCCGACTGCGACGGCGACCTGCAACTGACGATCTTCGACTTCCTGTGCTTCCAGAGCGAGTGGATTTTCGGGGAGCCACGCGCCGATTGCGATGGTGACGGGCAGTACACGGTCTTTGACTTTCTCTGCTTCCTGAACGTGTTCGATACTGGTTGCCGGTAGGTCGTTCGTCCGCATTCCTACGCGCAACCGCGCCGGAGGTCTTCGATGGTCCGCACGATTGGTCTGGTACTGGTCCTGGCTCTGACCTCCGCCGCTTCTGCGCAGAGACGGGCGTTCACGTTCGGGCTGATCGATGGCGGCACAAGCCAGGAAGGCTCGATCCTCATCTCGTGCGCTGGCAGCGGCGCGTTTATCGGGGATTGGAACCCGGTGTTCAATCCGGACGGCACGCGTACGAAGCCCGGGGCGAGCGGTCCGTTTGAGCCAGGCGAAAACCTGTCGATCCCGGCGAGCCTCAGGCTGTTGCACGATGCCGAGGTTGCTTCGCCGGTCACCGGACTGTTCGGCCTTACGCTCTACCCGTCGGAGCCGCGGGTCGCTATTTATGCCATGAAGCTCGATCTGGTTGGCGGCGTGCCGCTGGACGTGGACCTGTCCGTCGTGCTCGTTCACGATGCCTTCAGGACCCGGGACCCTGACGCCGTGTTCCAGCCGAGCTCGACCACGATGGCCGAACTTCCGACGGCGCAGCTCACCGAGTTCGAGTTCAACCAGGGCTTTCTGATCGACGGCGTGATCACGCGGCTCACGCCCATCTCGGCAGAGTTCCAAGCCACGATCGGGGGAAGGGTCGACGGCACCCTCGAATTCGACGGTCAAAGCGTCGAGTTGGCTCGGGCTTCGGGAAGCGTCGTCCTCGACGGTGAGGTCGTGTTCGATGACGAGTCCGCCACGTTCTCGGGCTCGGCAACGCTGAGTGTCGCCGGTTTGGGCTCACCGGCGCCAATGTGGGCCGCCCCGATGGTTCTTGCCGTGCCGGGAGGGAGCGGGGAGGTTGCCTCGCTCATGGCGTCCTCCACGATCAGCGCGCGATCCACCGAGGCCGACCTCGTGATCTCAGGATTGGCCGCCGAACCACTTCCGCCATGCTACGCCGACTGCGACGGCGACCTGCGACTGACGATCTTCGACATGTTGTGCTTCCAAAACCTCTGGGAGTTCAGCGATCCCTTCGCCGACTGCGACGGCGACGGCCTGTTCACGCTCTTCGATTGGCTGTGTTTCCAGAACTCGTTCGACACGGGTTGTCGTTGACCGGGCGTGGCTCCGGTCAAGCGGCGCGCCAAGAGTACTTCATGGATATCCCACCCCAAGTCGACACAGCCAGCGGCAAGCCCAAGGGTCCACCTCCAGTTCCCGCGGCCCCGCAAAGGCCGGCCCCGCCGACCCAGCCCGGCCAGATCGGCGTCGCCCCGACGCCCGATGCCACGGGTGGCGTGATCCCATATAAGAACCCCACCGCCCTGATCGCCTATTACCTGGGCGTGTTCGGGCTCATCCCCGTGCTCGGCTTGCCGCTCGCGTTGGGTGCCGTGATCATGGGCATCGTGGGCCTGCGGCAGCGGGCCCTCAAGCGGGCCTATGGCGGGCTGGTCCACGCCTGCGTGGGTATCGTGCTTGGCGTGGTGAGCATGGGGTACCACGGAGTGGCGATCCTGTTGATCGGCCCATAGCGTCGGACGCGATCCACCAGCCGAACTCCACGAGCCGATTCGCGACCGACAACAACGCATAAGCCTTCCCACTAACACAAGGGAACGCAGACGCGGACCCGACCATGAAAGGACACGGATCCATGGCCGACTATTACTACACCGACGCCAACCGCCAGCCCGCGGGCCCGGTCCCTTTCGAGCAGCTCAAGGCCATGCATGAACAAGGCCAACTCGCCAACGGTGCGCTCGCGGCGGAAGTGGGGGCCGACGAATGGCAGCCGGTCTCCTCGCTCTTTGGGCAGCCGGCTTCAGGGGACGTTGGATATTCGGCTCCGCCCATCACGCCTACGGGGAACATCGGGCGTCCGCAGGACGATTTCATCCCGCTTGCCGGTTGGGCCTTCGGCTTGGGCATTGCCTCGTGGGTATGCGCGGGCGCCCTTGCGGGCGTGCCGGCGGTCATCCTCGGACACATGGCCTTGGGCCGCATCAAAGCCGAAAACAACACGAATGGCACAGCCAAAGTGCTCGCGATCATCGGCCTTGTGGCGGGCTACGTCTCGATCGCCTTTACGATCCTGTGGCTTGTGCTGGTGGTGGGCTTCGGCGTCATGGGCGGTATCGCCGGCATGAGCGGTTCGGGCTCGGGGCCCTGAGTTATGACCGAGATGGGATAGCCTCGATCTCGGGTTGGTCCTGAGCTTCATGGGCAGCCGCCACATGGTCGGCTGGAAGATCGTCCGGTCGAGCGATCGCTCGCGATGGCTTCCCCATCGCGAGCAACGGTGGCTTGCCCCGCTGCGCCCGGTGCTGGCTCCAGAGCATCGAGCCCGCACCGCTCACGGCGACCGCCCCGGCAACCCACTGCCCGCCCGTCAGCAGTTCCTTGAAGATCACGAGGCTCGCGATGCTCACCACGAACGGCTGGAGCTGGATGACGCCACTGGCGACGGCGACACCCAGCCGGTTGATCGACATGTAGTACGCCACGTGCCCGAGCGCGATGCCGATGACGCTGCTTGCCAGGAGCAGCCAGAAGCCGGTCACGCTCAAGGCCCCCTCGCCCACCCAGGCCGTGGGCAGGGCCGAGAGGCCATACGCCGTGCCGAGCCCGATCATCAGCCCCACCATGGCGAAGGCCGTGTACTGGCTGATGGCCGCGAACGCGATGATGGAGTTCACGCCCTGCATGAACTTCCGCACGGCCAGGGCATAGCACGCGAACAGCCCGCCCGCCGCGATGGAGAGCGCCACGCCCAACGTGCGTGCGAGGGCTGGATCATCGGCCAACACGCCGCTGGCCTCGCTGGCGGTGGAGGGTTTGTCGGGTGCGAACAGGATTGTTGCGCTCGTGCCCCCAACCACCAGCACGATGCCCAGCAGGAACAACGGCCGCCGGATCACCTCACGCTCGCTGGCGAAGAGCATGGCCGCCCCGACCGTCACGAACACGATGTGGGCCCGAAGCGCGAACGTCAGCATGCCCGGGTCGAGCATGTAGTGCGCCCAGGTAAAGCACACCTGGCCCACGATGTTGAAGGCTGCAGGCACCAGCGCGAGCTTGAACAGCCCCTTGGGCAGCTTCCTGCGGAAGCCGACCACGATCAGTACCGGCAGCCAGATGAGGGCCGCGAAGCCGTACCGCCAGCCGTTGCTGGTCCAGCCGTCGATGTCCTCGGCAAAGTACCGCAGGAAGAGCGGGATGCTCGACCAGCCCAGCAGCGTCAGGACGACGAGCGCCACGCCGCCGAGCTGGCCGCCGGCGTGGTCCTGATTCGATGGCTCGCCGCTCACGCGCGCCACTCAGGACGCATCGGCTGGCTCGGGCTTGGGCTTCGGCTTGCGTGCCGGCGGCTTGGGCCGCGCGACGATCATGGTGACAAAGGTCTGCACGCTGACGGCGGCGATGGCCACGAGAGCCCCGCGGAGGTAGCCCTTGTCGTGATCGGGATAGTCGTTGTCCTCGAAGAAGTTCTCGCGGGCCGCGGGCGTGTTGATGCCCCCGCCCTGCACCCGCTGCTCCCAGAGGCTCACGCCCTCCTTGTAGCTCTCGCTGGCCTGGTGGGTCTGGTAAGCCCGCCAGCCGACGGCGACGGCCACCAGCAGCGGAACGATGATGCCCAGGTGGATGCCGATCATGCCCACCGTGCGGTGCTTGTGGATGAGCAGGGCCATGACAGCACACGCGATGCTGACCACCGCTACGGCGATGGGCACAATGAGGGCCGTCGCGGCGTTCGCGCCCTCGGGCGCATCGGCATACGCGATGGCCCCCAGCACGACAACCAGGGCGGCGTAGAGCACGAGGATGGCAACGGCTTTGAGCATGGGTGAGGGTAGGGGCGTTAGCGGCTCGCCATGCACTTCGCACAGGGCTTCACCTGATCGGCACGATATCCACGCGTCTCGCGGCTGATCACGGTCTGAACGTCGTCCAGCGAATCGCACTGGTACCAGTCTTGGTCGGCTTCGCCCCTTCCACCGTTCATCTTGATGTAGCCACATCCTTCACGATGCCAGCAAGCACGTTTTCGTACTCGGTTGACGTATACCCAATAGCTCATGCTTGTCGCTTCGCCCGCTCCGCCTCGATCGTGCTCAGCACGTCCGCCTGGTGGTCCGCGTGGTAGCTCGACCGCACCAGCGGGCCGCTCTCGACGACCTTGAAGCCGCGCTTGAGGCCCTCTTCCTTGTACATCTGAAAGGTGTCGGGGTGCACCCAGCGGTCGATTGGCAAGTGGTTGCGGGTGGGCTGGAGGTACTGACCGATGGTCAGGATATCGCAGGCGTCGCCATTGGCTTCTGTCTGGGCCTGAACGTCGTCCATCAGGGCCAGCACTTCCTCGTCCTTTTCGCCGATGCCGACCATGATGCCGGTCTTGGCCACCCCGCCTTGTTCCTTCACGCGGCGGAGGAGCTCGAGCGAGCGGTCGAACTTGGCGCTGGGCCGCACGGCCGGGTACATGCGGCGCACGCACTCGAGGTTGTGGTTGATGATGTGGGGCTTGGCGTCGATGACCATCTGGAGCGCGCCCCAGTTGCCCTCGAAGTCGGGGATCAGCACTTCCAGGCTCATGCCCGGGCACGCCTCGCGGCCGCGCATGATGGTCTCGGCCCAGATGCCTGCACCGCCGTCGGCCAGCTCGTCGCGATTCACACTGGTGATGACCACATGCTTCAACTTGGCCTGCTCGTGCATCAGCCGCAGGCTCTCGGCCACGCGGCGGGGCTCGTCCTTGTCGAGGGTGGGGGGGCGGCCGGTCTTGACGTTGCAGAAGCCGCAGGCCCGGGTGCAGGTGTCGCCCAGGATCATGATGGTGGCCACGCCCCTGGCCCAGCACTCGCCCATGTTGGGGCAGTTGGCCTCTTCGCAGACGGTGTGCAGGTTGTTCTCGTGGAGGACGTTGCGGAGGCGGTTGAACGCGGGGCCGCCTGGCAGTTTCGCCCGCATCCACTTGGGCTTGCGTTTGATTGGGGCGACGGACTTGC
>JAUHYE010000008.1 GCA_030426395.1 Phycisphaerae bacterium
GCGCCGCATGAAGTGGCTGTGAGCGCTATGCCCGCTGGGGTTCCAGCGCGTCGAGCATCGCCGCGTACGTCCCGGTCACCGGCTCGCCCAGCGTGGGCCCCAATATGTGCCGCAGTTCGCCGATGGCCTCGTGGCACCGCGCGACCGTGTGCACCCGGCTGACGGCCGCCTCGAACACGCAGAACTGCCCGAGCCCCTCGATCTCGTCGAGCTTGATCCGCACGTTGGCGCGCATCAGGGCCACGCGCGTCTTGCAGACCACGCGCCAAGTCGGCGGGTCGCTCTGGCCGAAGCGCAGCCGCATCTGGGCCTCGTCGTACACGGTGAACTGGCACAGGTGCGGGGCCAGGGCGTCGCTGCGGTCGTAGAAGACGTACTCCACTGGCTCGTCGGCGGCCTCGCGCTTCTTGAACACGCCGCTGGGCACGCGGAAGTAGGTGTCGCGAAGTTCCAGGGTGGTCAACGGCGTCGCGCCGGCGCGTAGCAGGGCGGCCATCGCCATCTCCGGGTCGCGCAGCTCGCATCGGAACTCGACGTTCTGCATGGGCGGGGCCTTTCCGGACGCGGCCTTCGCGCCCAACGGTGCTATCGGGCCAACGCCCCGGCGCCTTGAGCCCGGTCGCGGGTTTTCGGGCCCGGGCCCGCGGCTCGCGTTCGGGAAAACGGCCCCTCGGGCCTGCCAGGGCGGTTGGGGCGTCGCTCCCGGTCCAGGGGGAGCGGCAAACGGTCCACCGGGAGCCGCTCCCGGTCCAGGGGGAGCGACAAAAGGTCCACCGGGAGCCGCTCCCTGTCCACCGGGAACGACAAAAGGTCCACCGGGAACGGCTCCCGGTCCATCGGGAACGACAGAAGGTCCATCGGGAACGGCTCCCGGTCCATCGGGAACGACAGAAGATCCACCGGGAGCGACTCCCCATGGATCGGGAACGACGGAAGATCCATCGGGAACGGCTCCCGGCGGGCCGCGAACATTCGGGATAACGCCTAAGGCCGATGCTCGCGTGGGAGTTCACCGAGCAGCCGGGCCTCGTCCCATATCTCCACGCCCAGTTCCCGGGCCTTGCGGAGCTTGCTGCCGGCCTTCTCGCCGGCGACGACGACGTCGGTGTTCTTGCTGACCGAACCGGAGACCTTCGCGCCCATGCCTTCCAGGACGTCCTTGAGCGCCGCCCGCTCGAAGTGCTCCAGCGTGCCGGTGAGCACGAAGGTGCGGCCCGCGAACGCGTTGTCGGCCGAGGCGATGGCCTCGCGCTGGGCCGGATCGGCGTAATCCCTGCTCGACAGATCAACACCAACCGATCGCAGATCATCGAACGTCTGCCTCGCCGCCTTGGAGTGCAGGTACTCGTGCACCACCGGGGCAGTGAGCGCGCCCAAGCCGGTCTCGGGCGGGTCGTCAAGCTTGTCGGCCGAGCCGGTGAACCGCTCGCGCTCGGCCTGGCTCATGGAGTTGAGCGCGGTCGGCATCAATTGCCACACCGGCGCCTCCAGCAACGCATCGATCGAAGGAAACACGCGCGCGAGCGCCTTGGCCGTGCTCTCGCCGACGTGGCGGATGCCAAGCCCTGCCAGCACGCGCGCCATGCCGCGGGCCTTCGATTCCTCGATGCCCGCGAGCATGAGCGCCACCGATTTCTCACCGAGCCCATCGAGTTCCCGCAGCGCATCCTCGTGCTCGCGCAAACGGAAGATGTCGGCGAAGTGCTCCAGAGGGACCTCGCCGCTCTCGCGGATCAGGTCGATGGTCTTCTCGCCCAGCCCGTCGATGTCCATCTGCCGCCGGCCAACGAACCACACCAGCTTCTCGCGCACCTGCGCCGGGCACTCGGGGTTTACGCAGCGGCGCGTGGTCTCCAGCTTCGGGTCGTTTTCTGCTTCCGCCGGCTCGACCTCCACCACGCCCCCGCACGCCGGGCAGCTCTCGGGGGGCGTGATGGTCGTGCTGTCCTTCGATCGCGCCGAGGCCACCACGCCCAACACATACGGAATAATCTCGCCCGCCTTCTCGACCTCGACGGTGTCGCCGATGCGGATGTCCTTCTGGGCGATCTGGCCGTAGTTGTGCAGCGTGGCGTGCCGCACGGTGGTGCCCGCGAGCAGCACGGGCTCCATCGTGGCGCGGGGGGTGATCTTGCCGGTCTTGCCGACCTGGTGTTCCACGCCCAACAACACCGTGTTGGCGCGCTCGGCGGCGTACTTGTACGCGATGGCCCAGCGCGGGCTCTTGCTGGTGACGCCCAGCCTTTCCTGCTGCTCGAAGCGGTTGACGCGCACCACCATGCCGTCGGTCAGGTAGTCCAGGTCGTGGCGGGCCTCGTTGAAGGTCTCGATGGCTTCGAGCACCTGCTCGGCGTCCTTCGCGGCCGTCGCCATCGGGCTCGTCGCCACGCCCATGGATTTGATCTTGCCGAGGAACCCGGTGAACGAATCGGCGAAGCCCTCGTCGACCTCGCCCCGCCCGTGGGCCACGAAGCCCAGCTTGCGATCGGCTGCCACGGTGGGGTCGAGCATCTTGATGGTGCCCGCCGTCGCGTTGCGCGGGTTCATGAGCGGCGCCTCGCCCGCCTCGGCCCGCTCGCGGTTGATCCGCGCGAACTGCGAGAGCGGGATGAACAACTCGCCGCGGACCTCGAGCAGGTCGGGGATGCTCTTGTTCGGCGCGTCGAGCCGGAGGGGTATCGCTCGCACCGTGCGCGCCGCGTGGGTGACGTCGTCGCCCCGCGTGCCGTCGCCCCGGGTCAGCGCGTAGGCCAGCTCGCCCTTCTCGTAGCGCAGGCTGACGGCCACGCCGTCGACCTTCGGGTCGCAGACAAAACGATCGGCTTCCGGCTTTCCCTTGGTCGCCTTCGTGACGCGCTCGACCCAGGCCCGCACCTCGGCCTCGTTGTACGTGTTGTCGATGCTCATCATGGGGACGGCGTGGTCGCGGGTGGTAAAGCCCTCGATCGGCTCGCCGCCCACGCGCACGGTCGGGCTGGCGGGGTCGGCCAGCTCGGGATGCCGGGCCTCGAGCCCGGCCAGCTCGTCGAGCAACCGGTCGAACTCGGTGTCGCTCATGATCGGGTCGGCGTCGACGTAGTACGCCCGGTTCGCCCGCGTGAGCAGGTCTCGCAACTCGGCGATCCGGGCTGGCTCCCCGGCCTTTGACGCACCCTTGGGCATAGTGCCCGCAGGATAGGTACGATCCGTTGTGAGCGAAGCACAGATCATCGACGGCAAGGCATTGGCGGCCCGGTATCGCGAAGAGATCGCCGGACGCGTGGCCGCCCTGCGGGCGCTGGTGCGGACGGTGCGTCTCGACGCCCTGCTGGTCGACGACGGCGACAGCGCGGCCCGCCAGTATGCCGACAGCCAGCGGAAGACCTGCGAGAAGCTGGGCATCGAGTACCGGCTGCACAGCCTGCCCGCCAGCTCGGGGTTCGACGACATCGCCGGCCGCGTGCTGCTGCTGAACACCCAGGACACCTGCCACGCCATCATGGTGCACATGCCCATGCCGCAGGGCGTGGACCCCTATGAAGTCCAGCGCCGCATCGATCCCGACAAGGACGTCGAGGGCGTGAACCCGGCCAACATCGGCAACGTGGTCTACGGCCGCAGCAGCCTGGCGCCGTGCACGGCCCTGGCCACCCTGCGGATGGTCCGCTCGACCGGCATCGACCTGCGCGGGGCCCGCTGCGTGGTGGTGGGGGCGGGCGACGTGGTGGGCAAGCCCATCGCCGTGCTGCTGATGCGTCAGGAGGCCACGGTCATCAGTTGCAACGTGCACACGCAGGGCATCGAGGACCTGGCACGGTCGGCCGACGTGCTCATCGCCGCCGCCGGCGTGCCGGAACTTGTCAAGGGCGACTGGATCAAGCCCGGCGCGGTGGTGGTTGACGTTGGCGTGAACCGCGTGCCCCAGGCTGATGGCTCGACGCGCACCGTGGGCGACGTGGCCTTCGACGAGGCCAGGCAAGTCGCCGGGTTCATCAGCCCCGTCCCGGGAGGCGTGGGGCCGATGACCGTGGCGATGCTGCTTCGCAATGTGGTCGCGGCGGCGGAGGGCGGATCGAGCGACCTGTAATCCGGGGTTACGGGCAGCCCGCGTCGAACTCGTTCTGGAACTCCAGGAAGTCGAACAGCGTGAGCACGCCGTCGCCGTCGAAGTCGGCGGCCAGATCGCCCGAGTCGAACAGGTTCTGGAACTCGAGGAAGTCGAAGAGCGTGAGCACGCCGTCGCCATCCAGGTTGGCCCGGCAGGTGCTACCGGCCTCGACGCGGATCGCTCCGGTCATGCCGGTGTGGAACGCGATGGTGCAGGTGTAGTAGTACGTGCCTGCGTCGTCGGCCGAGGGCGTCCACTCGATGAAGTCGTCGGTCGGGGCCGGGTCGGCGGTGAAGGCCTCGATGGGCTTGAGCGTGGCGTCTTCGATCACCGACTCGTCGGTGGTGACACGGTCGAACGATCCGTCCGAGCCCTCGACCTCGAGCGTGTCGTCGGTGATGGCAAATGGGTGCGACGAGCTGGCGCGGCGGAAGATGTACGTCTCGCCCGCCGTCAGCACCAGCGTGGGATCGACCGAAGAGAACTCGCCGCTGGAGTCTTCCCACGCGAGCACGTAGTCGCTCGCGCCGATGTGTGTGATCGAGAACTCCACGCCGCTCTCGACGCGGAAGACGTTCGGCTCGGGCTGGGTGGTCTGCGCAAGGGCCGGCGCGGCAAGGGCGGCGACACCAACGGCAATGATGGTCTTCGGGTGCATGGCTTCCTCCGGGTGCGGATATGGATATCACAAGCATCGCGTTTCCCGGCAGGCAGAGGGTGTTGGTTCGATAATGCACTGGAAAACCCCAGCCGTCGTGGGAGGCCCCGCAACGGCTGGGTATCGGATGAGAGGTTTGTTCAGGCCGCGTTCAGGGGCAGCCGGCGTCGAACTCGTTCTGGAACGCCAGGAAGTCGAAGAGTGTCAGCGATCCGTCACCGTCGAAGTCGGCGGCCAGGTCGCCGCTGTCGAACAGGTTCTGGAACGCGAGAAAGTCGAAGATCGTGAGCGAACCGTCGCCGTCGAGGTCGGCTCGGCACGCGCTTCCTGCTTCGATGCGGATCGCTCCGACCATGCCCGTGTGGAACGCGACGTGGCATGAATAGAAATAGTCGCCCGCATCGTCGGCCGACGGCGTCCACTCGATGAAGTCGTCGGTGGGCGCGGGGTCGGCGGTGAACTGCTCGATCGGGTCGAGCACGGCCGCCTCGATGATGGCCAGGTCGGTCGTGGTGCGTTCGTACGTGCCGTCGCTACCCTCGACGGGCAGCGTGTCGTCGCAGATCAGGAACGGGTGCGAGGCGGTCAGCCGGCGGAACGTGTATGTCTCGCCCGCGGTCAGGATGAGTGTTGGGTCCTCGATGTCGACGAAATCTCCGCCGCTGTCAGACCAATTGAACAAGAAACTGGTGGCGCCGAGGTTGTTCAGTGTGAGCTCGACGCCGCCGGGAATGCGGTAGACGTTGGGCTCGGGCTGGGTCGTCTGGGCAAGCGCGGGCGCGGCTATCGCCAGCCCGGCAGCAGCAAGTGTGCGGTGCATCGTGGACCTCCGTTCTCGTGGTGTGTTCTCTCACGAGCACAGGTATCAACGTGAGTCCGGCGTTGCACGATCGCACAAAAAAACCGGCCTTGGGCCGGTGCGTTGTCGTTGGCGTGAAGCGCGATCAGCTGAAGCGGCTGAGCAACTCGCGGATCTTCGGCTGCCTCGGCTCGATCTGGAGGCTCTTGCGGAAGTTCTGAAGTGCCTCTTGCAGGGCCGTGGTGTCGGAGTTGTCGCTCCAGATGAACTGGTTGAGCTTGTAGACGCCCATGCCGTTGAGGGCCGGGTAGTGCTTCTCGTCGATCTCGAGAGCGCGAGAGAAGCTGGTCATGGCCGCTTCGTAGTCGCCCATGCGGAACAGGGCCGCGCCGCGACGCTCCCACGCCAGCGGTGTCTCGTTCGTGCGCAGGAGCTGGTCGAGCACGTTGACGACCTGCGCGTCCTGTCCCATCGCTCGCAGGCTCTCGGCCAGGTTCACGAGTAGTTCGGGTGAGATCGGGTCGACCAACTCGGCGGCCTGCTGATATTCGTCGACGGCTCGCTGATGCTCGTCCATGGCCGCGTAAATCGAGCCGAGGTTGATACGGGCCGGGGCGCTGTTGGGGTCGAGGAACACCGCACGTTCCGCGAACGGGCGCGCGAGGCGCGGCTCTTCGGCTTGCATGTACGCGACCGAGACATTGATGTTGGCCAGCGGGTCCGTCGGATCGAGTTCGAGCGATGTGAGGTAGGCGCGGATGGCGTCGCTCACGCGGCCCATCATCTGGAGGGCCCGGCCGAGTTTGAAGTGGGTCCTGGGATTGTTCGGGTCGAGGCTGACCGCTTTCACGAAGTTCTGTTCGGCCTCTTCGGGTCGATCAAGGTCGATCAACACATCGCCCGCGCCAATGTATGCCCGCGTCAGAAGGGGGTTGAGTTCGATGGCGCGTTGAAATTCGACCAGAGCGGCCTCGGGATCTCCCAAGCGCACGTGGTTGACGGCAAGTTCGGCGGCGTCCTCGGCGGCCTGAGTTTGGGCCCGCTTCTCGGGCGAGGGCCCCGAGCTGCACGCCGTCAGGCACAGGCCTGCACCGACCACGGCGGCCAAGAGCGCCACCCTGGTCGAGGTCCGTCGTGTGCGAGCCTGCCTGTCGATCATCCACTGCCCCTTCCAAACACGTCCGATGCGGCCAGCCTGTTGACGAGCCCTTCCAACGATCGGCAAGCCGGGCGAGTTCGGCCCAACACACCGGGAGAGGCCATTATCGCACCCAAAGGCGGCCGAGATGAGGTGTTGCACCCAGCAAAGCCCAACTCTGGCCCCGACGCGCAATTTCGGCCGATAAGACCCTGAATGGTTCCACGCCATTGTTGCGAACCAAAACTCATCTAACGCCCTCGACTCCACAAAGGCTTTATGTCCCCGATCCCATCGTCCATCTCGGGCCTCCAGATCAGTTTCGATCGATTTGTGAGGGTTTTACTCGCTGTTTTATTCACTGGACTGTGGCTGGCTGCCGCATCCGGGTGCGCCCGGCGATCCGAGTTGCCGGTAACGCTGACCTTCCGCAACGTGCGGGCCGTGGTCGTGCAGGGCGACAGCACCGATGGCCGCAGCCGGGTGACGCGGAGCGAGTGGGACCAGATCTGGCCGGTGGTCATCCGCCACCACAAGGTGAGCAACCGGATGGCGATGAAGCCCAGCTTCGACTCAGGTCCGCCGACGATGGATTCGATTGCGGGTGTAGAGGTGCGGGACTACACCGCCAACATCGTGGTGGACAGCTTCAGTGGGCTCTCGAAGCTGCACCGGAGCCTGGAAGAACTGCAAGGGCAGCCGATCGCGCCGGGCCGTCGCCTGCAACTCTCGCTCAGCGACGTGTCTCTCGGCTTCTCGGGCAACTTCATCAGTGCAAGGCGGACCGAGATGCTCCAGGGCCGCACGCTGCCCGGGGCGACGGTGGTGCTGTACGACCGCGACCCCGACAGCCCGCGCATCGTGCGGGCCGATCAGACCGGCGAGTGGATGGCCCCGATCGTGACCACGCCCAACCAACGGTCGGTGGTGGGCTACAGCGTGCCTCCCGGCGTGCGAGACCGTCCCGAGACGAGGCGGTACTTCCGCATCGACCTGCGCACCAACATCGGCGAGGACATCGACGAACGCCGCTTCAACAGCGAGATCGACGCGATGCGCGGCGGGGTGGGCAGCTTCATCAACCGCATCACGGGCTAGCTGCGGCGCTACCGTCGGGGCATGAGCGACTTCAAGGATCGTGTGGCCATCGTCACCGGCGCGAGCGCGGGGATCGGCCTCTCGTGCGCCCGCATGCTGGCCGAGGGCGGCGCCATCGTCGTGGTCAACGCCCGCCGTGCCGGCCGTCTCGATGAACTGGTCGAGATCGACCACCAGCGCGTGAAGGCCGTCGCGGGCGACGCGGCCGAGCCCGAGGTCATCGAGGTGATGCTCGAAGCGGCGAAGAAGGCCGCCGGGCGCGAGGCCGACCTGGTCATCGCCAACGCCGGTCGTGGGCTGCGGGGTTCGCCGCTCGACTCCGAAGAGGCCGAGTGGGAAGAGGTGCTGCGCATCAACACGCTGGCGGCGGCCAGGCTCATGCGGGCGGCGATCCACAGGATGTTCGCCGAGGTTGGCGACTACCAGGGCCCGCCCAAGCAACCGCGAGACGTGGTGGTGCTGGGCTCGACGGTAGGGCGGAACCTCAGCCCGTTCAGCAGCTTCTATGGGGCCGCGAAGGCCGCCGTGCACATGATGGCCGAAGCGATGCGGCGTGAGGCGGGGCCGAAAGGCGTGCGCGTCACGACCATCGAGCCCGGCGTGGTGGCCAGCGAGTTCCAGTCGGCGGCGGGATACGACCCCAAGGCCTTCGGCGAGTTCATGGAGTCGATGGCGCCCGTGCTGACGCCCGACGACGTCGCGCGAGCGATCCTGTTTGGCTGCTCGCAACCCGCGGGCGTGCACCTGAGCGAGATGATGCTGCGCCCGACCCGGCAGGCGTACCCGTAGCGCAACGAAAAGCCCGGGCGTGCGCCCGGGCCTCATTGAGTCGTGGACCGTTGCTTACTTCACCTCGAGCAGTTCGATGTCGAAGATGAGGTTGGCGCGGGGCGGGATCGCCGGGGGCGAGCCGCGCTCGCCGTAGCCCAGGCTATAGGGGATCTCCAGGCGACGCTTGCCACCCTCCTTCATGCCCGGGATGCCGATCTGCCAACCCTGGATGAGATTGCGCAGCGGGAATGTGATGGGCTCGCCGCGGTCGTAGCTCGAGTCGAACTGCGTGCCGTCCTCGAGGGTGCCGCGGTAGTGCACCTTGACGGTCGCGCCGTGAGGGCACTCGGTGCCGCTGCCGACCTCGACGTCTTCGGCGACCAGGCCGCCGGCCAGTTCCTTTCGCTCGGTCATTCGATTCGCTTCCTTTCTTCCCGGGTCGATCCCGGGTGTGGGTTCGTGTGGGTGGCGGTTTATCGCACTGTGGCCAGTTCGACCTCGAAGACGACGGGCGTGTTGGGCGGGATGATCGGCGGGCTGCCTTCCACGCCGAAGGCCTTGTCGGGGGCGAGTTCGATGCGTCGCACGCCGCCGACCTTCATGCCGATGATGCCCTTGCGCAGGCCGATGAGCTTGGGGTCGTCGTTCAGCGGCACGACCTGCAGTTCGCCCGTGGCAAACGTGTTGGCGACGTAGGTGCCGTCGGGGAGTTGCCCCAGGTAGTTGATCACGGCTTCCTGGCCCGCTTCGGCCGTTGGGCCCGAACCGACCACGACGTCGCGGATGGTGATGCCTTCTTCGATCTCCTTGGCCTCGCTCACGAACTCGGTCGAGAACTCGCGCGGCGGCTCCCAGGTGACCAGTTCGACCTCGAAGGTCAGCGTGGCGTTGGGCGGAATCACCGGCGGGTTGCCGGCCTCGCCGAAGGCAAGCTCGGGCGGGATCACGATCTGCCGGGTTTCGCCGGGCTGCATGCCCAGGATGCCTTGTCGCCAGCCCTCGATGCCGATGAACTCGAGCGGGATCCTGATCGGCTCGCCCTGGTCGAAGCTCGACTCGAAGCGGGTGCCGTCCTCGAGCACGCCGAGGGTGTGCAGCGTGACGACCGCCTCCTCGGGCAGGGGCTCGCGGTCGGGGTCGCCTTCTTTCACGACGCGCACGATCAGGCCGTTGTCGCGGGTTTCTTCGCTGATCCACTCGGTGCTCAGCTCGCGCGGGTTGACGAAACTGAGCAACTCGACCTCGAAGACCAGGTCGGCGTTGGCCGGAATGACCGGTGGCGCGCCCTGCTCCCCGAACGCGAGCGCGGCGGGCACCTCGATGCGTCGCTTGCCGCCCGGCTGCATGCCCTCGAAGCCACGCGCCAGGCCCGGCAGCATGGCCGGGTCGGACAGGTCGAGCTGCGCCGCTTGGCCGGCGTCATAGGTCGAGGCGAACTGCTCGCCGCTCTCGGCCACCACGCCCAGGATCTGTGCGGCGACGCGAGCGCCGGTCTTGACGCCGCTGGGCTGCTGGCCCTCGCCGACCTCGATATCTCGGACGATCAGGCCATCGCCCATGTCCTGTGGCTCGCCCTCGAACTCGCTGGAGAGCTCCGGCTTCTTGGGCGGCTCGGGCGGCGGCACGGGCTGGGGCGACCGCACGCCCATCAGCTCGACCTCGAACACCAGGTCGGCTCGCGGTGGAATCACCGGCGGGCTGCCGCCCTCGCCGTACGCCATGCTGTAAGGGATGTGCAGGACGCGCTTGCCGCCGACCTTCATGCCCTGCACGCCCTGGCTGAAGCCCTGGACGAAGCGCGCCAGGGCGAGGGTGAGTGGCTCGCCGCCGATGCTGGCGTCGAACTCCTCGCCGGTCTCGCGGAGCGTTCCCCGGTAGTGCACCGTGACGGTGTCGGCGGGCGTGGCCTCCTGGCCGTCGCCGATCAGCACGTCGTACACGCCGAGTTCGGTGAAGGGCTCGTCGGTCGGGGGCGGGGTTTCGAGCTGGTCCGATTGCTCGGCTGGTTGCTGAGCTTCGGTGCCGGTGTCTGGCCCCTCGCCCGAGACCGTGCCACCCGCAGGCTGCCCGCCGGATTCCTGTTCGGTGGTGCCCTGAGTCGCCGGGTCGGTCGTGCCACCGCCAGACTGGTCCTGGGAGTTGGAGTTGCCGCAACCGCCGACGAAGGCCGCGCCGGCGATCGCCAGGAGTGTCACGACGCGGGTTGGTGTGTTCGAGAGCTTGGTGTTATCCATCGAGGATCGTAGCCGTTGGCCCGGTTGGCCCGGGTTTGGGTGAGTTTCTGTTTATGGATTTCCCGGAAGACGAAGCCCGCGCCGCACCCACTACCATCGGCGGTGAGAGCCCCCGACACCGCCAACCTGCCGTGCATCGCCGTCTCGATGGGCGACCCGGGCGGCATCGGGCCCGAGGTGCTGTGCGCCGCCCTGCGCGGTGGGGCGGCAGAGGGGGCCCGGGTGGTCATCTATGGGCCAGGTCGGGCGCTGGGGCGGCACGAGTGGCCCGTCGTGCACGATCTGGCGGACATCGACCAGGGCGAGCCCGTGGTCGTGTGCCAACTCGGCGACGACGATGGCCAGCCCTTCGACCACGACTCCACCGCCCGCGGCGGGGCCATCAGCCACACGCAGGTGCTGCACGCGATCGACGCCACGAAGCTCGCCGAGGGCCATCCGGCGAGGGCCCACGCCATATGCACGGGCCCGATCAGCAAGGCAGCCTGGGTGGCGGCGGGGCATGGCGAGCACCTGGGGCACACAGAGTTGCTGGCCGAGCGGCTGGGCGCCAGCCGGCACGCGATGGCGTTCGTGAGCCCGAATCTGCTCGTGGCGCTGGTGACGGCCCATATCCCGCTGCGTGAGGTCGCTTCGGCCGTTACGGCCGAGCGTGTGGGCGAGGTCATCGAACTCGCCGCCGGGCTGTGCCGGAATCTGGGCATCGAGCGGCCCAGGGTCGCCGTCGCCGGGCTCAACCCGCATGCCGGGGAGGGCGGGGCCCTTGGCACCGAAGATGACGCCGTGATCCTGCCAGCCGTCCAGGCGTCGCGGGCCAAAGGCATCGACGCGACCGGCCCGCTGCCGGGCGACACGGTCTTCCGCGACGCCCGCCGGCCCGGCGGGAAGTTCGACATCGTGGTCGCCATGTACCACGATCAGGCCCTGGCGCCGCTGAAGCTGGTGGCCTTCGACAGCGCGGTGAACATAACCTTGGGGCTCGGCGTTCCTCGGACCAGCCCCGACCACGGGACCGCCTTCGGCATCGCCGGGCGGGGCGTGGCCGACGCCGGCTCGATGGCCGCCGCACTGCGGTTAGCCGTCCGCTTGGCAACCAAGCGGGCCACCTCCCCCACCTGACGGCGCTCGCGAGTGTCGTGGAAGCCCTCCCCCCATGGCACCCCAATGACCCTCCCCGGCGGCCCCGAAGACCAACGCCTGCTGCTCCGGCACCCGCTGCTGGACATGCTGTTCATCGCCGCGCCGAGCATCGTGCAGATGGTCAGCTACTCGGCGATGCAGTTCGTCGACATGCTGATGGTCACCGAGTGGGGCGACGACCCGATCTACGTTTCGGCCCAGGGCAACGGCGGCTTCGCGGTGTGGATCCCGCTCTCGCTGGTGTTCGGCATGTCGGGCGTGGTGTCCAGCTTCGTGTCTCAGAACCTCGGCGCGGGCTCGCCGCGCAAGGGGGCGCGCTATGTGTGGGCCCAGTGGTGGATCGCCGTGGCCGCCGCCCTCGCGGTGCTGCCGCTGGTCGTCGTGCTGCCGATGATCTTCAAGAGCATGGGCCACTCCGAGGAGCTCATCGAACTCGAGAGCCAGTACGCCAATATTCTGATCTTCGGCGCCATCCTCACGATGGGCGCGCGGACCGTCGCCCAGTACTTCTTCGGCATGCACAAGCCGGTGGTGCCGATGGTCGCCGCGCTGCTGGGCAACGTCGTGAACGTCGTGGCCAACTGGGTGCTCATCTTCGGGCTGCTGGGCTTCCCCGAGATGGGCCTCATCGGCGCCGCGCTGGGCACGATCATCGGCAGTGCGGTCGAGATGCTCATCCCCGCCGTGCTGTTCCTGATGCCAAAGCTCGCGCGTGAGTACGAGACGCGCAAGCCCTGGAAGCCGGCCTGGAAACCCATCAAGGACATCCTCCGCGTCGGCACGCCCGCGGGCTTCATGTTCGTCAACGAGATGGTCTGCTTCGGCTATCTGCTCGTCGGCCTGGGTGGCCGCTTCGGCGAGGCCCAGCAGGCCGCCGGCTTCATCGCCCTGCGGTACATGAGCCTGTCGTTCATGCCCACGGTGGGCCTCTCGATCGCCATCACCGCCATCGTTGGCCGGCTCATCGGCATGGGCCGCCTCGACCTGGCCGAGAAGCGGGCCTGGCTGGGCATGGGCCTGGGCATCGCCTACATGGGCACCTGCGCCACGTGCTTCATCGTGTTCCGCGAGCAACTCATGGGCCTGTTCGTGACCGAGGACATGGACCCAGAGAGCGCGGCCGAGCTCGTCCGCGTGGGCTCGATGATCCTCATCGCCGCGGCGGTCTTCCAGATGTTCGACGCCATCGCCGTGACGGTCACCGGGGCCCTCCGCGGCGCGGGCGACACCCTGGTGCCCAGCGTGCTGACGATCGTCCTGTCGTGGCTGCTCATCGTCGGCGGCGGGCATGTCGCCGTCGAACTCAAGCCCGAGTGGGGCGCCCTCGGCCCGTGGATCTTCGCGTCGGCCTACATCGTGGTGCTGGGGCTATGCCTGCTGGTGCGCTTCAAGCTGGGGGCGTGGAAGCGGATGAAGCTGTCGGGGGACGAGATCGAGGTCTGAGACGCCGGGATCCCGGATTTTTATCGGTCTGTGGCCGCCACCCTCGATTTGTTTGGCGGATGCTCGTGGAATCGGCCCCAGGGGCCCATGGTGAGGGGTTCCACCTGAGATGTCATCACTGACATCTCAGGTCTCAGTGATGACATCTCAGTTGTCAGTGATGACATCGCAGGTTTCAGTGATGACATCGCAGGTTTCAGTGATGACATCCGAGTTGTCAGTGATGACATCTCAGGTGTTCGTGATGACATCTCGGGTGTCAGTGATGACATCTGAGTTGTCTGTGATGACATCGCAGGTGCCCGTGATGCCATCGCATGGTTCATCACTGACATGCCAACGTTCCGTGCCCACGCCTACGCACAGCCCTCCC
Organism: Phycisphaerae bacterium; assembly: GCA_030426395.1. Lineage (GTDB taxonomy): Bacteria > Planctomycetota > Phycisphaerae > Phycisphaerales > UBA1924 > JAHCJI01. The sequence goes on from JAUHYE010000008.1 coordinate 13,742, forward strand.
CGAACTCGTTCTGGAAGGCCAGGAAGTCGAAGAGGGTCAGCTCGCCGTCGCCATCGAAGTCGAGAGCTCTTCTCATCGAGAGCCCAGTATCCACGAAACGGCCGCCACGATCAATCCCGATCTTCTCCCGACCACCCCGGCGGCCGGCCCCGGGTGTCGCATCCCCGACTGCCCCCGATCGCCTACAATCTCGATCCCGTAATCCCCTTGACTCGCCCCTGCCAGGAGGTCTCGCCTTGAGTTCCAGCTCGTCCCCCAGTGCGCTCGACATGGTCATCGGTTCTGGTGGAGACTCGGCCCTGGCCGGCCGGCTGCTGGGCGAGGCCCGCGAGCAGGCCGCCGCGGGCGATCGGATGGACGCCATCGCCACGCTCCGCAAGGCCGTGCAGGCCGACGCCGGGCACGACGAGGCCGCCTTCCAGCTGGCCTACCACCTCGACCTGGCCGGCGAGGAGGACGAGGCCATCAGCCTGTACGAGCGGCTGTGCGACAAGACGCCCGCCCCGGTCAACGCCCTGCTGAATTTGGCAGTACTCTACGAGGACCGCCAGGAGTACAACCGGGCCGAGCGGTGCCTCAGGCAGGTCCTGGACACCGACCCCAACCATCCCAGGGCCCGCCTCTACATGAAGGACGTGGCGGCCAGCCGCGACGAGGGCACGATCGACGACGCCGAGAGCGACCACCTCAAGCGCCGCCAGGAGATGGAGACGGCCGTCACCGACTTCGACCTGTCGGTCCGCACCCGCACGGCCCTGAAGCGGATGAACATCCGCACCCTGGGCGACCTGCTGCGGACGACCGAGGCCGAGCTGATGAGCTACAAGAACTTCGGGGATTCCAGCTTGGACGAGATCAAGAAGATGCTCTCGGCCAAGGGCATGGCCCTGGGCCAGGGCGTCGACGACGGGCACCGCTCGGGCCGCCGAACGGCCCTGGATCGCTTCCGAGGCACCAGCCAGGAGGCCATGCTCAACAAGCCCGTGACCGACCTGGCCCTGAGCGTGCGGGCCCGCCGGGCGTTGCAGCTGCTGAACATCCAGAGCCTGGGCGACCTGGTGAGCCACACCGAGGCCGAGCTGATGGGCGTGAAGAACTTCGGCGCGACTTCACTGACGGAGGTGAAGGAGCGGCTGGTCGAGATCGGCATGGGCCTGCGGACGATCGACGAGTAGGATTCTGTACGGAATCGGACCCTGATTCTGGCCCGACAAATTGGGTAAAACCACGATCTCACCCCCCGCCTCGAGTGCATGGGGTGAGATTTTTGTATGGATTGCACAAAAAGGCCTTTACAAGGCCCCATGGTTTCGGTTAGTCTGTGATCGTTCCGGGCAAAGCTCCGGGATGCATTCCTCGCAACAGGCGACCCGGCGTCTCGTGGAGTCGGGTCGCCTTTTTTGTTGCGGTGTTTGTCTCGATCCTCGCGCCCCTCTCTACGACGAGGTTCGGCCATCGGATGCAGTCTCGTCCGGTCGCTCGCCGGTCTTGCGATAGCTGCGGCGGCCGCTCGCGTAGATCTCCGGGTCAACCCGTACTTCCATGGGCTCCCCCGCCTGGTGCTGGCGGTGGAGCTGCTTGAGTACCGGTACGCACCAGCCGCAGCCGGTGCCGGCGCCCAGGCACTCGCTGATGAGCGAGGCGACGGGCGGGTCCTCACGCTTGATATAGGCCCGGATCTTGCCCAGAGGTACATGGAAGCACAGGCAGACGTTGTCGTCCGGGCCCATCACGGGCGGTCGGCTTCCGGCTCGGGCAGCGGCTCGCCGATGGTGGAGTGCAGGCGGTGGCCGAGCAGCCGCTCCATGAGGGAGGGCTGGCCGCCGACCTCTTCCATGCGGAGCATGGCCTCGTCGACGGGGACTCCCTCTTCCTCGACGAGGTAGGCGGCCCAGAGGTTGCGGGCCCGACCGCCCGAGGCGCAGTGGATGAGGATGGGGCCCTCGACGCCGTCGATCGCCTGGGTGAAGGCCTCGAGTTGCTCGGGCGTGTAGCCCTCGTCGCCGCCCATGGGGATGGCGACGTAGGCCATGCCGCGGCTCTCGACTTCCTGCTGCGGGTCGAAGTCGAGGCGGTCGATCTCGGGCTGGGTGCGCAGGTTGATGACCAAGGTGGTGCCCGCGCTGGCCTGGCGGTCGTAGTCGGCTGGGCTTGGCTGGCCGGCGATGCGCCAGCGGTCCCACGCGTGGACCTCGATGGGCTCGGGTTCCGGCTCGGCGGCGGCCGTGGTCGCGGGCTCTTCGGGAGCGGCGCAGCGCTGGCAGGCGCAGCCGCCGGCGGTCAGGAGCCCGGCGAAGACGAGGCACGCGGCGAGGGGCTTGCAAGGCTGGATCATGGGTAAGCGTACCATGCCCGCCCCGCCCGGGTGTCTCCGGCGGCGGGGCGTGAAAGGACGGCGGCGATGAGCTCGATGCGTGTGAAGGATGCCCTGGCGGCTGATGTTGGGGCGGCCGTGACGCTCAAGGGCTGGGTGCGGACCCGGCGTGACTCGAAGGCGGGGCTGAGCTTCATCCAGTTGCACGATGGCTCGTGCTTCGACCCCATCCAGGTCGTCGCCAAGACCGACCTTGCCAATTACGAGGATGAGATCCTCCACCTGACCACGGGGTGCGCCATCGAGGTCGACGGCGAACTCGTCGAGAGCCAGGGCAAGGGCCAGCGCGTCGAGGTCGTCGCGAACGCGGTCCGCGTCGTGGGCATGGTCGACGACCCGGACACCTACCCCGCCAGCGCGAAGCGGCACAGCTTCGAGTACCTCCGCGAGGTGGCGCACCTCCGGCCGCGCACCAACACGTTCGGCGCGATGGCCCGCGTTCGGCATCGCCTGGCGTATGCGATCCACGATTATTTCAACCAGAACGGCTTTTACTGGGTGCACACGCCCATCATCACGACGAGCGACGCCGAGGGGGCCGGGCACCTTTTCCGCGTCAGCACGCTCGACGCGATGAACCCGCCGCTGACCGATGACAAGCGTGGCGTGGATTGGAAGGAAGACTTCTTCGGCAAGCAGGCGTTCCTGACGGTGTCGGGGCAGCTGAACGTCGAGACGTATTGCTGTGCGCTGAGCCGGGTGTACACGTTCGGCCCGACGTTCCGGGCCGAGAACAGCAACACGAGCCGGCACCTGGCCGAGTTCTGGATGATCGAGCCCGAGATCGCGTTCGCGGACTTGCAGGACGACGCGAAGCTGGCCGAGGGGTTGCTCAAGCACGTGTTCGACGATTTGCTGACGCACTGCGCCGACGACGCGCAGTTCTTCGACGATCGCATCGAGAAGGGGCTCGTCGATCGGCTGAAGCACGTGATCGCCTCGCCCTTCCGGATGCTGCCGTACACCGAGGCGGTGGACATCCTACTGAAGTGCGGGAAGAAGTTCGAGTATCCCGTCGAGTGGGGCACCGACCTGCAGAGCGAGCACGAGCGGTACCTGACCGAGGAGAAGTTCAAGCAGCCCGTGGTGGTGGTGGACTATCCCAAGGACATCAAGGCGTTCTACATGCGGCTGAACGACGATAAGAAGACCGTCGCCGCGATGGACGTGCTGGTGCCCGGCGTGGGCGAGTTGATCGGCGGCAGCCAGCGGCTCGACGTGCTCGACGCGCGCATCGACGAGATGGGCCTGCCAAAGGACGAGTACGGCTGGTACCGCGACCTGCGCCGCTACGGCACCGTGCCGCACGCTGGGTTCGGGCTTGGCTTCGAGCGGCTGGTGATGTATTGCACGGGGTTGCAGAACATCCGGGACGCGATCCCGTTCCCGCGGGCGACGGGGCAGGCTGCCTTCTAAGCCAGGGCCTTGATCGCACCAGCAAGCATGAACGAGCCACAGGCGAGGAGGAGGCCGGACTGGCCGGCGATGTCGCGTGCCCGGGCAATGGCTTGCGCTGGCCCGGCCAACGACTCGCTTTCGCGCTTGTAGATCGCCGCGAGTTCTTCGGCTGGCCGCGATCGAGGGCCTGCCTGGGTGAAGATGACCTTGGCGCTGGTCTTGGCGAGTTGGTCGAGCATGCCGGCAGCGTCCTTGTCCTTCGCGCAACCGAAAACGATGACGAGCGAGCCATCGTGCGCTGGCAGGGCGGCGAGTGTGGCCCGCAGCGACGCGGGCGTGTGGGCGCCGTCGATGATGAGGGTGGGGTTGGTGGCGATGGTCTCCATGCGGCCGTCGCGGGGGGTGCGTTCGAGGCCCTCGACGATGGCGGTTTCGGTGAGACGAAACCCAAGCATGAGTGCGCAGGCGGCGATGGCGGCGGCGGTGTTGGCGGCCTGATGGGCGCCGGGCATGGGGCTGCGAAGACTCGTGAAGTGCCGGCCGTCGAAGGTCACATCGACGACTGCGTGGCCAGATTCCATCCGATGCTCGAAGTCGATGTCGCTGCCCAACACCAGCAACGGGGCATTGGCAATCTCGGCCTGCTCGCGGAACGTGTCGAGGACTTCCGGCGGTTGCGGCGTGCAGATGGCCGGCACGCCGGGCTTGAGGATGCCGGCCTTCTCGCGGGCGATCTCGGGCAGGGTGTGGCCCAGGATGTCGGTGTGCTCAAGCTCGATCGAGGCGAGCACGCAGACGTTGGGATGCACGATGTTCGTCGAGTCGAGGCGGCCGCCCAGCCCCACCTCGTACACGGCGGCATCGCTTAGCGAGCGAGCGAAGTGGTCGAACGCGGCGGCGGTGATGGCCTCGAAGTACGTGGGCGAGCCGAAGCGGGCGGTGACATCCGAAGGTAAGGTGGCCTCGGCCTGGGACACACGCCAGATGGCGGCGGCGAGGTCGGCATCGCTGATCGGTTGGCGATCGATGGCGATGCGTTCGTTGGGCGCGATGAGGTGCGGGCTGGTGAACGCCCCGGTGCGCATGCCGGCGGCGGTCAGGACGCTGGCGGCCATGCGGGTGATGCTGCCCTTGCCCTTGCTGCCGGCCACATGGATGGCGGGGACGGCCCGGTGTGGGTCGCCCAGGGCGGCCGACAGTGCCCGCATGCGGTCGAGTTTGAGCACGCGGACGGCTAGATCGCGGTTGGGCTGGCGCTCGAAGTTGACCTTTGCGTTGAGCCAGGCCAGAGCGTCGCCGATGGACCAATCTTGGGGTGGAGGGGCGGTCGGCGCTTGCTTGTGGCCCTCGGGGGCCGATGATCCCGGCATGGCGCAGCATAGTAATGGACGTGATGGCATGAACTTCGGACCGTTCCCAGAGGGGCACCCCGACCGCGGGCACGACTCGTGGCGGGTGCTGCGGATCATGAGCGAGTTCGTGGAGGGCTTCGACACCCTTGAGCGGTTGCCGCCCGCCGTCACGGTGTTCGGCTCGGCCCGCACCAAAGCCGACGACCCGATGTACGACGCGGCCCGGGACATGGGTCGGGCGCTGGCCGAGTCGGGGCTGGCGGTCATCACCGGAGGCGGGCCTGGCATCATGGAGGCGGCCAATCGCGGGGCGTTCGAGGCGGGCGGACGGTCGGTGGGCATGAACATCGCGCTGCCCATGGAGCAGGCGCCCAACCCCTACCAGACCGACGAGCTGACGTTCGAGTACTTCTTCGTCCGCAAGGTCATGCTCGTGAAATATGCGCGGGCGTTCGTGATCTTCCCGGGCGGGTTCGGCACGCTCGACGAGTTCTTCGAGGCCATGACGCTGATGCAGACGCTGAAGGTCAAGCCCTTTCCGCTGATCCTGTACGGGTCGGAGTTCTGGGCGGAGCCGGTGCGGTGGATTACCGATTCGATGTGTAACAAATTCCGAACTGTTTCGGAGGCCGATCTCTCACTCTTTCACCTCGTGGACGGGATCGGTCAGGCAATGGACCTCGTGAAGCAGGCAATCGAGGGGACTTACGTCACGGCGCTGCCCGACGTTGTGGGCACCGCGGCGCGGGAAACCGGCGAAGGAACCCGCCGTGGCGTGCATCCCAGGCGGGGTTCGCCGGCTTCGGACGGGCCGGCTGGGAAAACTCCTCGCCATTTCGATGCAGACTGAGTTGATTCTTTGCGGCAAATCCGCGATACTGCCGGTCCGGGGCGCTCGTATCTGATGCGGGGGTCCTCCTAACCTCCCCCAGGCCGAGACTTTCGTGGGGATCGGCCAACCATTGCCCCATCGCGGGTCGACACCCTTCCAGGAGTCGCCATGGCTTCCACCGGCAATGAGAGCAACCAGATCGACAAGAACGTCACAAAAAAGCACCTGGTCGACGAGATCACGCGGCGGACAAGCCTCTCACGTTGCGACGTGCAGGTGGTGGTCCAGGGCGTGCTCGACCAGATGATCGAGGCGATCGGCCAGGGCAAGCGGATCGAGATCCGCGACTTCGGCGTGTTCGAGGTTAAGGCTCGGGCTGCTCGAACCGCCCAAAACCCGAAAACGCTCGAGCCCGTGCCTGTGCCGCCCAAGCTGGCGGTGCGGTTCAAGCCCGGCCGGCTGATGAAGGCCGCCCTCGAGGCCGGAGTTGGCGATGGTCCTGACGGGCCGGCCGGCCAGCCGGCGCCTGTGCCGCCGGTTGATCCGTCGCTGAACGGGCACGCGCGGCACGAGGACGACCCGCCGATGGTCGAGGTGCCCAGCCGCGAGCGTGTGCCGGCCGGTGCTCGGGGCTGATCGCCGCTGTTGATCTCGAACTCGGGGAATTCGCTCGCGATACCTCGCTTTAGGTGATCGAGGCGCGGTGGCTTCTACAATCGCGCTGAAACCGCTACTGCCGGGCCCTGGCGCTGATGTTCGTGCGCCGGCCCGTTCGAGATTCTGGAGCCTTGCCATGCCCCACATCATCGCCGAGCCCTGCATCGGGACGAAGGACACCTCCTGCGTCGAGGTGTGCCCGGTGGATTGCATCCATCCGGGCAAGGACGAGGGCGACTTCGAGAACGCCACGCAGCTTTACATCGACCCCGACACGTGCATCGACTGCGGGCTGTGCGTCGACGAGTGCCCCGTGCAGGCAATCTTCCCCGAGGAGGATCTGCCCGAACAGTGGAACAAGTACGTCGAGCTGAACCTGGATTATTACAAGGACAAGTAAGCCCGGCGGACGAGCAAAGTCTCAGGCGGCGTCGTCCTTGCGCTTGAACGCGGCGCGGGCAGCGGCGTGGCGCTGGAGTTGCTTATCGGTGCGCACGTTGTGTGGTGCCTGGGGCGGCTCGGTCCAGTCCTCGGCCCGGCCCAGGTCGACGGCGGCTTTCTGGACCTTGCGATAGCCCAGCAGGCGGATGATCTCGAGCACGTCGCTCCACGCGGGGAAGGTCACCTGGTTGCCCTTCTTGAACGCATCGATGGCCATGAGGAACATGAACTGCTCCTGGGTCATCTCGCCCTCTTCGGCCGAGCGATGCGCGTCGCTGAGACGACGGCCTCGGCCGCGGCGGCGCTCGAACCCCGTTGGCGCCTGCGCTCCGGGCATGTTGCGTCGGTCCAAGCCCAGCCGGCGATCGACCACTTCGGCGCGGCGTGGCTCGGGCGGGGGCGCGTCGTCGTCTTCGAAGTCGTCGTCGCTCGAGAGCGGCGCGATGGCCTCGTCCAGCGACGCGGCTTCTGCCTCATCGAGCTCGAAGCTATGGCGTTCGGGGTCGGAGTGGGATTTGTCGTGCTTGTTGGGCATGCCGGCGTGCTCCTGGCCGCCGGCGTGCCGCGCTCAGGGCGCGAGCGGGCCGATGGCGTTAGAGGTCTTCGTCATCCTCATCGGCATCATCTTCCCCGTCGGCCACTTCCTCGTCGTCGTCGTCGTCGAGGAAGTCGGCGTCATAGTCCTCATCTTCCTCTTCATCGTCGTCGTAGTCGAGGTCGTCAAAATCGTCATCTTCGTCATCGTCGTACGCGACAACGTCCGAGTTGCCCATCCACGAGGGGGCGTCCGGGCCGGCGATGGCCCAGGTATCTTCTTCGGCGATCAGTGTGAGCGTGGGCATGTCTTGTCGTCCGCGTCGGTGGGGGCACTGGTCCCACCGGATGTCCAGAAAACGGGCCGTTTCACCGCTTGCCCCGCGAGGCGTGGTGCCGGCGGCCCCGGGCTGATCGGGGCCCCGGCGCACTCGGGGAGCGCCGCAAGGCTACACCCTTTGCGGGCCGTGTCAACCGGCCATCGGCAGACGCCGCCGCGTTGGGGGCAATGAGCGGTTCTTCACCAGGTTGGACGCAGGCCGGCGATCGGCCCCGAGGGGTGCGCACGGGGGGCCCTGGGGCTACCATCGGCCTCATGTCCGACGCCCCCGAACGCCCAACGCCCACACCAGCGCCCGAGCCGGCCCGGTCCCGCTTCGCGCCCGGGCCCGAGCGGTTCCATCCGGTGGCCGGGGTGGGCGGGCTGCTGCTGCCCGGGCTGGGCCATGTGCTGCTGGGGCAGCCCAGGCGGGGCGTGGCGATCGCTTTAGGCGTGCTCGGGCTGTTCTTCGGCGGGCTGCTGTTGGGCGGCATCGACACCATCGACAGCCGCGAGGACCGGCTCTGGTTCTACGTCCACGCGTTCGTGGGCCCCTTGGCCTTCGGGGCCGACTGGGTCAACCAGAACCAGTTCAAGGCCTGGTCGATGGACGCGAGCCCCATGGGCCGGCTCGAGCCCACGCTCCGATCTTCGTACCCCGGCGAGGTTCTCGTGACCTCGGCCCAGGGCGGCTCGTTGCCCTACCCACAACTCGTGCAGACGCCCCAGTGGGGGAGTTCGGGCCACTTCCAAGGCCGGCCCGGCGCGGGCAAGGCGGTGGGAAAGGTCAACGAAGTCGCGCTGCTGATGTGCGCCCTGGCGGGCATGCTCAACCTGGTGGCCGTGCTCGACGCGCTCTTCAACCGCCGGCGGCGTGAGTCCGAGTTGTACGGCGCGGGGGTGGCCTCGTGATGCTCCAGATGCTCGCCTGGCGGCCGTTCGTTGATCCCATCGATGCCCACGCGTGGTGGTTCCTGCTGCTGTTGCCGATCGCGTTCCTGGTGAGCCTGTCGTGGAAGGCCGTACGCATCGACGACATCAAGCGGCTGCCGCGCCCGGTGATCGTGATGACGGTCCAGGTGATCCTGGCGATGCTGGGCTTGGGCTTTGCGGCATTCATTGGGCTCGTGGTGGTGCTGCCCATCCTGATGGACGTCGCGCGATGAATATGCGGCTGACGCTGGCGTTCCTGGCGTGCGGGCTCGTGCTCGGCGGCTGCGTGACTCGACCCACGGCCAGCGTCGAGGGCGGGGCGGCGACGGTGGCGACCGATGAGGCCGTGGTGCTGACTTTTACCGTCGTAGCGCAAAACCGCGGTGAGACAGAGCTGCCGCTTCGTATGGTGGATTACACGCTCTCGGTCGATGGCAATCGCGTGTTCCGCGGCCGCCGCAGCGCCGAGGCGACGCTGTCGCGCAAGGACATTCAGACCATCGAGATCCCCGTGCCCGTGAAGTGGGAAGATCTGCCGCAGGGCGAGTCGAGCTATCGCCTGAGTGGCGAATTCACATATACGCTGCCGGGCATCTTCTGGCAGGCGATGTTCGACGCGGGGTTGTACCGGCCAGGGGCCGACTTCGAGCTCGAGGGCACGCTCGACCCGGCGGCGTTGCGCGGCGGCTGAGTCTAGATCACGACATGTACAGGCTCGCGACGTATTCGCACACCATGCGCTGCGTGGTGAAGTGCGAGCCGTTGAGCGCGATGGAGTTGGCCATGATTCTGGCCCACTTGGTGCGGTTCTCGAACGTGGGCAGGATCTCGGTGTCGAGCTTGTGGTAGATATCCTCGGCGTGCTGCTTGTCCTGCGTGTTGGTGGTGGGGGCCTTGCGCTTGCGCCCTGGGGCGAAGTCGTCCTTGCCGATGGCCCAGCCGGTGACGCCCTCGATGCAGCCCTCCAGCCACCAGCCGTCGAGCGTGCTGAGGTTGGGCACGCCGTTGATGGCGGCCTTCATGCCGCTGGTGCCGCTGGCCTCGAGCGGTGGGCGCGGGGTGTTGAGCCAGATGTCGCTGCCGGCGGTCATCAGGCCGCAGAGCGCCATGTTGTAGCCCGGCATGTAGACGAGGCGGACGTGCTTGAGCCGCTTGGCCTTGCGCAGGGTGTCGACGATCATGGCCTGGCCCGGCTCGTCCTTGGGGTGGGCCTTGCCGGCTAGCACGACCTGGATGCCGCCGTGCTTTTCGGCGACCTCGTCGAGCTTCTTGGGGCTGCGCAGCAGCAGGGTGAGGCGCTTGTATGCCGTGGCGCGGCGGCCGAAGCCGATGGTGAACTCTTCGAGGTCGAATCCCGCGCCGGTGCGATCGTTGACGTGGTCGATGAGCGCGACCTTGGCGCGCAGGTGGGCCTTGAGCAGGTCCTTGCTGTCCAAGTCGACGGCGAAGCGGAGTTCGCTGTTGTCCTCGCGCCAAGCGGGCATGTGCTTGTCGAAAAGCTTGGCCATGTCGCCGCACACCCAGGTGCGTGCGTGGATGCCGTTGGTGACCGAGCGGATGTCGTCGCGGCCGAACATCTTGCGCGAGACCTCGGCGTGGCGTCGGGCGACGGCGTTGATTCGGCCGCTGCCCCAGAAACCGGTGAGGGTCATGTTCAGGCTACCCTCGGGCGCGGGTGGGGGCTCGGCGATGGCGACCCCGCCGTAGCGACGCTTGGGCGGCTCGGTGTAGGGCACGTTGTCGGGCAGCGCGTAGGCGTGCTGGGGGATCTGCTGGGCACGCGCGGCGGGGGTGGCTTCGGTTTCGTCTTCGGTCTGGGCCCGCGGCTCGGGGTGGAGAAGCTCGACGATCTCCTTGTCGAGGATGCGGTGGGCCATCTCCATCGGGAAGCGGTCGTGGCCGGCGGGCACGGGCGTGTGCGTGGTGAAGACACACTTTTCCTTCACCTCGGCCAGCACGGTGGGGTCGTTGGGCTTGCGGTGGGTGTGACGCGAGAGGTGGCGGATGAGTTCGGGCACGAGCAGGCTGGCGTGGCCCTCGTTCATGTGGTAGATCTTGAGGTTCCAGCAGCCCAGCGAGTACAACATTCGGGCGCCGCCGATGCCCAGGATGGCCTCCTGGCGCAGGCGCAATTCGTCGTCGCCGCCGTACAGGCGATTCGTGATGCCGCGATGGTCCTTGCGGTTCTGGGGCAGGTCGGTGTCGAGGAAGAGCACGGGCGTCTGGAAGCCGTGGACGGCGTCGCGGACGATGGATCGCCAGGCGCCGACGCGCACGACGCGGCCGTCGAGCTTCACGCTGATCTCTGTGGGCAGGCGGACGAGTTGCTTCTCGGGCTGCCACTTGATGGGCTCGTCGTGCTGGGTGCCGTCCTTGTCGAGGGTCTGCTTGAAGTAGCCGCCGCGGTGCAGCAGGCTGACGGCCACGACTGGAAGTTGCAGGTTGGTGGACGAGCGGATGGTGTCTCCGGCCAGCACGCCCAGGCCGCCCGAGTAGGTGGGCAGCTTGTCGCTCAGGGCGATTTCCATCGTGAAGTAGGCCACGCGGGGATCAAGGCCCAGGTGCTGGTTGTGGCTGGTCGGCGACATGCTGCGGTTCCTTCCGATAATCGAGGCTCGGACGCGTGGAGAGCCGGGTGGTGGGCTCGCTTATTCCACTTCGGCAGGTTGCGGGCCGCGGTGTAGCGCAAGATCGTGGGCGCGGGCATACGCCTCACCCATCTCCATCCAATCGAATAGCCACGACCGCTGCTCGGCGGCGTTGCGGACGCGGATCCGCTCGCGCTGGGTGAGTTGGCAGTATTCGAGCATCCGCTGGGCGAGCGCCTCGACGGCCTGGTCGGCGGTCTTGTGCTTGCGCTGGAGCACCCACGGCGCCCAGCCGGCGGGCTGGGCGTGGCGTTCTGTCACGAAGTCGCCGAAGCCCGACATGTCGGTGGTGATGGCGGGCACGCCCTGGGCCAGGCACTCGAGCGGCGTGTAGCCCCAGGGCTCGTAGGTGCTTGGGAAGACACCCAGGTGGCAGCCGCGGACGAACTGGTCGTACTCCATGCCCCAGAGCGGGTTGGTGGGGCTGATGAACTGTGGGTGGTAGACGATCTTGACGCGGTCTTCGGGGTCGTTGCGCAGGCCGGCGATAGCGATCTCGCTGAGGATCTCATCGCGGGGGTCGCCTTCGAGCGTGTGGGTGATGACCGAAGGCCAGCCCCGCGTGCGGAAGGCCGCCTGCGTGCGCTTGAGGCGGAGCATCCAATACTCCTCGGTCATCGCGTCGAGCGAGACGCGGCCCTCGCTCGCGGCGGTGCGGAACAGCCGCTCTCGCAGGTCGTCGGCGATGTGCTCGCAGGTATCTTCGAGCTCGTCGAGCACGGCCCGGTTCTGGAGCACGACGGGGTCGATCGACCGCACGTCGCGCCGGGTGACGATGAACGAGACCACCGTGTGGGGGTTATTGGTTTGCTTGAGGAGCTCGTTCAAACGGGCGTTGGCGCGGATGAAGACATCGAAGCCCTTGTTCCTCGGCTCGTAGCGGCCGCTCGTAAAGAAGTAGAGCGTCTGATCGAGGTCGATGGGCCGTGTCGGGAAGAAGTGGCCCATCGTGAAGTGGTGGACCTTGTCCTTGAACACCGCGTGCAGGGTCTGGAACTCGTGGCCCACGCTCAGGCGGCCGATGTCCAGCCCGTTGGGCAGGATGGCGTCGGGCTTGCGGCCCAGCAGGTGCTCGCACTCCACGCCGGTGAGCGGGCTGATGGTGGTCATCACGTCGCAGTCACGAGCGGCCAGGCACTCGTAGTCGTGACGGGCACGGATGCCGAAGCGGTCGGCCTCGGCGGCGGGATCCAGGCCCTCGACCGTTGCGGGCGGGGTGTCGCTGCTGGCCAGGTAGCGGCCCAGTAGTGTGGCGTGCGTGGTGAAGACGGTGGAGATCGGTTGTTCTTCGCGCTTGATGAGAGGGATGGCCAGCCCGCCCATCCACTCGTGGAAGTGGGCCATGACGCGGCGGGAGTGCCGGCGGGCGGGACGCTGGTCCCGCCAGGCGTTGTCGACGGCTCGCAAGAAATGCCGCGTGACGTCGGCGAAGGCGATCACGCCGTCGACCATCTCGTCGCCGCTGGGCGAGCTGATCTTCTCGTGCTGCCAGAGGTAGAACTTCTCGCTGTTGATGCGCTCTTGCGGCAGGTTGATGTCCAGCAGGACCACGCGGGGACGCCCCGGCACCAGCCAGCGGCCCGTGTGGCAGGCGATGCCGATGTCGTCCAGCGCGGCCACGGCCCTCGCGAGCCAGCCTGTGGGCCGGCGGGGCTCCATCTCGAGGGCGGCCTGATCGGGCACGTAGGGGCCAACCATCAGGTAGCGGTCGTCCCAGTGGTCGACCATGGTGGCCGCCTTGGAGCGGAGCACCTGGTAGATGCCGCCGATTGGGTTGCAGACCTCGTAGCCGGCCTCGATGAGTAGCACGCCGGGCGAGCCTCGTCCGCCGGGCAGCGATGGTCGCTCGAGTTCGTTGTCGGTCCGGATGGGAACCACGTGGCTCTCCGTGCGAGGCATGGCCCTGCCCGTGCGCAATCTATGCGCGTCACGGGTGGCTGGTCGTGTCTTCGGCTCCGTGCGTTCGAGGGAGCGTCAGAGCACTATCGGCCCAAGTGTGGGCCGGTCTGAGTGAGAATCCATTCACTTCTGCGGCCAATTTGCGTCATGCTCGCACGCTGTTCGTTAGGGTTTGATGAAGTCTCGAATGCGAGTCGACCAAAGTCGGTTCTTCGGTTTGTCGATGATCGTGGCGAACGTACGATCGTTGGCAGAGGCGGCCGATTCCCGGGCCGCCATGGAGGTGGGCCGTGATCGGCTCGAACAGCACAGCGCTCCGTCAGCACGCCTATTCGGTGTTCACTGCCTCACGGCGAGAGCGGCCGAGTTCGGGGGCCGTTCCCGCGTCGGTGCTCAACCCGATGTCGGCCACGCCCACGACGCAAGCGACCGATACGCCCGGCCGGGCCGACCGCGCTGCCGAGGCCAAGCCGATCGATGTGGAGCGGGCCGCGACGGGGGTGCATTCCGGCGTTCTGCACGCCGTGGCCAGGATGAGCAAGCCGTCCGTACCGGCCACCGAGGCGTACGTCGAGTTGCCCAAGCCAGGCACCGGCGAGCCCTCGCAGGAGGAGATCCGCCGCCGCGCCCACGAGATCTTCGAGGCCCGCGAAGGCCAGTCGGGTGATCCCGTGGCCGACTGGCTGCGGGCCGAGGCCGAGTTGCGTCGCGAGCGAGGGCTCGCCTGAGGCCGGCTTGCGACGCTATCTGAGGGACTCCCCGCTCCCGAATCCGCTGGATGTCGAGAGGTTTTCGGTCGATCTGGACTCTGCGGGTACGCCCACCCCTCGGAGAGCCCAGACGTGACCAACCATCTGCTGATGATGCCCTCAGATGCCCGCCAGGCCCATGGCCACGCCCCCGATGCCGGCTGGATCTCCGCCGACGACCAGTACTGGTTCAACGAGGGCACGCACGCGCACCTGCATGAGAAGCTCGGGGCCCACCCGCTGCCGGGTGGGCAGGGCGTTCGCTTTGGCGTGTGGGCGCCCAACGCCCGGGCCGCGTCGGTGGTGGGGGATTGGAACTACTGGTCTGCCGGGGCCGACACGCTGACGCCGGTGGGCCGCAGCGGGTTGTGGGTGGGCATCGCCGCCAACGCGCGCGAGGGGGCGCACTACAAGTACGTCATCGATTCGCACGCCGGCGGGCGACGGCTCGAGAAGACCGACCCGTTCGGCTTCCGTCAAGAGCAGCCGCCGCGCACGGCTTCGATCGTGCACGGGCTGGACTACCAGTGGAACGACGAGGCGTGGATGCGAGGCCGTGGCGAGCGTCATCGCGTCGACAAGCCCATGAGCATCTACGAGTTGCACCTGGGCTCGTGGCGGCGCGTGCCTGAGGACGGCAACCGGAGCCTGAACTATCGCGAGCTCGCGCCCGTGCTGGCCGAGTATTGCAACCGGCTGGGATTCACCCACGTCGAGCTGATGCCGGTGATGGAGCACCCGCTGTACAAGAGCTGGGGCTACCAGACCGTTGGGTACTTTGCCCCAACCAGCCGCTACGGATCGCCGCAGGACTTCATGTTCCTGGTCGACACGCTGCACCAAGCTGGCATCGGCGTGATCCTGGATTGGGTGCCGAGCCACTTCCCCGGCGACGAGCACGGGCTGGCATTGTTCGACGGCACGCACCTGTTCGAGCACGCCGACCCGCGCGAGGGCTTCCACCCCGACTGGAAGTCGATGATCTTCAACTACGGCCGGCACGAGGTGCGCAGCTTCCTGATCTCGAGCGCCATGTTCTGGCTCGACAAGTACCACGTCGATGGGATTCGTGTGGATGCGGTGGCGTCGATGCTGTATCGCGATTACTCGCGAGAAGAGGGCGAGTGGGTGCCCAACCAGTTCGGCGGGCGCGAGAATCTCGAGGCTATCGGCTTCCTGCGTCAGCTCAACTCGACCTTGTATGGCGCGTTCCCCGACATCGTGACGTTCGCCGAGGAGTCGACGGCGTGGCCCGGCGTGTCTCGCCCCGCGCACCTGGGCGGGCTCGGGTTCGGCTACAAGTGGGACATGGGCTGGATGCACGACACGCTGCGGTACCTGGGCCACGACCCGATCCATCGTAAGTACCACCACAACGAGATCAGCTTCCGCGCGGTGTACCAGTTCAGCGAGAACTACGTCATGCCGCTGAGCCATGACGAGGTGGTGCACGGCAAGGGCAGTTTGCTCGGTCGCATGCCTGGCGACGAGTGGCAGCGATTGGCGAACCTGAGGCTGCTCTACGGGCTGCAATGGACCCAGCCGGGCAAGAAGCTGCTGTTCATGGGCGGCGAGTTGGCTCAAGTGCCCGAGTGGGACCACGACGCCAGCGTCGAGTGGCATCTCGAAGACGTGCCGCACCACGCGAGCATCGCGGCTCTGGTGGGCACGCTCAACGACCTCTACAAGACCCATCCCGCGCTGCACGAGCGCGACTGCGATCCGCGCGGATTCGAGTGGGTCGATTGCACGGACAGCGAGGACACGGTCATCGCGTTCCTGCGCCGCGGCAAGACGCCGCACGACACGGTGCTGGTGGTGGCCAACTTCACGCCGGTGGTGCGCGATGGCTATCGCCTGGGCGTGCCCATGGGCGGAACGTGGCGCGAGGTGCTGAATACCGATGCCCAGTGCTTCGGTGGATCGGGCGTGGGCAACCTCGGCGGCGTCGTGGCCGAAGATTCCGCCTCGCACGGCCGGCCGTTCAGCGTGAGCTTGACGCTGCCGCCGTTGTCGGTGCTCGTGCTTCGGTGCGAGCCTCGGGAATGAGCGTGCGCGAGCCGGACACCCGCAACACGGCGCTGCTGCGCCTGGCGCAATCGCACGGCGTGCTGACCGAGCACGAGAACGGCATGGGCGTGCGATGCTTCCCGAGCGAGGCGGCGCTGACGGCGGTGCTGCGGGCGCTGGGCGTGGACATCGAGAAGCCCACCGATGCGGCACGCATCGAGCCATCGTTTCCGCAATCGGTCAAAGCCTTCTGGCGGTCGAACGAGCGTAAGCTGGGCGTGTTCGGGCCGCTGTACGCCTTGCGGTCGGCGCACGGCGGTGGTGTTGGTGATCTCGAAGACCTCGCGCGGCTGTGCGTGTGGGCGGGCGGGCTCGGTGCGTCGCTGGTCAGCACGCTGCCGCTGCTGGCGGGGCGGTACTCGTCGCCCACCGATGGTTGCCCGTACGCGCCAGTGAGCCGGAGCGTGTTCAGCGAGCTGTTCCTCGACGTGTCGGCCATGCTGACCGATTCCGAGCGTGCCGAGGCAGAGCGGCTGGGTCAGGCGTCGTTGATCAACTACAAGGCGAGCTGGGACCTCAAGCGTCGCGTGCTCGAGCGAGAAGCGGCCAAGGCCGACGCTGCCGTGATCGAGGCGTTTGTGCGTGGTGACCCGCTGGTCGCCCAGTACGTCAAGTGGCGCGCGAGTGATGCTACCCAGTGCATGTATGGCTATGCCCAGATGCTGCTGCACGAGCAATTGCTGGGCGTGCGTCATCGCGCCGAGGCGGCGGGGTGTGGCTTGTATCTCGACCTGCCGGTCGGTGTCGTTGGTGGCGGCTTCGATGTGCATCGCCAGCCCGATCTCTACGCCAAGGGCGTGGCCGTGGGCGCACCGCCCGACGCGTACTTCCCCGAGGGTCAGGTGTGGGGCTTCCCGCCGATGATCCCCGAGAAGGCGCGTTTGAGCGGCCACGCCGAGTTGGCCGAGGCGACGCGGCGGCACCTGCGATACGCCAGCACGCTGCGGCTCGATCACGTCATGGGGCTGTGGCGGCTGTATTGGATCCCCGATGGCCATGGCGCGGATGATGGCGTCTATGTCCGCTACGACGCGACGGGCGCGCTCGACCTGCTGGCCGACCTGTCGCACGAGCACCGGGCGACGTTCATCGGCGAGAATCTGGGCACGGTCCCCCCCGAGGTCGATGCGGCGATGATCGAGCGGAAGCTGATGGGTATGACCGCAGCGCAGTACGACGGCGGCGATCAGGCCATGGCACCCGGAGCGGCCAAGCCCGAGTTGCTGGCGGCCGCGAACACGCACGACATGCCGACGTTCGCCGGGTATCTGGCGGGGCGGGACATCGACCTGCGATGGGCGCTGCGGCTGATGGATAAGTCTTCGGCCTCGTACGACGCCCGCCTGCGGAAGGCCGCGGTCGAACAACTGCACAAGAAGCTCGGCGTGCGCGACGAGGCCGGCCTGTTCGACGCCCTCATGGATCGGCTGTGCGACGCGCCCGCGCCGGTGGTCATGCTGGCGCTCGAGGACCTGTGGGGCGAGCGCGAACCGCAGAACATCCCCGGGGTCAGCGCGGGCTACCCGTGCTGGCGCCGGCCGATGCACGTGACGCTTGAAGAGTTGATCGGCGACGATAGCATCGCCGCCCGCGTGCGCGCGTGGGCGGGGCGGATCGACGAACGATCGGGGGCCAGCGTTTCATGAATCGCTACGTGTGCATCCACGGCCACTTCTACCAGCCGCCGCGCGAGAACCCATGGCTCGAAGCCGTGGAGGTGCAGGATTCGGCATACCCCTACCACGACTGGAACGAGCGGATCACGGCCGAGTGCTACCAGCCCAACGGGCAGGCGCGCATTCTTGACGAGCAGGGTTGGATCGAGCGGATCAACAACAACTACGCGCACATCAGCTTCAACTTCGGGCCCACGCTGCTGTCATGGCTGCAAGAGCACGCGCCCGAGGCGTACCAGGCCATCCTCGACGCCGACAAACTGAGCATCGAGCTGAACGCCGGGCACGGGTCGGCCATCGCCCAGGCGTACAACCACATGATCATGCCGCTCGCCAACGATCGAGACCGGCGGACCCAGGTTCTCTGGGGCATCAAGGACTTCGAGCACCGTTTTGGCCGCCGGCCCGCGGGCATGTGGCTGCCCGAGACGGCGGCGAATCTGGCCTGCCTCGACGAACTGGCCAAGCAGCGCATCGCGTTCACCCTCCTCGCGCCCCGGCAGGCGATGCGGTACCGCAGGATCGGCAGCGACCAGTGGATCGACGCGACACAGCAAGGGATCGATCCCAGGCGGCCCTACCTCGTTCGGCTGCGAGATGGCCGGAGCATCGCTGTGTTCTTCTACGACGGACCGCTATCGCAGGCGGTGGCGTTCGAGCGGTTGCTGGGGAACGGCGAGAACTTCGCGCGACGTCTCCTGGGTGGCATCGATCCGAACCGCCAGGAGCCGCAGCTTGTGCACATCGCAACCGATGGCGAGAGCTACGGGCACCACCATCCGTATGGTGATATGGCCCTGTCGTACGCCGTGCGGCAGATCGCCGATGGCAACGAGGCCGAACTGGTCAACTATGGCCGATACCTCGAGCTGAACCCGCCCGAGTGGGAAGCCGAGATCATCGAGAATTCATCGTGGAGCTGCGTGCACGGCGTGGGCCGGTGGAAGGAAGACTGCGGCTGCCACTCGGGCGGGCATCCGGCGTGGAACCAGGGCTGGCGTAAGCCCTTGCGCGAGGCGCTCGACTGGCTCCGTGACACCATGGCCGAGCGGTTCGAGCGAGAAGCGAGCACACTGCTGATCGACCCTTGGGCGGCACGCGACGAGTATGTGCAGGTAATCCTGGATCGCACGCGCGAGAAAGCCATCGAGTTCATCGAGCACCACGTCGGGCCGCACGAGGGGCCGATCGACTACACCCGCATCCTGCGTTTGCTCGAGCTGCAACGCAACGCGATGCTGATGTACACGAGCTGCGGCTGGTTCTTTGACGAGCTGACGGGTATCGAGACGGTGCAGATTCTGCAATACGCCGGGCGTGTGATCCAGATCGCCGAGGGGCTGTTCGAGGAGTCGTTCGAGGAGGCGTTCCTGGACCGGCTCAGCAAGGCCCAGAGCAACCTGCGCGAGCACGGCGACGGGCGGCAGGTGTACATGAACATGGTGCGGCCGGCCAAGGTCGATCTGCTCAAGATGGCCGAGCACTACGCGGTGATCTCGCTCTTCGAAGAGTGTGGCCACGAGATGAGCGTGTATTGCTACGACGTGCGCAGCGAGCTGTGCACCGACATGCACGCGGGCCGAACGCAACTGCGCGTGGGACGGGCGACGCTCACGTCGCGGCTCACGCTCAACAGCCAACGCGTCACCTACGCCGTGCTGCACCTGGCCGATCACATCATTGCGGGTGGCGCGGGGCTGGACGTCGAGGATGAACGGCTGGACACCTTCCTGAAGGAGGCCAGGCAGGCGTTCGACATGGCCCAGTATGGCAAGCTTCTTCGGCTGATCGAGCGCGACTTTGGCGCCTCGACGTTCTCGCTCGCGTCGCTCTTCAAGGACGAGCAGCGAAAAGTGGCCGAGCAGGTGCTCGAGGGCGCCCTGGACAGCGCCGAGGCGACGTACCGCCGGATGTACGACGACCAGGCCCCGCTGCTGCACTTCCTGCACGCGCTCAAGATCCCATCGCCCCGGGCGCTGTACTTTCCGGTGGAACTCGTGCTCAACGCCGACCTGGTGCGTGCCCTCCGCGACGAGCATCCGGACGTGGCCAAGGCCAGCCAGATCCTCGAACGCGCCGAGCAGGCGGGCGTGGACCTCGACCGCTCGACGCTGTCGTACGTGGCCGAGTCGGCGATCGCCCGGCTGAGCGAGCGGCTCTCGGCCGACCCGGCCGACCTGGAGGCGCTGCGGTCGATCGGGGCGCTGGTACAGATGGTCCGGGCGGCGCCCTTCGAGGTTCGGCTGGATGTCGCCCAGAACGCGGTGTATCGGGTGTTGCAGGACCGCGACCACGTGCTCGCGTCGACCCGGCTCGGTGATGCAGAAGGGTGG
Organism: Phycisphaerae bacterium; assembly: GCA_030426395.1. Classification (GTDB taxonomy): domain Bacteria; phylum Planctomycetota; class Phycisphaerae; order Phycisphaerales; family UBA1924; genus JAHCJI01. The sequence continues at coordinate 33,957 of JAUHYE010000008.1, forward strand.
CGGGCCGAGCTGGGCCGGGTGGCCGGGTTGCTCCGCGTTCGTTCATAACGTGTTCCTAAAGAAACATTCACGTAATTCCGCGTCTCATGAAGCGGAATTCAGTTGTCGGTTGCCGAAGAATACCGCATGGAGGAAGCGCGACAAGACTGTGCCCCAGGCAGCCTGCCCGAGGCCGACCCGGAAACGGCGGTCTGGACCGAGCCGGCGGTGGTGCGTGACGAAACCACCGGGACCGAGCGGCTCGACCTGCGGTACCGCACGATCTTCCTGAGCGACTTGCACCTGGGCAGCAATGGCTGCCAGGCCAAGGAACTCAGCGCGTTCCTCAAGAGCGTTCGCTGCGAGACGCTGTACCTCGTGGGCGATGTCATCGACATGTGGCGCCTCAAGAGCAAGTGGTACTGGCCCGGCAAGCACAACCGCGTCATCAGCCGCATCCTCAAGATGGCCCGCAAGGGCACACGTGTGGTCTACATCCCCGGGAACCACGACGAGGGCGCCCGGCAGTACGCGGGGCTGAACTTCGGCGGTGTCGAGGTCTTGCTCGACACCGAGCACGTGACCGCCGACGGGCGGAGGCTGTACATCAGCCACGGCGACCAGTTCGACATGGTGGTCAAGCACGCCAAGGCGCTGTCGATGCTCGGGTCGGCCAGCTACGAGCTGCTGCTGCGGCTCAACCGGCACTACAACCGTGTGCGCAAGCTTTTTGGGCTGAACTACTGGAGCCTCAGCCAGTTCCTGAAGCTCAAGGTCAAGAGCGCCTGCACGTACATCAGCAAGTTCGAGGACGCCCTGACCGACGAGGCCAAGCGCAAGGGCTTCGACGGGGTGGTGTGCGGGCACATCCACAAGGCCGAGATCCGCCCCGACGCCCGGCACGCTGGCATGATGTACTACAACTGCGGCGACTGGGTCGAAAGCTGCACCGCCCTGGTCGAGGACTTCGACGGCTCGATCCGCCTGCTGGACGGCAAGGCCGTGGTCGAGCGGCTCAAGCAGTACGGCCAGCTCTCGACCAAGAAGGGCAAGCGCGAGCGGCTCCGCCGGCGGGTCATTCCCGCGGCCCTGCGTGCCGACACGCGCCCCACCTACCTGCCCGAGGCCGCCACGGCGCGGTGATCGGGGCCACTACCCTTTGGCCATGGCCGGTCCGGGAAACTTCGACATCCAATGGACCAGCGAGCGCAGCCTTCGGGTGACGGGCCCATTGCCGGCGCACGCGCTGGCCGAGGTGTTGCACGGCATTTCGGGCGTTCGCGATGTGGTGCCGACCGAGAGAGCGGCTTACTTGACGGTCGATCCACTGGCTGGTGTCACACCTGACAAACTCGCTCAGAAACTCAAGGGCGTTGAAGATCGGCCCCTGCCCGAGCCCCGGGCACATGAGATCGCGGTGTGCTATGAACCGCTGTTTGCACCCGATCTTGGTGAGGTTGCCAAACTCGCCGGGATTACGGAGCGAGAAGTCGTCGAGGCGCATGCGGCGACCGGGTTCACGGTCTCTTTTCTTGGGTTCGCGCCCGGATTCGGGTATCTCACCGGCTTGCCCGAGCGACTCCATGTGCCGCGCTTGGCGTCGCCTCGTACCCGCTTGGAAGCCGGCAGCGTGGGCATCGCCGGGCCGTACAGCGGCGTTTACGGCCTGCCCGGCCCGGGCGGGTGGCGCATCATCGGGCGCACGAAGGCGGTCATGTTCGGCGTGGAACGCGAGGAACCCGCCCTCTTGCGCGCGGGCGACGCTGTCCGCTTCCGCGCGATCTCGCGGGAAGAGTTCGACGCGTGAGCCTTCGCGTGGTCGAACTGAGCGGCGTGGCGAGCGTGCAGGACCTGGGCCGACCGGGCCACGCGCACGAGGGCGTACCGAATGGTGGCGCTGCCGACTCGCTCTCGCTGCGTCTCGCGAACCGGATCGTGGGCAATACGGATGGTGCCGCCGGCATCGAGCTGGCGATGGGTCGCATGGGGGTGGAGGCGACGGAACCTGCCACTATCACATGCTCCTCGCGGAGCAAGGCGTTCGAGATCATTCAACTCAAGTCTGGCGAGTCTGTCGAGTTTGGCCCGGATGACGGATTGTGCCGAACGTATCTCGCCGTTGCGGGCGGCGTGGACGTGCCGGTCGTGCTCGGCTCGCGTTCCACGCTCGTCGGCGCGGGCATTGGTGGGCACCAGGGCAGGCGGCTTCAGGCTGGCGATGCATTGCCGGTTGGCACTCCGCAGCGCGAACCCCCCGTCGTGCCAGCTCACGTTCGAGCGATGGTGGATATGGCAGTGCGGAATCGTGTGCTTCGCGTGGTCGTGGACGGGGCCGAGGCCGAGATGCCCCCCGGGTTGGTGCATGTCTCGCCCAAGAGCGATCGCGTTGGCGTCCGGCTCGATCGTGCGATCAGTGGCACGCCCATCGACACCGGCCCAAGCCGAGGCGTGATGCATGGCACGATCCAGGCGCCGTCCACCGGCGAACTGGTCGTCCTCGGCCCCGACGGCCCGACCACCGGCGGCTACGCGACCGTTGGCACCGTGATCGCAGCCGACCTGCCTGCCGTCGGGCAACTGACGCCGCGGCAGTGGGTGCGGCTGCGGGCTGTTGATCGAGCGGAGGCACTTGACGTGCTCGCGCAACAGCGTTCGACGCTCGACGCCGCGCTGCCGCCCGTAGAGTGAACGTATGGACGACGCCAGCCTCCTTGGCCCCGCGATCGATCTCAACGCCGACGCGGGCGAACTCGATGAGCTGCTCGAGAGCGACCTTGCTTTGCTCGGCGTTGTGTCGTCGGTCAACATCGCCTGCGGTGGGCATGCGGGCTCCGTCGAGCTGATGCGGAGCGTGGTCCGGCGTGCGGCCGATCGCTGCGTTGGCATCGGCGCGCATCCTGGGTATGAAGATGCTGACGGCTTCGGCCGGCGTGAGCTCGGTCTCGACGCCGGTGAGATCTATCGATTGTGCCGAGAGCAAACCGCGCGGCTGGCGCGCGTCGCGGCCGAGACGGGCTCGACACTCTCGCACGCCAAGCCGCATGGGGCGATGTACCACCGCGCGATGGCCGACGCCGACGCGGCGGAGGCGGTGGCCAAGGGCTGCCTCGACGCGGTGGCCGAGGTCACGGGCGACCCGTTTGCGTCGCTCGCGTTCTTCGGCCTGCCCGACACCGCCGGAGCGGCTCGATGGAACGAGATGGACCTTCCCGTGCGGCGCGAGGGTTTTGCCGATCGCCGATACGCGGCCGATGGCTCCATGCTGGCTCGCACCGAGGCGGGTGCCGTGCTGGCCGATCCACAGGAAGCGGCGCTGCAGGGCCTGCAACTGGCCCGCAGCGGGCGATTCGAGACACTGTGCGTGCACGGCGACACGCCTGGCGCGCTCCGCACTGCCCAGGCGGTTCGGTCGGCTTTGCTCGAGGGCGGGGTGCGGATCGTGCCGGTGTAGTCGAGCGATCGGCTTGACAGGCACTCAACCGCGGCTATCTTCCATTGAGATGATCGCAGCTTCTCTCCATCACCACCATGCCCATCTGCCGCACCCGCGAGGGAGCCGGATGTAAGCGTGGCCTGAGGGATCGTTGATCTGAAGGACGCAAACGCCGGCCCCGAGCCGGCGTTTTTCGTGCACGGGCGAAGGCCGCGTGCAAGGAGCGTCGGCCGGGGCCAAGCCTGGAGCCGACCGATGACCGTCATGCAGGAAGCCGTCGCGACCGCGACGACGATCAAGTTCGCGATACCCAAGGGCCGGATGTTCGAGGGCGTGCGCCGGCTGCTGGCCGACGGCGGGCTGGACATCTCCGCCACCGAGCGCGGCTACCGCCCGTCGATCTCGTTGCCGGACTTCGGAGTGAAGCTCTTAAAGCCGCGCGCGATCGTGGAGATGCTGGCGGCGGGCAGCCGAGACGTTGGCTTCGCCGGCGCCGATTGGGTGCGTGAGACCGCCGCCGACGTGGTCGAGATCGTCGACACGGGGCTCGATCGCGTCCGGCTCGTGGCCGCGGCACCCGCCGCGCTGCTCGAGGGCGGGCGGCTTCCCGACCGGCCGCTGGTCGTCGCGTCGGAGTACGAGCGGATCGCGCAGGCGTGGATCGAGCAGCGCGGGCTCGACGCGATACTGCTGCGGTCGTACGGCGCGACGGAGGTGCTGCCACCCGAGGACGCCGACTGCATCATCGACAATACCGCAACGGGCGCGACGCTGGCCGCCAACGGGCTGGTGATCATCGACGAGCTCATGACCTCTTCGACGCGGTTCTACGCGTCTCGCTCGGCCATGAGCGACCCCGCGAAACGAGCACAGATCGAGCGTGTCGGCCTGATCGTGCGATCGGTGCTCGAAGCCAGGCAGCGGGTAATGATCGAGATCAATGTGCCGGCCGATCGCCTTGATGCGGTCGTGGGCGTGTTGCCCTGCATGCGCGAGCCGACGGTTTCGGCTTTGCGGTCGCAGTCGGGGTTCGCGGTGAAGGCGGCGGTGCGACGCGAGGAGTTGGCCGAGGTCGTGCCGCTCGTCAAGCAACTGGGCGGCACCGACATCGTGGTGATCCGGCCGGAGCAGATCGTGCCATGAGTGCCGCGACGAAGGACATTGAGCTTCAACCGACTGCGCGGCTTGAGGGGCTTCGGCCGTATGGCACCGGGAGCGTTCGGGCCGGGGGAGCCTTGCTGCTGGACGCCAACGAGGGACCGGCGGCTCCGCGGGCGTGGTTGGAACGATTGCGTGCGGTCGATGGCGAGTCGCTGCGGCGGTATCCGAACGCCGGTTCGCTGGAGGCGGCGATCGCCGAGCGGTTTGGCGTGAACACGGCACGCGTGGTTGTGACGGCGGGCGGTGATGATGCGATCGATCGGGTGTGCCGTGTGTCGCTCGAGCCGGGCCGCTCGCTCGTCGTGCACATGCCGACGTTCGAGATGATCACGAGAGGGGCGCGGCTGGCGGGCGGCGACGTGCGGAGCGTGCCGTGGCTTGGTGGTCGCTTCCCGATCGACGACTTCGAAGCCGCGCTTTCACCCGACACGAGCCTGGTGGCGATCGTGTCACCGAATAACCCCACGGGTGGCGTCGTCGCGATCGAGGACATCGAGCGGGCGTGTCGTGCCGCGCGAGCGGTGGGGGCGCTGGTGCTGGTCGATCTGGCGTACATCGGGTTCGCGGATGAGGATCCGACGCAACGCTTGCTGGAGATCGACAACGCCGTGATAGTGCGCACGTTTTCCAAGGCGTTCGGTCTTGCGGGCTTACGCGCGGGCTACGCGATCGCGGGCGAGCGCGTGGCCGGGTGGTTGCGGACGGTGGGCGGGCCGTACCCGGTGTCGGCGCCCGGGCTCGCGATCGCGGGGATGGCTTGGGAAGCCGGGGTCGATGTTTCGTACCTGGATCGCGTTCGACGCGAGCGGCAGCGGCTCCAGTCGTGGCTGCGGGAGCACGGCGTCGAGGTGTGGGACTCCTGGGCGAACTTCGTGCTGGCGCGCGTCGATGCGTTCGCGCTCGCGGAGCGGGGCATCATCGTTCGGGCGTTCGGTGGTGAGATGGCCGGATGGTCTCGGATCACGCTGCCCGGCGAGGATGGATCGTTCGTGCGACTGATGGATGCGCTCGGAGAGGTGTGCGATGGGTGACCGAAGGGCGCGTCTCACGCGCGAGACTCGCGAGACCGGTATCGAGGCGTCGATCGACCTGGATGGGACCGGCATTGCGAAGATCGAAACCGGGATCGGCTTCCTCGACCACATGCTCGGCGCGATCGCGCTGCACGGCCGGGTCGATCTCGAGCTTGCGTGCGAGGGCGATCTGGATGTCGATGATCACCACACGGTAGAAGATATTGCCCTGGTCGTCGGGCAGCTCGTCGACAGGGCCCTGGGCGATCGGGTGGACATCGTTCGCTTCGCGCACGCGTACGTGCCGCTCGACGAGGCGCTGGCCCGCGTCGATGTTGACTTCTCGGGGCGGCCATCGGCCGTGGTCGATCTTGGCCTGAAGCGCGAGATGCTCGGGGGCGTGGCGTGCGAGAATCTGACGCATTGGTTCGTCTCGTTCGCCGCGGCCGCACGGTGCGCTTTGCACGTCGATGTGCTCCGGGGTGAGAACGACCACCACCGGGCCGAGGCGGCGTTCAAGGCGTTCGCGCTCGCGCTGCGTTCGGCGGTCGCGATCGATCCTCGACCGGCGGGTGTTCCGTCGACGAAGGGGGTGCTGTGATGGTGTCGATCGTGCAAACCGGCGTGGCGAATAGGGCGTCGGTCATCGCGGCGTTCGAGCGGTGCGGCGTGGAGGCGACGCGAGCGGCAACGGCCGGGGACATCGAGGCCGCGCCGTTCCTCGTTCTACCGGGCGTGGGGTCGTTCGGCGCCGGCATGGAGGCATTGCGCGCGGCGGGCCTGGTCGACGCTTTGCGAGTGCGAATCGAGGCGGGCGGGCCCACGCTGGCGATCTGCCTGGGCATGCAACTGCTGTGCGCCTCGTCCGAGGAATCGCCGGGCGTCGAGGGGCTGGGCGTGATCGATGCCATGGTCGAGGCCTTATCGCAGCCGGCTAGGCCGCGGTTCGGGTGGAACCGCGTCGTGCCAGAGTTCGGGTGCGAGGTAATCACGGAGGGCTTTGCGTACTACGCGAACTCCTTCGGCGTGTGCGAGCGGCCGGCGGGCTGGGCGTGCGCGATGTCGGCGCTCGAGGCTCCCTTCGTGGGCGCGATGCGTCGTGGCGCCGTCGTGGCGTGCCAGTTCCACCCAGAACTGTCGGGCCCGTGGGGCTTAAAGCTGCTCCAGCGATGGATGGCGATGGGGGTGGCGGCATGCTGACCAAGCGAGTGATCCCGTGCCTGGACATCCGCGATGGCCGAATCGTCAAGGGCACGAGCTTCGCCAATCTGCGCGACGCGGGCGACCCTGTGGAGCGTGCGGCGGCGTACGAGGCGCAGGGTGCTGACGAACTCGTCGTGCTTGACGTCTCGGCGACGCCCGACGGGCGCGAGGCGGCGCTGCACACGGTCGAGGCGATCCGTCGGGCCATCTCGATCCCGCTGACCGTCGGCGGCGGCGTTCGCACGATCGCGCACGCGCGTGCCTTGCTCGAAGCAGGAGCCGACAAGGTGGGCGTCAACTCGGCGGCCGTGGAGCGGCCGGAATTGATCACCGAGATCGCCCAGCGAATGGGCGCGCAGTGCGTCGTGCTGGCGATCGATGCGGCCCGCAGCGCAAGCTCGTGGGAGGTCGTGACGCGGTCGGGCACGAACCGGACGGGCATCGACGCCTTGGAGTGGGCGTGCACCGGCGTGGCGGCCGGGGCGGGCGAGATCCTGCTGACCAGCTTTGACGAGGACGGGCGCGGCAACGGGTACGACCTGCAACTGATCCGTGCGATCTCGGGCGTCGTCAACGTCTCGATCATCGCTTCGGGCGGCGCGTCGACGGCGACCCACATGGTCGATGGGTTCGAGGCCGGGGCCGACGCGGTGCTGGCGGCGTCGATCTTCCACGACGGCGTGACCAGCGTGGGCGAACTCAAGGAGCAACTGAGGGCCGCGGGCGTGCCCGTGCGGATGATGGAGGTAGAGCCATGATGGTTCCGTCCGTGGATCTTTGCGGCGGCAACGCCGTGCAGCTCGTGGGTGGCAAGGAGCTGGCGGTCGATGCCGGCGATCCGGTGCCGATCGCCGAGCGGTTCGGCCTGGTCGGCGAGGTCGCGGTGATCGATCTTGACGCCGCGATGGGCACCGGATCGAATCGCGAGGTCGTGCTCGATCTGGTGCGGCGCGTGCCGTGCCGGGTTGGCGGCGGCATCCGCGATGCAAAGACGGCGATCGAGTTGCTCGATGCCGGAGCGCGCCGGGTCATCCTGGGAACGGCGGCAACGCCCGACGTGCTGCAAGAGCTGCCCCTCGAACGCGTGATCGCCGCGCTCGATGCGCGCGACGGCGAGGTTGTCGACAAGGGGTGGACTCGGGCGACCGGCCGACGCGTCGAGGATCGGATCGCGGAGCTGCGCGAGCACGTCGGCGGGTTCCTGGTGACCTTTGTCGAGCAGGAGGGTGGGCTCGGCGGGTGGAGCGAGGCGCAGCTCGAGCGGATCGCGCAGCTCGTCGAGCTGGCGGGGCCAACGCGGCTGACCGTCGCGGGTGGCGTGAAGACGCCGACCGACGTCGCGGCGGTCGACCGCCTCGGGGCCGACGCGCAGGTCGGCATGGCGCTCTACACCGATGCTTTCGACCTGGCCGAGGGCTTCTGCGCACCGCTCACGAGCGATCGAACCGACGGGCTCTGGCCCACCATCGTCACCGATCCCGGCGGCCGGGCGCTCGGGCTGGTGTATTCCGATCTCGAATCGGTGCGGGCGTCCATCGAGCGGCGACGCGGCGTGTACTTCTCGCGCTCGCGCGGCGGGCTGTGGGCCAAGGGCGAGACGTCGGGCAACGTGCAGGAGTTGCTGGGCATCTCGGTCGACTGCGACCGCGACGCGCTGCGGTTCACCGTGCGGCAGCGCGGGGCGTTCTGTCACACGGGGACGGCGACGTGCTTTGGCGAGTCGCGGGGGCTCGCGAGCCTGGACGCGACGCTGGCCGAGCGCGTCCAATCGCCTCCAGCGGGTTCGTATACGGCCCGGCTGCTCGACGATCCCTCGTTGCTTCGGGCCAAGCTGCTGGAAGAGGCGGGCGAGCTGATCGACGCCGACAGCGCGGAAGACGCGGCCCACGAGGCGGCGGACGTCGCGTACTTCGCGCTCGTTGCCGCCCGAGCCCGTGGTGCGACGCTCGAGAGTCTCGAGCGAGAGCTGGACTGCCGGAGCCTTCGCGTGACGCGACGGCCGGGGAACGCCAAGGTGAACATCGGGAGCGACGCGTGATGCTGCGACGAATCAGCCAAGATGAGGCGATGGGGCGTGGCCGCCGGGGTGCCATCGATGCCGATGCCGTTGCCGATGCGGCCAGGATCGTTGCGGACGTGCGTGAGCGCGGCGGGGCGGCGGTGCGCGAGCAGGCCGAGCGGTTTGGCGAGCGTGCCGAGGGAGCGCCGCTGGTGCTCGATCGTGCCGCGATGGAGGCGGCGCTGCTGTCGCTCGACGCCGAGACGCGCGGCGTGCTCGAGCGCACCGCGGGCAGGATCGAGGCGTTCGCCCGGGCGCAGCGAGGCTCGATTACGGACCTGGACGTCGCGATCGAGGGCGGACGGGCCGGCCACACGCTCGTGCCCATCCAGGCCGCGGGCTGCTACGCGCCGGCCGGGCTGCACCCGCTGCCGTCCTCGGCGCTCATGGGCGCGATCCCCGCGCGCGTGGCAGGCTGCGAGCGCGTCGTGGTGGCCTCGCCCGGCGCGTCGCCTGTCATGCTCGCCGCGGCGGCGCTCGCGGGCGCCGAAGAGTTCCTCGCGGTCGGCGGGGCGCACGCGATCGCGTCGCTGGCGTACGGCTTCGATCGCTTCGAGCCCGTCGACGTCATCGTCGGCCCGGGCAACGCCTGGGTGACGGCGGCCAAGCACCTCGTGTCGATGGACGTGGGGCTCGATATGCTGGCCGGCCCGAGCGAACTGCTCGTCATCGCCGACGACTCCGCCGATCCGGCGATCGTCGCGGCGGACCTGCTGGCCCAGGCCGAGCACGATCCGAGGGCCGCGGCGATGCTCGTCACCACGAGCACATCGGTGGCCGACGCGGTCGACGCCGAACTTGCAGAGCAACTACCCGAACTGGCGACCCGTGACGTCGCTGCACGCGGCATCGCCAACGGCTTCGCGTGCGTGGTCAGCTCGATCGACGCGGCCCTGCGGGTGGCCGACGCCATCGCCGCCGAGCACGTCGAGGTGCTGACGCGCGACGCCGAGTCCGATGCATCGCGCTTGAAGCACGGCGGCGGCGTCTTCATCGGCCCGCAGAGCGCCGAGGTCTTCGGCGACTACGGCGCGGGCCCCAACCACACGCTGCCCACCGGCGGCGGGGCCCGCTGGACGGCGGGGCTGAGCGTGCTGGACTTCCTCCGCGCCCGCACGTGGCTGCGGATGGACGCGAGCGAGTCGGCCGAGCGCGTGCGCGCCGACGCGGCGGCGCTGGCGAGGATCGAGGGGCTCGACGGCCATCGGCGCGCGGCGGAGCGGCGCCAGCCGGTGCGGGTATGACGATGCCGACGCGAGCATGTGGGTACATGGCCAATGGAGCGTTCGTCCCAGCCAGTACTCCTCAGTGTCGGTTTCGGTGTGCGGGTGCCGCCGATGCCGTGGGCGACCATCGGTGATCGGGAACTGTAAAATTCCCGAAGACAAGATCAGCCTGCGTACTTTGGGACATTTGATACACATTTCCCAGCGCGGCCTCATGGCGACTCTCCGGTTCGGCCGACGCTAGAACCGGACGACGCGCCACACCTCCTCTGGCGCACGAATCTGGAGATAGAGAGGGCCGGGCCGATCAGGCCTGGCCATCCCGATGGGCCCCTTCTCCTAGGGCCGTCCGAAGCCGAGACCATCCGTGTTTCAGACCCGTCCCGGCTTTCGGACAGGGTTGTGTGTCAAACTGGGGATAGTGGGTGAGGTCGCGAGTTTCGCCATTCTCGATGCGTTCGAAGTGCTGCTACGCGCGCCCGCCGGGTTCGGGCCGAGTGGGGCGCACGCGCGGCCCGTTGAGCATCCGCCCGATCGCCGTGTACCGTACGAAGATCTGGTACGCGCCCAGCAGCACGCCCACGGTGACCAGCACGATGATCGGCATCTTGATCGCAGCGGGCAGGTCGACGTTGCGGAGCATGATCTGCAGGGCGACCACCAGCGGCAGGTGGGCGACGTAGAGCCAGTACGACGCGTCGGAGAGGTATCGCACTCCGAAACGCTCGCGACCGAGGGCGAACTCGAACAGGCCGATGAGGCCGAAGATCATGAGCCAGGCATACAGCGCCTGGCCGGCGACCGCCAGCACGTGGACGCTCGTCGCGTGCCCGGACAGCACGCTCGCGAGCGGCTGCGGCCAGGGCGACTTCAGGCCCAGCGACATCGCGGGCGCGAGCACCGCCAGCGCGAGCGGCAGGGTGAGCCACCAGCCGCGGCCCAGGCGGGCCGTGGCACCGCGGGCGGTGAACAGCACCGCGCCCGCGCCGAAGAAGACCGCGTAGTACGCGAGCACGCGGGGGATGGGCAGCAGCCCGACGGAGGTATCGGGGCCGAAGCCCGGCTGGGTGCCCCCCGAGGTCATGGGCCACTGGGCGAGCATCGTCAGCGGCACGAGCCAGAGCAGGCACACCGGCGGCGCGGCGAGGATCGTGACCGCGCGCGGCAGGCGAACGCCCGCCAGCGGCCGCAGCACCAGCACCGCCAGCGCGTAGCCGGGCACCAGCCAGCAGAGGAACCACAGGAACCACAAATGGTGGAAGACGGGGAACTCGAAAAGGAGCCCGCGGAGCATGGCCGGGCCGAAGGCCGCCGATCCGCCAGTTGCTTCGGCTGCCTGGGCGTCGGGCAGGAACGTGCGGATCTCTTCGCGGCCGGCGTCGACCTGGTCGAAGTCGATCTCGGTTCGGATGGCGCGGGCGACGCCCTCGGTGGTCGCCCGGTCGTAGCGCATGACGTCGGCGGGGGTCTCGCCCGCGGGGCTGCGTGCGTCGACGGGCGCGCCCGCGTCGACCAGCAGCCGGGCGGCGTCGGCACGCCCGAAGAAGCACGCGGTGTGCAGGGGCGTGTTGCCGTCGCCGTACTTCACGCCAGGGTCGGCACCGGCTTCGAGCAGGAAGGCCACCGCGCCCGGCTCGTCGGCCACGATCGCCCAGGCCAGCGGCGGCACGCGGTAGGCCGGGTCGAGCTCGTCGGGGTCTGCGCCGGAGTCCAGGTGGCGGCGGAGGGCGTCCACGCTGCCCTCGCCCGCGGCCACCCAGATGCTCGTGTCGGCGGTGGGGGCCGCGCCGCTCGTGGCGGTCGTCGGGCTCATGTAGCCCCAGATCGAGACGGCCCATACCAGGGGCACGATGGTGGCCATGCCCACCGCCAGCGGCAGGGCGATGCGCTTGCCGCGGTGCCTCAGCAGCCCGCCCAGCCCGCGCCGCCCGGCGAGCATGGCGGTGAAGTAGCCGCTGAGCAGGAAGAACAGCGGCATGCGGAAGCCGTGGATGGCCATGACGACCAGGCCCATCGCCGGGGCGCGGCTGGCGTCCTGCGCGGGCCACATGGGGTTGTCGAAGAAGCTCATCCCCGCGTGCAGCACGATGCCCAGCAGCATGGCCCCGGCCCGCAGGGCGTCCAGGTCGTGGCGGCGGGGCGAGGCGGATTGGGTCGCGAGGGTGGGTTCGGTGGTGGGCATGGGGCCAACGTTAGGGGCCCCGGCAATCAGGGGCTCCCACGATCTCGTCGCGGCTTGGGCTTGCGAAGGAGCTTTGCGTCGACCGGGCCGGCGAGCACGTCGTCGATGCGCTGCGGCTCGATGACGCGGGTGAGCGTGGGCAAGGCCTCGCGCAATTCGGCCTCGAGCACGCTCGCGTCCTCGCCGGTGGCCAGGACGATCCAGCCACAACCGGAACCCACCAACGCGCTTCGTCCGAAGCTCGCGAAAAGACGCAGGACCGTGGCGGTGATCGGGCCGTGCTCGGCGGCGATCGCACGCGGTGGCACCGGGCGTCCTTCGAGCATGGCGACCGAGGCGAAGCCGCTGGCCATCGTCCCGACGCCCAGCGGGGTCTTGGCCCTGAACGGGCAGACGACCAGACGCAGGCCGTCCACGTCTCCAACCCAGCGCACGAGTTCGGTGTCGGCCCATCGCAGCTCGGCGTCGCCGGTTTGCAGGTCGACGCGCAGGCTGCGGGTCTGGGGCAGCCTCGCGATGACGATGAAGAGCATACCCACCATCACGAAGAAGACCACGGCCGCGCCGCCACAGGCCCACAGTTGGATGCTGGCCCCGCCCCCGAGCACCAACAGCACCAGCACGAGCGCGGCGAACGCAAGAAAGCCCAGGGCGATCCAGATCGCGGCGCCGGAGCTCACGCCTTCGTGCCGCACCGCCGAGTCGTGCACGGTCACGACATCGCCCTTGCGCTCGACGTCCAGCGGCGAATCCAGCAATCGCACGGTCAGCCGCTGATCGTTGCGTGATGGTGGGAACCTGCTGGCACCGGGCATGGGGCGATGGTACGTGGCAACCATCGCCCTGCACTCCTGGTACACTCCCGCGATGACGCCGTGGATCTTCCTGGCGATGGCGTGGGCGCTCGGTGTCGCGGGCGTGTTGCTGCTCGCGTGGGCCTTGGTGGGTGATCGGTCTCGTGGGCGTTCGCGGTGCCCCAAGTGCTGGTACGACCTCTCCTGGTTCGAACCGAGCGCGGCGAAGCCGGGGGAGGGTGGCGTCACCTGCCCCGAGTGCGGCAAGAAGATCGCCAAACAGCGTTCCTTGCGTCGCACCCGCCGCCGCTGGCGGTGGGCCATGCTCGCGTGCGTCGTGCTCGTGGGCGCGGTGGCCAGCCGATCGTGGCACGTGGCCCGCGTGCACGGCTGGTGGCGCGTCGCGCCCGATGCGGTGCTCATCGCGTGCCTGCCGCGGACCGAGGCGTGGTGCACGCACGCCTGGATCGGCAGCCCAGGCTCCGTGCTCACCAGCGCTCGCACCGGTCCTTACCTGGAAGAGCTGTATACACGCTGGGCGCCCGTCGAGCACGCCGAGGGATCGTGGCGGCACGGCGGGCTGAACGTGTTCGAGCGGTGGCTGCTCGGCCGCCGGGCCGCGGCGTGGCTGCGCTCGGCCGAGGAAGGCGAGTTCCGCTACGTCGCGTGCGAGATGCTCGCGTGGTCGACCGAGGAGAATCCGTTAGGTCTCTCGCCCGAGGACCTGGGCATGCTCGTGCTCGCGCGGTCGCGCCTGGCCTACCAGACGGCGGCCACCTACATGGACATCGGCGTGCAGGTCGAGGACTGGTCACGCATCGAACCCTCCGCGGCACCCGAGTACACGATGGTCGTGAGCGGGTTCCAGCGGGGCGTGGGCACGCGCTTCGAGTGCTCGACGGCCTCGGCGGACTTCGTCGGTTCGGATTGGCGATCCAGCCAGCACTCGATCACGCTGCGAGGCGATGGCGGCCCGACGCGCACGTGGGACCATGAGGGCGAATTGCCGCCCGACGACGACCCGCCGGGTCCGTACTGGGTCTCGCTGCACCCCGCCGAGGCCCTGGACGCCCTTGGCCTATGGGGCTCGGTGCTGCGGCAGCAGGACTACGAAGACTGGCTCGCCCGCCCCGCGACGGTCCGCGGCCGACCGTGCTACTACCTCGCCGAGCCGTGGCCCGACATCGAGCTGTGGATCGATCCCGACACATGGCTCGTGCTGCGCGTGCGCGAGGATTCGATCGACCTGCACATCGAGCCCACGCTCGATGCCGACCTCGACGATTCGTGGTGGCGTTTCGATCCAACCGACCCGGCCGACACGCCCCTGGAGCAACGCCTGGACGCCATCGACACGCTGCTGCCCGATGCGAGCGTGCGGCAGGGCTACACGCGGCGGCCGCGGTAGGCGTTGGGCGGCGTTCTTGCTACGCAATTCGGCGCAGCGCTCGCACTTGCGGTGGGCACGGGCGTGAGTACGCCCGTCCTACGCTCGCGGAGCCGCCGTGCCCTTTTTCGGAGCCCCGCATGCCTATGTATCTCGTCGAGATCCACGCTCTACCCAGCCCGGCCGCCGTCCTTGAGGATCCCGAAGGCGCGTACGTGAACTGCTGGATCGAGGCCGCCGACTTGGGCGAGGCGGTGTGTCGGGCGCTCGCCGAGATCGCACGCGCCGGGTGGGAGCCCGAGGCCATTCGGCACGGCGCGATCATCACGCGAGAGGACTACGCCGGCGATGATGACGATGGCCTGGAGTACTTCGAGCAGGCCTTGATCGACAAGGCGGTGTGCGTCTTCTACACCTACCCGGCGGGGAGTGAGGATGAGGAAGGCTGATCGCGCGGCAAGAGGGCATGCACCGCCCTACGCCGCCCCGCGATCACCGCTCCCCCGCACCGTGCTCGCGGCCGCGCACGGCTCGCACCCGAAGCTGACCCCCACCTCGTTGCTCCACCCGCTGGCGCGCCCCGAGGTGCGCCGGGCCCGCACGCGGTAGGCCACGCCCGCGACGCCCTGGGGCACCCGTCGATCGCGCACGCGCTGGTGGCCGGTGCTCGTGACGTGCTCCCAGGCGGCCGGCGGCCCGTCGAGCGGACGCACGCGGCGCTGCACGTCGTAGAAGATGCGCTCGCCGCAGGGCGTGAAGCGCAGCTCGATGGGGCCGTAGCCGAGCGTGCGCACGCGCTCGAGCCGCGGCGTGGGCGGCGCGGGGCGCTTGCCGGGCTTCTCGGGCGAGGCGATCCGCGCGGCCGGGTACACGCCCGGGTCGCGCGTGGCCTTGGCGTGCGCGTCGATGCTTGCCGTCGCGGCGCCGAAGCCGGCGCGCAGCTCGGCCAGTGCCTCGCCCTTGGCCAGCATGGCGGCGTCCAACTCGGACCGGAGCCTGGCCACCCTCGCGGCGGCGGCCCGCGCGGCCTGGGTCTTCTCGTCGAACGCCCCGACGCGCTGCGGCGTCAGGCCGATGGCCGCGGGGTCGATGGTGTCCCAGTGCTCGGCGAGCACCCGGCACTGCCAGATGAACGCGCCCTCGCCCTTCTTCGCCCGCCGTGCCATGTCCGAGTCCCCGCTCTGCGTTGCATCCCGATCGCCGCCCGGCCCGACGCGGGCGGTCCAGCATGTCTTCGTCCTGTTGCGGGCCGGTCTTGAGCCAACATGGCGGGCCCGCGCCAGAACGCGTCCACCGCCCGCGGCGACGCGTCCAGACCGGGGTTAATCGCGTTCGCGCGGCTGCCAAACGCGTCCTGGCCCCCTCAAAACGCTGTCCCGGGGGTCGGGACAGCGTTTCGTGCGGGCCAGGACGCGTTTGGCCCGGTTCGGGACGTGGGGGTGTGATGGAGCGTGTACGCGGAATGGCTCAGCGGGCGCGGGATTGGGGTCTGGGGGCTACTTGAGGTGGTCTTGCGGTGCGGGGTGCGGGCTCGGGAACGCCAACTTGGGCTGGTTACGGGTGTGGGGCCGAGGCAGGGGATCGCGATGGATCAATATGGGAAGTGGCTTCCATAGTGGGGGTACCCGCGTTGGGTATTGGAAGATTTCGACTGAGGCAGCAAACAACTACCATCGCCCATGACACCACGCGCAAAGATCCTGGGGCTCGTGTTGCTCGGCTGCCTGCTGGCGCTCGTGGGGATGGTTGTTTTCCAGGGGCGTGGGGGACCAAATGGTGCAATGTCGCCCGGCGTGAGCGTTGCCGAGACGCCTGACCCGTGGCGTTCCGGCCAGACGGGCTCGTCCGGTCCGCCAGCTGTGCGCGTGGGGCTCGAGCCCGAGCACGATAAGCGGCTGCACGCGGTGATCGATGGCATCGACGGCGACGGCGACGGTGTCGTGTCGATCGCCGAGGGGGCGGCGATGGCCGATGCGTTCGAAGAGCGGGGCGATCGGTCGCTCGCGCTGCTGCGCGCGGTTCGCGAGGCGGCGGGTGCGGGCGAGCCCGAGTCGGCCCACGAGGCGATGGTGGTGGGGGCGCTCTCGAACCGGCTGGCGTCGCGATTGCAACTCGACCGTGTGTTCGATGCCGATGGGGACGGTGAGGTGAGCGGCCGCGAGCGCATCGCGCGCGACCTTGCCGCGGCGCGCCTGGTCGAGGTCGAGCTGGGCGCGATGGTCGAGGGGTTGACGCGCGATGGCGGCATCGACGCCGATGATGCTCGGGCGTTCCGCGACGAGTCGGCGCGGTTCGCCGAGCGGGCGAGGCTGGACTTCAACGGCGACGGCGTGGTCGACACCGCCGACCACGCCGCGTTCATCGACCTCTATCTCGCGGGCGACCCGAGGGCCGACCTGGACGGCGACGGCAGCATCGGCACGCACGACGCGGTGCGGTTCCGATGGCTGACGGGCAAGTAGGCTCGCTCACCGACGGCGGCGGGCGGCGACCAGGCCGCCCAGGCCCAGCAGGGCCAGCGAGCCGGGCGCGGGGATCACGTCGACGCGCAGGCTGATGTTTCCGTTCAGCATGGCCTCGGCCTCGCCGAAGGTGTCATCGAAGTTCTCGAAGATCTCGAGGTAGAGCAAGCCGCTGCTGAGGCTCAGAACGGTGCCCAAGTCCGTGAGCGGCTGGCTGTAGTCGGCCAGGCCCACGAACTCGTCGCCGAAGCCGGGGTTGAGGTCGAAGGATGCGGCCGAGGGCGGCAGCGCGGCGTCTGCGTCGTCGAAATGCAGCACGACGTCGGCAAGGAAGCTGTCGCCGAAGCTCTCGATGCTGAGGTCGTAGCCCACACCAAGCACGCTGACGGGCGAGCCTGAGGGGAGGCCCAGGAGGGCGTTGATGTCGAAGACCTCGGCGTGGTTGTCCAGGTCGCCGAAGCTGTCGACCGAGAGCGCGTCGATGAGGTCGATGTCGAACTGGCGGATGTCGGCGTTGGCGGCGGCGGCGATGGCAAGCGAGAGCATCGCGGCAGCGGTGCGGGTGGTGGTCATCGGGTGCTCCTCACGGGTGGGGTGGCGGGTGTTGTGATCGGTTCGGGGGTGGGTGTCGGGCGCTGGCCGCGCGCCGCGGCGGCCAGGCTCTGGCCCGGCGGCGCGCAGTCGCAGCCGAAGTGGATGTCGTACCAGTCGCTCAGCGTCATGCGCTGGAAGGTTCGGATGAAGCGCTGCTCGGCGGGGTGGGAAAGCTCTTGCGGCGCCTCGCCCGGGGCGAGCACCTCGAGCACCTCGAGCGACTCGACGCGCTGCGTCCAGCGGCTGTCGCCCTTGGTCAGCGTGACCTCGAGGGGCAGCATGAGCTCGTCGCTCCACCAGACCTCGCAGCCGAGTTCGTCGCTCGACTCTGGCGTGTGCACGACGCGGCGGAACGCATAGCCGGCGACGGTGCGGGTCTCGCCCGTATCTACGCCGCGATCGAGCCAGCCCAGGTCGAAGCCCAGCACGAGCGCGTCGACCCAGTCTCGCACGATGCCACGGACGCGCAGGTCGGTGTCCTCGTGCTCGAGCACGAGCCGCTGGTTCAGGTCCAGGAGGTAGCCGGTCGCGCGCCGCGGGAAGGCGGCGTTCTGCCGCAGCAACCAGCCCTGGCCCGCGCCGGTGGGCTGCATGCTGACGGCCGACGGCGAGCGGGTGACCAGGTCTTCGGTCGTGAACGCCGAACTCCCGGTCGCTGCGATGGATTCGCCCCCGAGCGTCCGAACCACCCGAAAGCGAATGGTGGGCATCGAGTCGAGATTGGCCGGCAACGCGCGGTCGTCGTGGACGACGGGCGTGGGCCGTTCGAGACGCTCGGCGGGCTCGGGCCGGACCATCTCGAGCACGGCAAGAGCCTCGAGCACCGCGCGGTCGCGGTCGGTGGTCTCGGCGGGTTGGACGTGCTCGACATCCTGGGCCAGCGCGGCGACCGCGAGCAGGCTGGTTAGGGCGATCGTGATGGGGGCGCGTGTGCGTGTCATGGGTGTCCGTTGGCTTTGTCCTGAAAGCCGGCTGGCGGCGTGCGGGCCGCCGGCCGGTGCGTGGGGTTGCGCGCATTCCTCGCGCGCGGTTGGATCCGTCTTGGGCTTAGTCGGGCGGGCGGTTCTCGAGGTTCAGCGCCTTGCGCATCACCTGGGCGATGAAGCCGTTCTTGACCGTGCCGCGGAACTCGCCCGCGCCGCGACCGATGGCGTAGATGGCCACGTCCTCGCCCGAGTGGGTCTCGCTGCCCAGCGGGATGGCGGCCTCCTGGAGGTAGTTGGGGTCGGTTGGGCCATCGGGGATGGTCACGCCGTCCAGGCCCGGGAAGGTGTCGGTGCGGGGGTTTGGCCGGGTGTCCATTGCGCGGCGGAAGCCGCCGGGGCCGTTGAGGTAGCCAAGCGTGGTGTAGGGAATGCCGTCGGCGTCGGTCTGGTCGACCGCGCCGCCGCTGCCCGACATGGTGTAGGCCACGTCGAAGATGAAACTGCGCGGATCGGCCGAGGCGGCGTCGTACTCGGCGGTGGTGCTGGTCAGGCTGTAGGCAAGATCGCCCTGGGGACGCAGCGGGTAGCCGGCTATGTTGAAGACGTGGCTGTGGTCGGCGGTCACGATGATGAGCGTGTCACGCAGGTTCACCGCGTCGATGGCGGCGGCGATGGCCTGGTCGAACGCCTCGGTGTCGTGCAAGCTGCGGTAGGCATTGGTGGCGTGGTGGGCGTGGTCGATGCGGCCGCTCTCGACCATCAGGAAGTAGCCCCGGTCGCTGCCGGCGGTCGCGCCGCCGAGCAGCTCGATGCACTTGGTGGTCATGTCGGCGACGCTGGGCTCGCCGCCGGCGTCGCTCAAGCGGTCCCACTCGTACTCCATGTGGCTGCGCTCGTAGAGGGCCAGCACGGGCAGGCTGTCGGTCGTCAGGGCGTCGTGTCCGGCCTGGTTCCAGACATAGGTGTAGCCGGCGTCCTGGAACTCGGTGCGCAGGTCGCGACCATCGCCGCGGCTGCCGGTGCCGCCCTCGTCGCCGATGATCGACGAGTCGTGGAACTGGCTGCGGCCGCCACCCATGAGGATGTCCAGGCCGTCGGCCAAGCGGGTGTTGTACGCCGGATCGCTGGGCAGCGCCTGCAGGGCGATGTCGCCCTCGAAGTTGCGATCGGTGACGTGCGAATAGCAGGCCGCCGGGGTGGCGTGGGTGACGCGGGCGGTCGAGACGACGCCCACCCGCATGCCTTCCTGCTTGGCCAGTTCGAGAACGGTCCAGGGCCGCAGGCCGTTCCCGTCGCCGTTGAAGTCGGCGCGCTCGGTGTCGGGCAGATAACCGATGATGCCGCTGTTGCACATCTCGCCGGACATCATCGTGGTCATGGTGCCGGCCGAGTCGGGCACGATAAAGTCGGCGGTGTAGGTCTTACTGAGCGCGGTGAAGGGCATCTGGTCGATGGTCAACTCGCCGTCGACGCCCACCGAGTAGACGCGGGCGGCGGTGACGGTCGAGACGCCCATGCCGTCACCGACGAAGAAGATGACGTTGCGGGCGCTGCCGAGCGGTGCGTCGGTGCCGGTGCGATTGCCGGGCTGGCTGGTCTGCAGACTCTGGGCGAGCGACGTGGCGCTGACGGCCGCGAGCGCCGCGGTCGCCAGGATCCAGGGACGGGTGGTGCGGATCATTGCGGGTTCTCCATGCGTGGCGGGGTGGTGTCGAGGGCGTATCGGAGCACTGCGCGCCCCACGGTTTCGGACTTGATCCGAGAATACAACAACTGCTCACGCGCTGCGCCAAGT
>JAUHYE010000009.1 GCA_030426395.1 Phycisphaerae bacterium
CGCACGGGGCGTCGACGCACTGGTTGCACCGCGTCACCTGGAAGGCCCGCCGCGCCTGCGGGAACGTGCCGACGTCGACGCTCTTGACGTAGGTGCGCGTGACACCCAGCGGCACGTCGTTCTCGGGTCCGATCGTGGCCGGTGTGGTGGGCCTGATGAAGACGGTGCGGCCCGACCTGACGCCCGAGCAGGTGGCGCAGGCATTGATCGATTCTTCGGACCCGATCGCGGCGTTGCAGGACCGCGTGGTGGCCGATGGCCGCGTGAACGCGGCGCGTGCGTTGCAGATCATCACGACCGATGGCCCGCTGGTGTTGCAGGTCAGCCCCGGCGAGATTGCCGGCTCGCCGGTGAACCAGATCCAGGTTTCGTTCAGCGAGCCGGTGCAGGCGTTGCCGATGGACATCCTGAGCAAGCTGACGCTGATCCGCTCGGGTGGGGATGGCAGCTTCTTCGACGGCAACGAGGTGACGGTGAACCTTTCGACCGCGACGCTGGACGCGACGCGGACGGTGATGACGGTGACGCCCGTCGGTTCGCTGAGCGCGATCGATACGTTCCGGTTCACGATCGACAACACGGCCATTCGCGACGACGAGGGCAACTTCCTCAACGGCGATATGGCGAGTGGCGAGAACGAGGTGTACGAGTTCGAGCTGATTCTGGCGCCTGGCATCGGCGAGCCCAATGACCGGCTGTCGACGGCCACGCCGGCGATCATTCCGGGCGGCGGGAATGGCTCGGTGACGTTCTCGGGCCGCACGATCGGCGACGGCGTGCACGCCGGTCTGGACGTGGATTTGTACCGGCTCGAGCTGCCGCGGGGCGGCCTGATTTCGGCCCGGGTGTTGGCGCAGCAATTGCCTACGCCGAGCAACCTCGACGGTGTGCTGCGGTTGTTCGACGCGGCCGGCCAGGAGTTAGCATTCAACGATCAGTTCTTCGGGAACGACCCGTTCATCGACTACTTCGTGCCCAGCGCGGGTGTGTATTACGTTGGCGTGAGCGGTTTTGGCAACGAGGCGTATCTGCCGCTGATCCCCGCGAGCGGGCAGACGCAGTCTCGTGGCAACTACGACCTGCGGCTCGACGTGGCGTTGATCGGCGACGCGGAGGTGAGCCAGGGGAATTCGTATGCGGCCCCCGGTCGGGTGATTCCTGACCAGAGCGTTCTGATCGATTCGATCTTCATCAACGATGCCCGCGAGATTCGCGACGTCGATGTGACGGTGAACATCAACCACGACTTCGTGAGCGACCTGTCGGTGAGCCTGGTGGGTCCGCAGGGTCAGGTCGTGCAATTGTTCAACGGCATTGGCGCCGGCGCGGACGACGTGACCAACGCCGTGTTCGACGATGACGGGCCGCGGAGCATCACGAGTGCGACCGCCGCCGACGCTCCGTTCACTGGCACTTGGCGGCCGCAGGGCAGCCTGGCCGACCTGAATGGCACCTCGGCTGCCGGCACATGGCAGTTGGTGGTGCGCGACACGAAGGGCAACGACATCGGCAGCCTGCTGGGCTGGTCGGTAGATCTGGTGCTCGAGAACGACATCTTCGGCCCCTTCGAGCTGAACGACACGCTGACGACTGCGCGCGTGATCGAGCCAGCGCAGGGTGCCGTCGAGTTCAACGCGTTCATTGGTGACGGCGGGTTTGGCGCCTTCGATGTCGACCTGTACCAATTCCAGGCAGCGGCCGGCAGCACTCTGAACGTCGCGGCAGCTTCGGGCGGCGTTGCGGACCTGGCGATCCGATTGTTCGATGAATCGGGCAACGAACTCCAGGCGTCGAACCCGGCGGGCGAACTGGACGCGGCGATCGAGGGCTTCGTGTTCGTCGACGGCGGCACGTACTTCATCGGCATCAGCGACTCGACTCGCGCGGTCGCTCCCTCGCCCTACGACCCGACGGTCGTCGGCTCTGGTGGCGAAGGCGAGACGGTGGGCACCTACGGCGTGGAGGTCCAGTTGTCGTCGGGCGTGAGCGATCCTGGCGTGTCGTTTGGTGGCGATCGCCTGGATGTCGGGATTTCGGCCAGCGGCGCGTGGGGGCTTGACAGCACGGGCATCGTGTTCGATGGCGTGGAAATGATCCCGGGCTTCGATGGCGGCCGTCCGGCGTTCTACGGGGTGAGCTCGTCTTCGGGCGCGTTCGTCAACGATGGTGCCGGTTCGAGCCAGGACGTTCCGTTCAACGTGACGAGCCAGTCGACGCCTGGCGTGAATCGCGTGGCGATCAGCGGCGTGACGAATGGCTTCCGAGTGGATCGCAGCGTGAGCTACGGGCTTGGTGATAACTTCATTGCCATCGACGTGGTGCTGACGAACACGACGGACCGTCGCATCCGCGACGTGCTGTGGGCCGAGGGCTTCAACCCCGATCCGAGCCTCGGTTCGACGGGCAGCCTGTTCACGATCAACGATGTGATCGACGGGCAGCCGATGGCGGTGGCGACCGGGGCCGACGGGCTGGCGATCGCCTTGGCGGCCGATCCGACCGATGCGCGCGCCTCGGCGTTCTTCGCATCGCTGTCGGCCGACGTGCGAAACCCGCAGAGCGTGCTGGACCGTATGGTCGCGGATCCCGACGGGGTGTCGAGCGACCTGACGATGGCGCTGAACTACGACATCGGCGACGTGGACCCCGGCCAGAGCGCGACGATGCGGTACTTCATCTTCCTGAGCGATCAGGGCCAGGAGGGCATCGCCGGGGCCAACGGCCTGCAGGCGACGGCGACGGCGACGCGGGCCGATATGCAGCGCCTGGATGCGGGCCTGCTGACGTACGACCCCACCGATCCGGCGGATGACAGCGAGGGGCTGGCGGACTTGGCGTATCGCCAGTACTACCCCGAGGGCTTTGCGAACGATCGCGCGAGCACGTTCGTGCCCTTGACGAACTTCACGAACACCGACGCTCGCGTGGTGGTGATCGTGCGGTACGAGGATCCGAGCATCGGCATTCGCGATCAGGTGATCTTCGACGGTACGGTGGAAGCGAACACCCGCAGCCCCGACGCGTTGACGATCACGACCCCCGAGTTGTATGCGGCTGGCAGTGACACCAACGTGTTCAACGAGACCACGGGCATGGCCGACGGTGTGTTCAAGGACACGCCGTATGCGCTGGAGATCCGTTCGTCGGTGCCGGTAGCGGCGACGATGAGCCACTTCGACTTCGGTTCTTCGACGGGCGAGGCTTTCAGCGGGACGACGAGCGAGTTGTGGAGCTTCGCCAGCGTTTCGATTGGTGAGGGCAGCAGCGACTTCGTGACGTTCCTGAACACGACTGGTGAGACGACGAAGGTGAGCATGTTCCTGTTCCCGCTGTCGGGCCAGGCTGGTTCGAGCGCGGCCGTGGAGTTGGTGTACACGCTCGATGGCTATCGCCGCGGTGGTTGGAACTTCAACAATGAGTTGGCCAACGGTCAGCTTGCCGGTCGCATCCAGCCGGGTCGGTACGGCGTGTCGCTGATTGCGACCGAGCCGATCGTGGCGGCGGCGAGCAGCTTCAGCAATGGGGCCGGCGCATCGCAGCTTGGTGAGCCGAACCTCGGGCGGACCGAGGGTGTGATCGCCGAGGGCCAGGTGGGCCAGACCAGCGAGTCGGAGACGATCAGCGTCTTCAACCCTTCGTCGAGCGAGGCGACGGTGACGTTGCAGTTCATCTTCGAGACCGGCGGTGCGATCCGCAAGACTGTCGAGGTTGCCCCGGGCCGTGTGAGCCTGGTGCAGGTCGAGGACATCGCGTTGTTCCCCGACGGTTCGCCTTATGGTGTGTTCTACGAGAGCGACGAGGCGGTGGTGGTGGCCAGCAGCACGCGTGGGCTGGGCGACGCGCTGAGTTCGTCGACGGCGACGGACGCGCACAGCCTCTGGGGCTTCAGCGAGGGCTTCGCTCCGATCCAGGGCGGCCAGGTGCAGGAGTATGTGCGTGTGTACAACCCGCAGCTGAACGACAGCCTGCTGGAGATCACGTTCCGCTTCACCGATGGCAGCACCGAGACCTTCCGCCGCGTGGCTGGCGCCTCGCGGGTGAGCGAGTTCAACCTGCGTGACTTCATCAGCGCCAGCCGATTCCAGCAGGCGCAGGCCGATGGTGCCGACGGTGTGTTCTACGGCTTCACGGTGAAGAGCTCGAGCGGCATCGTGGCGTACCAGGGCCGGACCGACAACTTCTTCGGTGGCGGCTTCGGGACGCTGGGCGTGCCGCTGGGTGTGGAGAGCAGCATCGCCTGAGTGATGTAGCTGAGTCTGGATTGTCTCACCCGCGTTCATTCATTGGACGCGGGTGTTTTTCTTGTGGCGCCGCATTCGGGACAGGTGGTGAGGCCTGTGATGTCGTAGCCGCAGGTTTGGCATTGCCAGGGTTTGCGGCGACGGAAGATGCGTTTGAAGAGCGGGGCGAGCCAGAGGTCGGTGCGGCCGGCGATGGGCAGGGTGAGGAGGAGCGCGAGCAGGGTAAGCGTCAAGGCGTTGCGGAGGTAGCCGGCCGGGAGGGGCTCGGAATCCTCGTTGACTCCTGCGGCGCAGAGGAATCTCGTGCGGGTGAAGGCGGGATCGTCACGGGGTGTGCCGGGTGCATGGGGAAGTGCGTCGAACGCTTCGACGTAGAGAGACATCAGGTCTGCTTCCGATGGGCCGCCGGTGTAGGTGGAGATTCGGAATGCCGTGCGTCGTCGGTTGGGGTGGTAATAGCCGCTGATGCTGGTGTAGGGACCGTACATGGAGCCGACGAGTTCCCATGTGTCGTCGATTGCGACGGAGGGGACAGAGACGTACTGGGGTGGGCGGCGGATGGTGTCGAGCCTCCATCGCACGGCGAGTTCGTCACCGCGCTGCCAGAACACTACTGGGGGTGGCGGCGGCGTTGACGGTGGAGGCGGGAGTGGGCGGCCCAGTAGTGTGTTGAGCACCGATCGCTTGACAGTGGACTGGGTGCGGAATGTGCCTTCTTCGATCGACCAGAAGTCGGCGACGAGGGCTGCGATGACGGCGAGCATAGCAACTGGATGTCCGAACCAGCGGGGGCCACGCTGGCCTTTCGGGGGTCGGGGTGTCGCGTTCTTGGGCATATCTGCGGAATCGGGAGCGCAAAGGGGGCGCTAAATGTGGGGGGTGCTGTCCCTTGTATACGGCCCGAAAGGGGCTTGGGCTCGTATCTTTTTGGGATGAACACGACCCTGCCCACGCCCGAGACGACCCGCCGCCAGTTCTTGCAGTCCGCCGCCGCGGTGACGCTGGGGTTTGGGGGGTTGCAGTCGCTGTTTGCCCGTGGGGCGATGGCGACGCCGATGAGCGGGGACATCGGGCTGGGGTTTGGGGCGCTGCGGGCGGATCCGAACAAGATCCTGGACTTGCCCGAGGGCTTCCGGTATCAGGTGATCAGCCAGATCGGCCAGACGATGAGCGATGGGCTGTTGGTGCCAGGGCTGCCCGACGCGATGGGCACGTTCGAGGGGCCGGACGGCACGACGATCATCGTGCGCAACCACGAACTCGACCCGAGCAAGAAGAACGGCAGCCCGTATGGCGAGGGGCAGCGGCTGGCGGGGCGGCTGCCTCGCGCGAAGTTCTACGACGCTGGGTTCGGCGGCTACCACAGCTATGGCGGCACGACGACAATCGTGTACGACACGCGCACGGGGACGGTCGAGAAAGAGTTTCTGTCGCTGGCGGGGACGATCCGCAACTGTGCGGGCGGGCCGACGCCGTGGGGTTCGTGGATTACCTGCGAAGAGACCGCCGAGCGCGCGAGCGATCGGCACGGCGAGAATCGTGTGTTCGAGCGGGATCACGGGTACAACTTCGAGGTGCCCGCGAGCGCGACGCCGGGGCTTGCCGACCCGGTTCCGCTGAGGGCGATGGGGCGGTTCATGCACGAGGCGGTATGCGTGCACCCGGACACGGGCATCGTGTACCAGACCGAGGATCGTCACGATGGGTTGGTGTATCGGTTCGTGCCGAACACGCCCGGGAAGTTGCGTGATGGCGGGAAGCTGCAAGCGCTGAGCATCAAGGGCAAGCTGAGCCTGGACACCCGGAACTGGCAGAAGCAGAAGGTCGCGATCGGCGAGCGTCTGGAAGTCGAGTGGATCGACATGGACAACGTCGAGAGCCCCGATGATGACCTGCGCAAGCGTGGGTTTGCGAAGGGGGCGGCCCGTTTTGCTCGCGGCGAGGGTATGTGGTGGGGGGCGCTGGCGGATGGCTCGCCCGCTTCGGCGTACTTCGCGTGCACGAGCGGCGGGCGGATCAACAAGGGGCAGATCTGGCGGTACACGCCGTCGGCGGCCGAGGGCACGGACGGCGAGGCGAAGGAGCCTGGCGTGCTGGAGTTGTTCATCGAGCCGAACGACGCGGGGCTGGTGGATAACGCCGACAACATCACGGTGTCGCCGTTTGGTGATCTGGTGATCTGCGAGGATGGGGCCGACGAGCAGTTTCTGGTGGGCGTGACGCCCGAGGGACGGATCTACAAGATCGGCCGGAACGCGCGGAGCACAAGCGAGTTCGCGGGGGCGTGCTTCAGCCCGGATGGCACGACGATGTTCGTGAACATCCAGACGGCGGGGCTGACGCTTGCGATTACGGGGCCCTGGGAGAGCCGGCGGACCGGCTGATTACTTCTTGTCGCGGCGGTAGTCCTTCTTGCCCTTGTCGCGGGCCTTGCTCTTGCGGCTGCGACGGGTGCCGCCGGGCATCTTCTTGAAGCCGGCGCCTCCCGAGGATTCGAGGCCGCCGCCGCCCTCGCCCAGGGTGAGGCCCTCGATGCCCTTGGTGACGGCCTTGCCGGTGGCGCGGCTCTCGGCGTCGGCGACGAGCAGTTCGAGTCGGCGCTTGGGCAGATCAACGGCGCCGATCTGGACGCGGATGCGGTCGCCGAAGTTGAACGATCGACCGGAGTTCTTGTCGACGAGGGCGCCGGTGTCCTTGACGGTGATCCACTTGGGTGCTTTGCCGCCGCGGGTGACGTCTCCGGGCAGGTCCTCGACCTTGATGAAGCCGTCGGCGAGGTACTTGTCGATCTGGATGAAGATGCCGCGTGTGTTGAGGCCGGTGACGACGCCGTCGAAGACCTCGCCGACCTTGTTGGAGAGGAGCTGGAGCACGAGGAAGCTGCGCAGCTCGCGTTCGGCGTCGGCGGCGTTGGCCTCGGTGTCGCTGATGTGGCGGCCGATGGTGACGAGGTCTTCCTGGGGGATGAACGAGTCGGTATCGGCGAGCTTGCGGCCGACGAGCTTCATTTCCTTCTCGCCCTTGGGTGGCTTCTGGCCGTTGTCTGTGAGGGCGAGGTAGTCTTGCAGCAGGCGATGGGTGAGCAGGTCGGCGTAGCGGCGGATGGGGCTGGTGAAGTGCGAGTAGGCGTCGCTGGCGAGCGCGAAGTGGCCGATGGGCGCGGGTGAGTACTCTGCCTTGGACAGCGTGCGCAGGACGGCCATGTGGACGGCGCGGCCGGATGCCTTGCCGCGTGTTGCGTCGAGGATGCTCTGGAGCTGCTCGCGGGTTGGGTTCTTGGGGATGGTGTAGCCGGCGACCTTGGCGACCTTCTGGGCTTCTTCCATGCCGGCGGGGGTGGGGGCGGGGTGGACGCGTCGCATGACGGGAACGTTCATGCGCTCGAAGAGGCGGGCGACGGCCTCGTTGGCCTCGACCATGAACATCTCGATGATGGTGTGGGTGAACGCGTCGTCCTCGGGTTCGGCGTCGACGACGTGGCCGTTGTCGTCGTAGATGAGCTCGGCGTCGGGCAGGTCGAGGTGGATCATGCCGGCGGCGCGGCGGCGCTCGCGGATGGTGCGCGCGAGCTCGTCCATGAGCTTGACGGTGTTCTTGAGCTTTGGCGTGTATTCTGGCGCGGTGCGGGCGTGCTTCTTGGCTTCTTCCTCGTCGCCGTCGATGAGGGCCTGGGCTTCGAGATATGTCATGCGCTTGGCGCTGTTGATGATGGTCTGGGCGGCGCCGGTGCGGGTGACGCGGCCCGAGAGGTCGTAGTGGATGAAGATGCTCTTGGCGAAGCGCGGGACCTGTGGCTGGAGCGAGCAGATGCCGTTGGAGAGGATCTCGGGCAGCATCGGGATGACGTGGCGTGGCAGGTAGACGCTGTTGCCGCGCTCGCGGGCCTCGACGTCGAGCGGCGAGCCCGGGGCGATGAAGTGTGCGACGTCGGCGATGTGGATGCCGAGCTCCCAGCCGTTGTCGGTGCGTTTGACGCTGATGGCGTCGTCGTAGTCCTTGGCGTCGGGGGGGTCGATGGTGGTGATGTAGTCTTCGGTGAGGTCGAGGCGGTCGGGCAGGGCGCTTGGGCCCTCGCTCAGGAAGCGGCCGACGGCGTCGTCGAAGTAGCGGGTTGATTCGCGGGCCTGATCGAGACAGTCGTCGGGGAAGTCGTCGGAGGGCAGGGCGTAGGCGGCGATGACGGCCTGGGTCTCGACGTCGGGCTGGCCGGCCTCGCCGAGCACGCGGGTGATGACGCCCTCGGCCAGGGCCTGGCCCTCGGGGTATTCGGTGAGGTCGATGATGACCTTGTCGCCCTCGTTTACATACTTGCTGTCGGCGTCGGCGATGACGACGGGGCCGATGGAGGTGTCGCCGTCGGGCATGGCGAGCCAGGTGGTGCCGCGCTTCTGCATGGTGGCGGCGTAGCTGGAGCGTTTGCGTTCGAGGATCTCGACGATGGTGGCTACGTACTGGGGGCCGAAGCCGCCGCGGCCTGAGGCCTCGCGTTTCTTGTCGCGTCGGATGCGTGCGAGGACGCGGTCTCCCGAGAGGGCGCCCATGGTGTCGTCGGGGGAGACGAAGACGTCGCCTTCGCGGACTCGGTTGAGGGGCTTGAAGAAGCCGAAGCCCTTGGGGTTGCGGTTGAAGGTGCCTTCGACTTCCCCGTCTGCGTCGCCGAAGCTGGGGAGCATGACCTGGCCGGCGTTGCTCATGGAGAGCAGACCCTGGTCGACGAGGGCGACGACTGCGGACTGGAACTGTGTGGGGTCGTCCGCGCGGAGGTCCTGGGCGAGGACCTCGATGGTGCTGGGGGCGTACTGGTCGTGGCCGACGTGGCGGAGGATGGCCTCGCGGTACTTCAGGACGGCTTCGGTGGATGTAGACATGCGGGCCCTCCTGGCCTGGAGCGTGTGAAGGGGAGCGTGAGTGCTGCCCGTGTGGCTCCAACCATATCGACCCGCGGCGTGATTCTCTGGGAATCCCCGGAGGATGAAGGGCGGTTTATTCGGGGGTTACGCGGCCTTGCGGTCCTCGCCGCCGGTGGCTTCGAGGGCTCGGACGACCGACCAGAGCTCGTGGCTGAGGCTCTCGCGGCCGGCCTTCTTGAGGGCGGGGCCCAGGGCCTTGCAGATGGAGCCGAAGTACCAGACGGCGAAGTCTCGGCCGCCCTTGAAGAGGTTCCAGGCCTGTTCACCCGAGCTCTGGTAGCGTGCGAGGACGGCGCGGGCCGAGGCGACGGCGCCGCAGGTGGCGACGAGGAGGGCCGAGGGGTCGGCGACCTCGACGAGCTTGGCGTGGACGTTGGAGGGCTTGCCGCTGGGGCTCATGGGCACGGTGAGCAGGAGCTCGGCGCGCTCGAGCAGGTCGACGGCGGGTTCGCCGAAGCGGACGCTGGCGTCCTCGCGGTCGACGCAGGGGGCCTTGGGGTCGATGGTGTCGAGCAGGCCGGCGGCGACGGCCTCGTCCTCACCACCGCCGTATTGGATGATGAGGGCGGCCGCTGCGAGGCGCTGGGCGGCGGCGGAAGATGCTTCCATGGAGGCAAACGCGCCGCCGTCGAGGCTGAGGACGGCCTGCATGGCGGTGGCAAGGCCGACCTGGCCGCTCGTGGGCTTGGGCGCCTCGTGCTTGCGGGGCCTGGGCTCGTTGTTCTCGTGCCTGGGTTGGTCTTGCTTGTCTGGCCCCTGGTTGTCTTGCCCCTGATCTGGCATGCCGTCTTCCTCCTGCTGGCGTTGGTCGTGTTGCTGGGCTTCGGCGGGCTTGGTTTCGGCCTGCTGGGCCTGCTTGGGTTTGGCTTGGTCGGAGCCTGGGTTTTCCTTGGCGGCGTGCTTGGCTTCCTTGATGAGCACCTCGGCGTCGTCGAAGCTGTCGAGCTGGTAGGCGACCTCATCGAAGGACGCGGCCAGGAGGTCGCCCACGGTGGTGATGCCCTTGCGGTTCAGGCTCATGACCACGCTGGGCGTGGCGGATGGAAGATGTGAGATGGGTGTGTCGCACACCGTTTGGGCTCCTGCGGGCATCCGGTTCTCTCCTTCGACTCCCCGTTCCGATGTCTTGATCATCGGATTGGGCGGGGATCGGGAGCAGTGGTGGCGCCATGTGAACCTTCGCGTGCGCACGCGCAACCGGCCCGCACGGATCGATCGGTGCAGTTTTCCCGGACGGGCGTCCTATATCGCGTGGGCGTTAGAGCTTGCCGGCGTAGACCGAGAACGACTCGCGGAAGGGCATGGGGTCGCGGTCGAAGTAGGCGTCCACCTTTTCGAGGGATGAGGTGGAGTCCTGGGCGCCCATGGTGGCCATCCCCTGATCGAAGGGGAGGAGATTGCCCAGGCCCACGAACTGGGCGGCCTTGGCCTTCATGCCGGCGATGTCGGAGGGTGCCCAGAGGGGGTGCACGCCCTTCTTGGCGTGGGGGACGTGGTCGTGCACGTATTCCAGCATGGCGGGCCAGGTGAGACGCTCGGAGCCGACGAGGTTGAAGATCTCGCCGATGGTCTGGGGGCGTTCGAGGGCGTCGGCGAAGTAGTTGGCGACGTCGGTGACGACGATGGGCTGGACCTCGGGGTCGACGTAGGTGACGCCGCCGAGGGGGACGCTCTGCTCGGTCTCGGGGCGGCGGAAGTAGGGCATGCCGATCCAGGGTGCGATCTCGCCGCGGCTCCACTGGGCCATCATCTGGGTGAACTCGCCGCCGGGTCCGTGGATGAGCGAGGGGCGGAAGATGGTCCAATCGAGGTCGCTGGCGCGGACGATGCCTTCGGCCTTGAACTTGGTCTTCTGGTAGTCGGTGCGGGCCTCGTCGTCGACGCCCAGTGCGGACATGTGGAGGTAGCGATGGACGCCGGCGCGCTTGCAGGCGTTGACCACGCTTCGGGTGGCCTCGACGTGGAGGGTCTCGAAGCGTTTGCCCTTGCTCTCGCGGATGATGCCGACGAGGTGGATGGCGGCGTCGCAGCCTCGGAGCAGTTCGTTCAGGGCGTCGGGGTCGTTGACGTCGCCCACGACGACGGTGGCGGCCTCGCGGTCGCGGAGGTCGGCGATGTCCCGCTTGGTGTGGCTCAGGGCCCGGACGGCGTAGCCGCGGTCGAGCAGGGTCCGCACGACGTGCCCGCCGACGAATCCGGTGGCGCCGGTGACGGCGATGGTGCCGCGGTCCTGGGTGGGGCTGCCGTTGGTGCTGTGGTCCATCGCTGGCGGTCTCCGCATGAACAAAGTGTGAATATCTGGTCGGGGCGAGCCAAGGGCCACTAGCGTAGGGGCGTGCCGCTGGAGAAGGTCGTGACAAAATGCCTGAGCGTGGAGGGGCTGACGCACCGTTACCCCGGGCAGTCGCGTGGGTTGGGGCCGGTGGATCTGGAAATGTCGCCGGGGTCGATCGTGGCGCTGGTGGGGCCCAATGGGGCGGGTAAGTCGACGCTGCTTCGGCTGGTGGCGGGGGTGCTTGACGCCCATGCCGGCTCGGTGCGGCTTGGGGGGCGGTCGATCGGCACGTTGCGTGAGGGGGAGCGGGCGCGGCTGCTGGCGCTCTCGCCGCAGCGGGCGAGCCTGGCGTTCGCGTTTACGGTGCGGGAGTACGTGGGCTTCGGGGCGTACGCGGCGGGGCGGCGTGGCGGTGGTGAGGCGGTGGAGTGGGCGATCGAGCGGTTGGAGCTGGGGGAGCACGTGGACAGCCCGATGCCGAAGCTGAGCGTGGGGCAGCAGCAGCGGGCGACGATCGCGCGGGCGCTCGCGCAGCTTGGGACTGGCGATTTGGCGGGGAAGGTGCTGCTGGCCGACGAGCCGGCGAGCTCGCTGGACATCCGGCACGCGGGTCGGTTGATCGCGACGCTGCGCGAGCTTGCGGGGCGGGGGCTGTCGGTGGTGGTGGCGGCGCACGACCTGCCGTGGGCGGCGGCGGTGGCGGATCGGGGGCTGGCGATCACGGATCAGGGCGAGGCGGTCATGCTCGATCGTGCGGGTCTGAGCGATCCGGACACGTTGGAGCGTGTATTCGGGGCGGCGTTCGAGCGACTGGCCAGCAGCGATGGGGGGCGTGTGGTGGCGCTGCCGCGGCTTGGTGCGTCTCGGGATGTGGGTGCGTAGGCTTTGAGCATGGCCATCTGGCAGTGGATCCAGAACAACATCCAGATCCTGTTTCCGATCGTGTTCTTCGGGCTGTCCGGTCTCGGCTGGGTGCTGAAGAAGGCCCAAGAGCACAACGAGAAGAAACGCGTCGAGGACGCGCGCAAGCGGGCGCGGCTCGAGGCGCTGCGGACGGGGCGGTTCGATGGGCAGCAGCAGGCGCCTCAGCAGGCAACTGCGGCCCAGGCGGAAGCGCCTCGGAAATCGCTGGAGGATCTGGCGCGTCGGCGTCAGGAGGGCCAGCAGCAGCGCACGGCGGCGCAGCGGACTGAACTGGAAGAGCAGTTGCGTCGGCGGCGTGCGGCGATCGAGGCCCAGCGGCAGCGTCAGCAGCAGCGTCAGCCGGCGCCACCGCGCGTGCCCGCCGAGCGGCCCGGGCACAGGCCGGGGCCGGGCGGCGCCTCGCGGCCGGCCCAGCAAGCGCCTCAACAGATTGGGCGGCAGCAGGCGCAGCGTCCGCAGCAGAGGCCGCCGCAGCGTCAGCAGGTGAGCCCGCCGCAGACGCCAAGACGGACGGGCGAGCGTCGGCCGGTGTCGCCTTTGCCGACGATGCAGCCGATCCAGCAGACGGTGATCGAGGACGTCATCGAGGCCAAGCGGGCTCGGGAAGATCGGCCCTTGGAGGCCCCGATCCCGGTGGCGGGCGTGGGGCGGCGATCGGCACCGATCACGGCCCGTGGGATCGATCTGAGGCAGGCGGTGATCATGCGCGAGATCTTCGACCGGCCGGTGGCGATGCGCGACCCGATCGATCCGGGTTGGTAGTCCGTTTACCGGAAGCTTCTGGTTGGGCCCGGCCGGGGCTGATAGCATGGGCGATGCGTGGTTTGCTGCTCATGCTCGTGCCGGTTTCGTTGCTGCTGGGTGGCTGCAGCGGGTCGAACGTGCACTTCGGCGAGGACAGCATCGTCACGGACTTGTTCAGCAATGCGCCGGAGAACCCGGCGGAGCTGGCGCGTGATCCGTACGACCCCGATGCGCGGTATCGCGGCACGGTGCAACTGACGCTGCGGTTGCTCGAGCCGGACGATCGCATCCTGGACATCTTCCGAGACAATCTGAACGACGAGTACGCGTCGGTGCGGGCTGCCGCGGCGCGGGGTTTGGCGACGCACGGCGTGGCGGCGGATGGTGTGTTGCTGGCGGCGGCGCTGGATGACCCAGAGGCGCTGGTGCGAAGGACGGCGGCGCTGGGGTTGCAGCGCATCCACGAGCCGAGCGCGACGAAGCGGCTGCTGGAGTTGATCGATCCGGAGAACGAGCCCGATCAGAACGTGCGCGTGGAGGCTGCGATCGCGCTGGGGCAATACCCGCAGAGCGACGTGGTGACGGGGCTGCTGACCTCGCTGCGGTCCGATACCGAGCAGAGCCTGGCGGTGCACGCGGCGGTGGTGCGATCGCTTGAGCTCTTGACCGGGCAGGACTTCGGGCTGGACTTCCTGGCGTGGCAGCGGTGGATCGACGAGAACAGCGCGTGGTTCGCGGACCAGCAGGCGTACACCTATCCGGTCTTTAGCAGGTCTCGGGCGTGGTGGGAATATCTGCCTCTGATACCCTTGCCGCCCAACGAGGTGAGTTCGACGCCGATTGGGTTGACCCGAACGCCCCGGTAGGGCCGATGAGTTGTGCATCCCGAGCCCCTGTGTACCGGAGCCTGTATTGGACGCGATTGTCGCCCGCCAGCACCAACCCGTTCTGAGTGAATCTTCGGTGCCGACATGTGGCGCCGGGCAGGCGCTGGTGCGCGTGCGGCTGGCGGGGGACGTGCCGGCGTGGGTGAGCGGTGCGGCGGCTGGCGCCCCCGATGGGGCGGTGCTGGGGCGCGATGTTGTTGGCGTGGTGAGCGAGGTGGCGGGCGATGCGCCCAGTGGCGTGCGCGAGCGGCTGCGCAAAGCGCGGGTGGTGTGCTCGCCCATGGTGGCGTGCGGCACCTGCGACATGTGCAAGGCGGGGGTGAGCCAGCATTGTCGCGAGGGGGGCATGCTGGGCAGTGCGGGCGTGCCGGGCAGTATGGCCGAGACGATCGCGGTTCCTTGGCGGAATCTGGCGCTGGTGCCCGAGGGGTTGGCCGACGAGGCCGCGATTCTTGCGGGACCGTTGTCTCGCGCGGTGCATGCGGCGCGGATGATCCGGATGGAGGGCAAGGTGTTCGTGACCGTGCTTGGTGACAACCTTGCGTCGTTGCTGGCGGTTCAGGCGATCGCGAAGCTCAACGCGACGGTTCGGTTGTTGGGGTGGCAGCCCGAGGCGTTTGGCCGTGCGGAGAAGTGGGGCGTGCAGCACCGGCACGCGAGCGAGGTGGGGCGGCGGCGGGATCAGACGGTGGTGGTGGATTGCGTGGGCAGCGAGGCGTCGATGGACCTGGCGCTGGGGATGCTGCGGCCGCGGGGGACGTTCATCTTGGCGGCCGACCCGCAGCGGGGGGCGTCGGTGGACCTGACGCCGGTGGTGCGCGGCGAACTCGAGGTGATCGGGGCGAGCTTCGGGGCCGTGGCCGATGCGCTGCCGATGCTGGCGTCGGGGGATGTGGAGACGACGGGGTTGGTGGAGGTGCGGACGCGGCCCAGCGAGGCCCCGAGGCTGCTTTCTCGGCCCGAATTGCTGTACGTCGCGGTCGAGTTCTAGGATCTGGGCATGGACGCCGTGCCTGTTCGCAAGCCGCTGGAGCCGCATGAACCTGTGCCGACGACGCCGGGGCGGATCGCGTTGTTGTTCGCGTGCGCTGGGTTGATGACGTTTGGGTTGCTCAGCCCGATCGCCTTGCTGGTGTCGATCATCGCGGTGGTGCGCAAGCCGGACTGGTTTGGGGCTGTGGCGCTGGTGCTGAGCGGCGCGGCGGTGGCCGCGCTGGTGGACGTGATCTTCTTTGGCGGCTTCCTGCTGCTGTTGATTTACAGCGTGTTCGCTTAGGCGGCTTCGGGGACGAAGGCGATCCAGCCGGCGAGCAGGGCGCCGAGCAACACGGCGGTGAGCGCGAGGCGGTACCAGCCAAAGGGCGCGAGGCCGTGCTTGTTGAGGAAGCCGACGAGCCACTTGACGGCGAGCATGGCGGAGATGGTCGAGACGACCATGCCGACGACGACGGCTGGCCAGCCGATGACGTCGAACATCGACGCTTCCCCCTCGTCGCGCATGAAGTCTTTCAGCAGCGTGAGGACGCAAGCGCCGCCGAGGGTTGGCAGGCCGAGCAGGAAGCTGAATTCGGCGGCGTCCCTGGGTTTGAGGCCCACGAGCACGCCGCCGGTGATGGTCATCATGGAGCGGCTGGTGCCCGGGACCATGGCGACGCATTGGAGCAGGCCGATGATGAATGCCTGGAGTGGTTTGAGTTGCTCGATGGACATGCCGGCCTCGGCCTTTCGGCGCGGCGCGACGATTGCTTTGTCGACGGCGATCATGTAGAGGCCGCCCAAGGCGAGCATGGTGAGGACGACACTCGCGGTGAAGAGGTGCTCTTCGATGAGGTCGTTGAACGCAAGACCCAGCACGGCGGCGGGGATGAAGGCGACAACGATGTTGACCGCCAGACGCAGGCCGATTTGGTCGTTGCCGAGCAAGCCCTGGAGCATCTGCCAGACGCGTTGGCGGTAGAGGCCGAGCACCGCGAGGATGGCGCCGCCCTGGATGACGATGTTGAAGGCGCTGACGGCCTTGTGGCCCTCGGGGGTGTCGCTCAGACCCATGAGGCCCGAGGCGAGGATGAGGTGGCCAGTGGAGCTCACCGGGAGGTACTCGGTGATGCCCTCGACGATGCCGAGCACGATGGCTTGCCAGAGTTCCAAGTGCTCGAGTCTCCGTTGGGCTGGGCTGGGAAACGTCCGATACGCCCGGACAGCCCGAGCGTTCGTGGGCGGGCAGATTAGCCATCGGGCCATCGTGGGCGCATGATGAGTGCATGACGACCGCGGCCGGCCCGCAATTCGTGCATGTCGAAGACCTCTCGCACCCGGGGCTCGAGCCCTATCGCGACCAGAAGGACGCGTGGCTGCGGGTGCAGCGGGAAGGCGGCACCGGGCTTGGCGGGTTGTTCCTGGCCGAGGGCGAGATCGTGGCGCGCGAGTTGTTCGCGTCTCGGTTTAGAGTTCGTTCGGTATTGGTCACGCCGACTCGGCTGCTGTCGATGCGGGACGCGATCGAGGCGTTGCCGGCCGGGACGCCGGTGTATGTGGCCGAGCGGGGGGTGGCCGAGGGGATCGTGGGATTCGACATGCACCGGGGCGTGCTGGCGCTGGGGGAGCGGGGGGAGGAGCCGTCGCTGGCGTCGGTGGTGGAGGGGGCCCGGTGCCTGCTGGTGCTCGAGGGGCTGAGCAACCACGACAACGTGGGGTCGCTGTACCGCAGTTTGTCGGCTTTGGGGCCGGCAGGGTCGGCAGTGGTGCTTGGGCCGGGGTGTGCGGACCCGTTCTACCGCAAGAGCCTGCGGGTGTCGATGGGTCACGTGCTTCGGCTGCCGACGGCTTGGGCTCGGGATTGGCCCGGGGACCTGCGGGTCATCGAGGAGGCGGGGTTTCGCACCGTGGCGTTGACGCCGGAAGCGGGGGCGGTTTCGTTGCGGGAGGTTGGGTCGCGGTGCCCGCCGGAGCGTCTGGCGTTGATGGTGGGGGCGGAAGGGCCGGGATTAACCGAGGCTGCGATGTCGGCGGCGACGGTGCGTGTGCGCATCCCGATGAACGAGGGCGTTGATTCGCTGAATGTTGGGGTGGCGGCAGCGGTCGCGTTGGCTGGGCTGTGCGTGCCTGGCGGGGTCTGAGGGGAACATTTCGGCGTGGGATGCGTCTCTATGAGTAATCGGCAACGATGCGTGTTCGGGCGTGGTATCCTGACCTGACGGGATGCGTGGTCGGCCACGATCAGAATGCAAACACAGACCCGAATTGGGAAGCAGAGGTCAATTCATCATGCGTGCAATTCTTTCGGCGGCCATCGTGGCATTGACGGCGTGCTCGGGCCTGGCCCAGAGCGACCAGATCGTTCGTGAGGGTTCGGGCGAACGTCGCGAGGCCCTGGACGCGATGGAGCTGTCGGCGTTCGACAAGACGCTGCTTGGCGGCTTGCAGGAGTGGACGGGCCAGCCCGTAACGGCGGATGACCTTGACGGCAAGCCGGTGCTGATCCTGACCTGGGCGAGCTGGCATACGGGATCGACGGCTTCGGCACGGGCCGCGGAGTTGATGGCCAAGACGTTTGCCGACAAGGGTCTTGTGGTCATCGGCGTGCACTCTGACGAGGGGTACGACACGGCGGCGCAGACTGCCGAGCGTTTACGCTTGAGCTATCCGGTCGCTCGCGACGTGGACACGAAGTTCCGCGCGGCTATCAAGGCGGACATGGATCCGAACTTCTACGTGATCGATCGCGCTGGGCAGTTGCGTTTTGCGGACATCACGCGAGACAGCGTGCGTGAGGCGTTGACGATCGTGACCAACGAGACGCGCGAGCAGGCCGAGGGCGCCAAGGCTCGGCGCGAGGGCTCGAATCAACCGGCTTCGCGCGTGATCGCGGGCATGGCCGAGTATGACGTGGCGCAGATTCCCGAGTGGAACATCCCGCCGCAGGATGCGACGCTGTACCAGGATACGGTATGGCCCAAGCGTTGGCCGGCGGCGGAAGAGGCGTTCGGCGCCGACTTCGATCGTCGCGGCCAGAACGAGTTGCCCATCGTGAACTTCAATTCGGAGTTGGTCACGTGGATCACGCCAAAGCCCGAACTCAATGGGCGTGTGCGGGTGGTGTACTTCTGGGCGCACACGATCCCGCACAGCTACGAGCGTGTGCAGCCTTTGATGGACGAGCTCCAGCGGAAGTATGGCCGTGACATCGCGGTGATCGGGATGGCGGTTCCGTGGCTTGGTCTGGAACGGCGATCGAGAGGTGACGAGAACGAGGTGGATGCCGCTATCGAGAAGTTCGGCCAAACGTTGAGCAATCTCGTCAAGCGGACGCAGGTGAAGCACGCGATCGCTTTCGACAAGCAGGTGGAGATCCTGACGTCTTCGCAGGGCAAGGAGGTCTACGGCGGGGCCACCCAAACCCAGGACGTGCTGCGTGATCTCAATTACCCGTTGGTGGCGTTGTACAGCACGGACAACTCGATCCGCTGGATCGGCTACCCCCTGGACGATCACTTCGATTGGGCTCTCAACCGAATGGTTGAGGTCGATCCGCAGGTGAAGCTCCGCCGCCAGCGGGATGAGGCGTATCTGGCGCGCCAGCGTCAGGGCGGTCGCTGATCGCATCGGTGATGGCGGATCGTGGCGTGGCGCCCCGGTTTCATGTGGTGCTCCACGAGCCGGAGATCCCCAATAACACGGGCAATATCGGCCGCACCTGTCTGGCGATGGGTGCGGCTTTGCACTTGATCGAGCCGCTGGGATTTGATCTGGACGAGAAGGCGCTGCGGCGGGCGGGGCTGGACTACTGGCCTCGGTTGAGTCCTTCGGTGTATCCGAATTGGGTGGCCTATCTGGCTGCGTTTCCTGATGCCCGGCGTTGGTACTTCACGTCGCGGCGGGGGCGGCCGCACTTCGAGGCGGCGTTCGAGGCAGGGGACCACCTGGTTTTCGGCAAGGAGACGGCGGGGCTGCCGGCGGAGGTTCTGGCCGGGCAGGAGGCTTGGGGGCTGGGCATCCCGCTGCGGGAGGGCGAACGGAGCCTGAACCTGTCGACGGCGGTCGCGGTTGGGCTGGGTGAGGGCATCCGGCAGTTGGTCGTCGATGGCCGGGTGGGGCTGGTGGATGGCAGGCACCTGCCTGCCTGAGAGGCCGCCCGGAGGGTTCGGAGGGCTCCCGACGTGGGTGATGTTGCGGAATTGCAACATTTGTAGGCCGGAATCGAACAAACAAGTGCATTTCGCGTATAGCTTTACGTGGACCGCCCCGGTCGGGAACGCAAGGCCGGGGGACGCCCAGGAAGGGCCGGTTCACAGCATCTCTCTCTCTCTCCTCCTCCGGTGTACGACACGTTGCAAGACGTGTCGTACACTGCTTTATGGCTGAGCGGTTTTTTCGATCTCGGTTGCTGGTTCGGCTGGGATTGTCGGTTGCTGTCGGCAGCGTGGCGGTGCTGGCGGCCGGATGCCGCGATCCGCTGATTACCGAAGATCAGATGCGCAGCCCGTTCCATCGTTATGACCGCATCCGCAATCAGGATGACGAGGCGTTTGTTCGCGACGAGTTCGGCCGGGCGAGGCCGAATGTTGCGGCCCGTCTGGCTCCGAAGTGAGCCCATAACCAGCGTATGTCCTGCAATCGTCAGGGCCGGCTGATAATCGGACGCAAATAAGCAAAGGGTGGCTTGGGTGTATTGCCGATGCACTCTTGCGCGATCGTGCGCTACGCTCGCTCCTTACCGATTTTCTGGACACCGGCATGACCATGGATGGCAGGCTGAACATGGACTCGCGCGACTCGCGAACTTCGCCCGGGCAGCTCGCGCTGTCGGCGTTGTTGCGGTCTCGCCGGGGCATGGTTCTGACGAGCTTTGCCGGGTCGATGGTGGTGCTTGCTTCGCTGCTTGTGCTCTTCGAGGGCCAGCGGACTCCGGCGGTCGGCGGGCGGAGCATCGCTCCCATGGCGGTGTCTTCGGCGGGTGTGTCGCTCGAGGCGATCGCGCAGCCGCCGGTTGGGCTGGACCACAACCGGTGGAAGCGGATCGTGATCCACCACAGCCGGTCGCGTCATGGCGACGCGGCCCAGCTCGCTCGCACACATCAGTCGATGGGGCTGGCGGGGCTTGGCTACCACTTCGTGATCGGCAACGGCCGCGGCATGTCGGACGGCGAGTTGCATGTGGCCGAGCGTTGGCTGCGTCAGCAGCCGGGCGCCCACGTTGCTGGCCCGGACAGCCTGGCGTACAACCGCGATTCGATCGGCGTGTGCCTGGTGGGCGATGGTCGGCTGGAGGCCTTCGGGCGTGGCCAGATGGACCGCCTGGTGGCGACGGTGTCGACGCTGGCGCGGGAACTGGATATCCCTATGGGGCAGATCCTCCTCCATGAGGATGTGGCCGGGGTAGATGACCCGGGGCCGTATTTCCCTCGTGACAGCTTCTACAAGCGGTTGGCCGAGGCGGGCGTCCGGGCTCGATAACGCCCAACTGGGCAAAGTCTGCAACCGAACCGGCTCGATGCCGAACAAGAAGGTGAGCCGCGACGTTCCCCACCGCGGCGGGGTGCTCGTGAGTCCTTTGGACGAACGGCGCTTGCGGGAAGATGGAACATGAACGAGGGTTTTTGAAGGACGGATCCCCGGAAGGGGCTGCCGCCGGGGCCGGGAATCCGGCTGGGGCGCGTCCGAGAGTTGGCGCTTTGGGGTCTATTGGGCCCCGGAGGCGAGATGCCGCGAATTTGGCCCCGTCATGGGCCGATAGACCGGCTACCGTAGTCGCCCTTGAGGGGGCCCCTGCGAAGAATGGGTTGCGGGGGTGTTCGGGGGGTGTGAGAACTGGTTCCCGGGAATTGCCGGGACGTGCCTCGGAAGGGGCCAGGGAGGAGCAGTCGCCTTTGGAGCCGCTTCGCAAGGGTGAGGTCATCGAGGGGCACCGGGTGCTCGACGAACTCGGCCGAGGGGCCGCGTCGATTATCTATTTGGCTCAGGATGAGAAGTCCAAGCAGATCTATGCCCTGAAGCATGTGAAGCGAGAGACTCCCAAGGACCAGCGCTTCCTGGAGCAGGCCGAGTACGAGTACAAGGTTGCCAGCAAGCTGGACCACCCCAATATCCGCAAGATCCGTCGGATGATGAAGCGCAAGCACCTGCTGAAGGTGAAGGATCTGTTCCTGGTCATGGAACTGGTCGACGGCGTGGCGATGGATCAGAAGCCGCCCAGGACCTTCGACGATGCGCTGTCGGTGTTCCATCAGGTGGCGATGGCGCTGGGGCACATGCACGAGCGTGGGTTCGTGCACGCGGACATGAAGCCCAACAACGTGGTGGTCGCGCCGGACGGCATGGTCAAGATCATCGACCTGGGGCAGTCGTGCGCGACGGGGACGGTGAAGCCTCGTATTCAGGGCACGCCGGACTTCATCGCTCCCGAACAGGTTCACCGCCGGGCGATCACGCCCAAGACGGACATTTACAACCTTGGCGCGACGATGTACGCGGTGCTGACCGACAAGCGCGTGCCGACGGCGCTGGCGGACGAGAACTCGCTGCTGGGGTCGCTTGATGACAGCATGATCGAGAAGCCGACGCCGGCGATCGAACTGAACGAGCGCATCCACCCGAAGCTGAACGACCTGATCATGCAGTGCGTGGAGGTCGACCCGGCCAAGCGGCCCGAGTCGATGGCGTACGTGGCCGACCGTTTGAACCTGGTGCAGGGCATCATGCGGGCCGAGGCCGAGAAGGCGACGCCGGTGCGTCCTTCGGCGGCGAGCTGACGGCGAATTTCGCCGGGCTGAGGGACGGCCCATATGCAGGTACACGCATTCGATGGGCTCGACCTTACTTCTGTAGACGAGGTGTGCCGGATTCTCGAAGAGGCCGCGGCGGCGAGCTTCGACGCGGTGTGCCGGCGTGGGTCGGTGGACTGGGTCGACGCGCCCGGTCGGCTGGTGGCGACGGGTGATATCCATGACAATCCGTTGCATCTGTCGAGGGTGATCGAGGCGGCGGGGCTGAATGGCGACCCGGCCGACACGCCCGACAGCGAGCGGAGCCACCTGACGCTGCACGAGCTGATCCACGGCGAGAACCTCGTTGGCGGGGTGGATTTCAGCTATCGGGCGCTCACGCGGGTGGCGGCGCTGAAGGTGGCCTTCCCCGAGCACGTGCATGTTCTGCTGGCGAACCACGAGTTGGCGCAGATCGTGGGGTCGGGCATCGTGAAGGATGGCGTGCGCGTGGTCGAGGCGTTCAACGACGGGGTGGAGCGTGTGTTTGGCGACGACGCCGATCGGGTGCACGAGGCGATCGCGTTGTTCGTTCGGGCGATGCCGCTGGCGCTGCGGTGCGAGACGTCGCGGGGCGTGATCCAGTGCAGCCACAGCGTGCCGAGCCCGGCGATGATGGGGCGGTTCGACGTTGGGATTTTGGATCGGGAGCTGACCGAGGAGGACTACCGCCCGT
This sequence comes from Phycisphaerae bacterium, assembly GCA_030426395.1. GTDB lineage: Bacteria > Planctomycetota > Phycisphaerae > Phycisphaerales > UBA1924 > JAHCJI01. Next base: position 22,418 of record JAUHYE010000009.1, read on the forward strand.
TGACGGGCAGCGCCCACATGATGGTGTGGGGGCGGCACTACGACGCGGAGAGCCTCGAGGATCTCGTCGAACGGTGGGGTGTGACGATGTTCGTGCTGGGGCACGAGAAGGTGCCCGAGGGGGCCCGGTTCGTGGAACCTTGCGCGGTGGTGCTCAATAGCGACCATGCCAATGGGGTGTATCTGCCCATTGATCTGACCGAGCCGCCGGCGCCCGAGGAGGCTCCGTCGATGGCCCGGCGGCTGGCCGAGCCCGTGTACGAGTGAGCGACACGGGCTGTCGGCGGCAATTTCTGCGCGTTGATTGAAGAAAAGTGCGGCAAGGGGCCGATGGCTAGCGCCTCGGGCGTGGAGTGCGCCCGGTCTGGAGGTCAGGATGACCTATGGCGAGGCGCGCGGCTCGGACTGTCCCCGGGCGACTTCTTCCCGTGCGATGCTGCGCGATCGGGTGATGCCGGCGTTGGAACGCCAGGCGGCCCTATATGACCAACTGGCGGCGTTCGGGCCGCGGCAAGACGAGCTCATCGCCAGCGGCGAGGGCGACGAACTCTTGCGATTGATGGGCGATCGGCAGGCGGTGGTCGACGAGCTGGTCGAGGTGCACCGCGGGCTCGAGGATATCCGCAAGGACTGGCAGGGCTTCGTCGATGGGTTGCCCGAGGACGAACGCGAGGCCCTGGGTGAGCGGCTGGACGCTCTGAAGGCCCTCGCGGCTCGTGTGCACGAGCAGGACTCGCAGACTCGCCGGCAGCTCGACGGCGCCCGGGACCGCGTGAGCCAGAGCATGAGCGGCATCGGCCGGGCCAAGGGCGCGATGCGGGCGTATGGGGGTGCGGCGACGCGGACGCCGATCCATCAGGATCGGGAGGCCTGAGGCGTGACCCGGGCGGCGGCAGGTGGTGCGGCCCTTGGGCCTTCGGTGACGCCGGAGGACCTGGCCGAGCTGATGCGGGCGTTCAACTCGGCGGCGGGCGAACTCGGGCAGACGCACGAAGCGCTGCGGTCCGAGGTTTCTCGACTCAAGAGCGAGTTGAACGAGGCGAACGTGCGGCTGGAGCGCAGCCGGCGTCTGGCGGCGCTTGGCGAGATGGCGGCGGGGATCGCGCACGAGGTGCGGAACCCGCTGGCGGCGATCGCGCTGCACGCCGAGATGCTGCGTGATGATCTGGGGGCGAGCGAAGAGGCGCAGACGGCGGGAAAGATCCTGCGGGCGGCTCGGGAGCTTGATGGTGTTGTTGGCGATGTGCTGCGGTTCGCGCGGGAGCTGGCGCCGGCGGTGACTGTCGTCGATGCTGCCGAACCGGCACGGCGAGCGGTGGCGACGTGCCAGATGCTGGCCGTGGCGGCGGGGGTGGAGCTTTCGGTCGATGCGGCGCCGGCGTTCGAGGATGTCGAGGTGGATGCGGGTCTGGTCGCCCAGGCGTTGGCGAATCTGATTCGCAATGCGATCGAAGCAATTGGCGAAGAGGGGAGTGCCGAGCTCGGGCGTGTGGGGATTTCGGTCGAGGTTCGTGGGGAGATGGTGTCGTACGCGGTGACGGATAACGGTCCGGGCCTGCCCGAGGGCGTGGTGGAGCGGATGTTCAATCCGTTTTACACGACGCGGCAGACGGGGTGTGGGCTCGGGCTGGCGATGGTGCAGCGGATCGTGGACGCGCACGGGGGCCGGGTCGACGCGGCGAGCATGGATGCTGGCGGCGCGCGGTTTGTTTTGACATTGCCGGTGCGGGCGCAGGCGATGGTGACGGAGGGCGTGGCTTGAGCACGGTACTGGTCGTCGACGACAAGGAAATGATGCGCGACAGCGTGTGCTCGGTGCTCCGGCGTGCGGGCATGACGGCGCTGGCGGCCACGAACGGGGCCGAGGCGCTCGAGCGGGTGGCGCTCCAGCGGCCCGATGCGGTGGTGAGCGACCTGAAGATGCCGGGTATGACCGGCGTCGAACTGCTGGCGCAGGTGCGCAAGATCGACGAGGAGCTGCCGGTCGTGCTGATGACGGCGTTCGGCTCGGTGCAGACGGCCGTCGAGGCGATGAAGCTTGGGGCGTTCGATTATCTGACGAAGCCCTTCGAGGGTGATGAGCTGCTGATCTGCGTGAAGCGGGCGATCCAGCACGCCAAGCTGCGGCGCGAGAACGCGGTGCTGCGGGCGCAGGGAAGCCAGGCGGAGGTGGAGGCAAGCGGCAGGATCGTGACGCAGGGCGAGGCGTTCGGGCTCGACCGGTTGGTCGGTGCGTCGCCGGCAATGCGGAGCGTGAAGGCGCAGGTGCAGGCGGTGGCCGACAGCCACGGCACGGTGCTGATCGTCGGCGAGAGCGGCACGGGCAAGGAGGTGGTGGCGCGGGCCATCCATGAGTTGAGCCCGCGGCGGACGGGACCGTTCCTGGCCGTGAATTGTGCGGCGTTGAGCGAGACGCTGCTCGAGAGCGAGCTGTTCGGGCACGAGAAGGGCGCGTTCACGGGCGCGGACAAGATGCGGAAGGGCCGCTTCGAGCTGGCCCACGGCGGGACGCTGCTGCTGGACGAGGTGAGCGAGGTGAGCCCGGCCATCCAGGCGAAGCTGCTGCGGGTGTTGCAGGAGCGTGCCTTCGAGCGGGTGGGCAGCAGCCAGACGATCTCGATCGACGTGCGTGTGCTGGCGACGAGCAATCGGGACCTGCCCAAGGCTGTGGCGGCGGGGGACTTCCGGCAGGACTTGTTCTTCCGGCTCAACGTGCTGCCCATCCATCTGCCGGCGCTCTGCGACAAGATCGAGGACGTGCCGGTGCTGGCCGAGACGTTCCTGGGGCAGATCGCTCGGCGTGAGGGGCGTGGTCGGGTGCGGCTGGAGCCGGCGGCGGTGGAGTTGCTGTGCGGGTACGAGTGGCCCGGGAACGTTCGCGAGTTGCAGAATGTTTGCGAGCGAGCGGTGGTGCTGAGCGCTTCGGGATCGCGGCATGATGATGTCGTGATCCGGCGGGAGATGCTTGAGCCCTGGCTGGCGTGGCAGACCAAGCCGGTGCAGCGGCCGGCGGTGGTGATCGAGCCGGCGCCGCGGGTGGAAGAACCCGTTGCGGTTGCCGTGGGTGGTCCGGCGGTGCTGGAAGACGGCGCCATCACGTTTGCTCCCGGGGCGACCACGCTGGACGACATGGAGCGGAACGCGATCGTGCGGACGCTGGAGCGGTACGACGGGCACCGGCAGAAGTCGGCCGATGCGCTGGGGATTGGCGTGCGGACGCTTGGCATCAAGCTGAAGAAGTGGAAGGACGAGCGGCTGGTGCCGGAAGATCTGTAGGCGATTGGCCCGGTATTTGCGGTTCGCCCCGTTACGCGATGTTGAAAGAGACCCTCCAGGCCGGCTCGCTCCCCACGCTCGAGGCGATGATGCGCTTCACGGGGCAGCGGCAGCGGCTGCTGGCGCACAACGTGGCGAACCTGACGACGCCGAACTTCCAGGCGGTGGACGTGTCGCCCAAGGCCTTCCAGGAGATGCTGGGCGAGGCGGTGGAGGCGCGGCGGAAGGGTAACGGCGGTGTTGGCGGCGGGCTGGAGATGCGCAGCTCGCGCGAGGTTCGCGTGGGTACGGATGGCGAGATGAGCCTGCGGCCGCTGAAGGGGCGTTCGAGCGTGGGCGGGGTGCTGCTGCACGACCGCAACGATCGGGATGTCGAGCGGCTGATGCAGTCGATGACCGAGAACTATGGGGCCTACCGCGTGGCGGCCGACCTGATGCGTAGCCGTGTGGGCGTGCTGCGGACGGCGATCAGCCAGCGGGTGGCGTGAGGGGTGTAGGGCGTGTTTGGCAGCCTTGACATCTCGACGAGCGGCATGATCGCCCAGCGCGTGCGGCTGACGGCGTCGTCGGCGAACATCGCCAGCGCGAACGTGATCGAGGACCAGTGGGGGAATTACGCCCCGTTCCTGCGGCGCGAGGTGGTGCTGGCTTCAGGCGATCCGTCGGCTGGCAGCCGGGAGGGTCGGGGGTTGGGCGTGCACGTGCGCGAGGTGTTCCAGAATGACAAGGCATTGCGACCCAAGTGGGACCCGGACAGCAAGCACGCGGACGCGAATGGGTATGTGATGGCGCCGGATATCAACCCGATGGCCGAGCAGGTGGACGCGATGGAGGCGTCTCGTGCGTACGAGGCCAATGTTGCGGCCGCTGAAGTGACCAAGGCGATGTTGGCCCAGGCTTTGCGTTTGATCGCATAGGATGACGCGGCGGCCGGTGTGGGGCCGGCGGACTTCGGAGGCGGATTGGCATGAGCGACCCTGTTGGTCTGATCGGCGGCGCGTCTGGACCATTGCGTGATGGGCAGCCCGTGCGGCCCCAGAGCGACCCGACCGACGGGGAGGCGTTCCGCAAGGCGCTGTTCGGGCAGCTCAAGGAAGCCTCGGAGATGCGTCAGGATGCCGACAAGGCCGTCGAGGACCTGATGACCGGGCAGCGGACCGACCTGGAGGGCGTGCTGCTGGCGACACAGAAGGCCGACACGGCGTTCCAGTTGTTGCAGCAGATGCGCAATAAGGTGATGGAAGCGTACCAGGAAGTCCAGCAGATGCGGGTCTGATGGACGCGCAGTTGTTGCGCGTTTTAGGGCCGTGTCGCGCGGGTTGTGCGCAGGCCTGAGCGGGTATTCAAGCCCGGAACCCTGACAAGCCGACCACGAACTGGCGTGTCGCCTTCTGAGCGGCAGCGTTTTTGCGCGTGGAACGCGCGGGAGCCCGGGGCGTGGAGACGGCCAGCAAGCAACCCAAAGAGAAGCTGCGCCAACTGGCGGGGCATCTTGGTCGCCTCGGGACGATCGAGAAGCTGCTGGTCGGCTGTGTCGTGGTGATCGTGGCGATGGCGTTCTTCCTGGTGTCGCAGTACGCCGGGAGGAGCTCCGCCGTGCAGGTGGCGCTGGTTTCCGACCCCGGGGACCAGGCCCGGGCGGTGACGGCGCTGCAGGAGGCCGGAATCCAGGCGGATGCGAGCCCGACGGGTCAGATTCTGGTCAACCAGGAATATGCCATGCGGGCGCGGGCGGCTCTGATGGAGCAGCGGATCGCGCCGACGCAGACTGCCTCGTTCGTCGAGCGGCTGGTTGAGACGCGGAGTTGGATGAACTCGCGTCAGGACAACCACCAGCACTATTGGGCGGCGTACGGGGAGTATCTGTCCGAGATCCTGTCCATGTGGCAATCGCTGCACAGCGCGACGGTGGTCATCGACATGCCGGAGCAATCGGGGTTGGGGCGGACGCACCGGCGGCCGACGGCGACGGTATCGGTGTTCCCGGTGGGGGGGCACCTGAGCCAGGACGCGGTGGACGCGATTGCGATTGGTGTGGCTGGGGCGGTTGCTGGGCTGGAGGCGACGGATGTTTCGATCGTCGACGGCGTGAGCATGATGGCGTACTACGCGAGCGACGACTCTCGCTTGAGCGCCCGGCGCTCGCTGGAGCACCAGGCCCAGGTCGAGGCGATGATCGAGGACAAGATCCGGGGCTTCCTGAGGGACATACCCGGGATGTCGCTGGGGGTGTTTGCCAAGGTTGATGGGACGCGGCGGACGCAGCAGAGCCAGCAATTCGAGCGGCCAGTGTCGGCGATCGAGAGCGAGAGCCGGACCGAGCAGACGCAACAGAACACGGTTCGGGGTGGTGTGTCCGGTACACGATCGAACGAGCCTCGCTCGATCAGCCAGGGTTCGGCTGCGGACGGGTCGACCTATACGGAGACCACGGAGGACAGCACGTTCGACTCACGCTTCCCGTCCAGGACGGAGAACGTAGAAGATCCTGGCGGCGATTTGCTGGGTGTGTCGGTGATGCTGGGCGTGCCGCGGAGCCACGTGCTGCGGTTGATCGAGCAGGAGACGGCGCCGGCGGCCGAGGGTGCCGAGCCGGTGACTCCGACGCCTCAGGAGATCGCGGACCGTTTTGACCGGGTTCGCAGCGATCTCGAAGCGCGGATCCAGATGGCGCTTGGGAACATCGTGACGGGCGACCCGGCGGATGTTGCGGTGACGGTTTCGATGCTGAGCGATGCGCCGCTGGTTGGCAATGCCGGGTTCACGCCGGGCTTTGGTGGAAGTGGCATGAGCGGTGGCGGCGGGGGCGGATTCATGGGGCTGGCCAGCAGCGGGCTTATCGACAAGGCCGTGCTGGGGGTGCTGGCGCTCGTGAGCGTGGCGATGATGGCGATGCTGATGCGCAAGGCCACGAAGAAGGCCGACCTGCCGACAGCCGAGGAATTGGTTGGCATCCCGCCGGCATTGAAGGGCGATGGCGACGTGTTTGGCGAGGCCGACGAGGGCGATGTTCCCATGTCGGGCATCGAACTCGACGAGGAGCAGGTGCGTGCCGGCAAGATGCTGGATCAGGTGGGCGAGTTGGTTTCGGCCTCGCCCGAGACGGCCGCTTCGCTCTTGCAGAGTTGGGTTGCGGCGGATCGTGACTGAGTTGGCTTCGTAGCTGGAGATCGCATTGCCCCGCAAACCGCACGAGAAGCTGCCAACGAACGTGATCGACCTGGACGGTGCGACGAAGGCGGCGATCCTGCTGCTGGCGGTCGGGCACGAGCGGGCGTCGGTGGTTCTCAAGTCGATGCCTGCCGAGTCGGTGGAAGAGGTGACGCGTGAGCTGGCGAGCCTGGGGCGGGTGCCGAGCAAGCTGCAGGAGGCGGTGGTTCGTGAGTTTTACGATCTGACGGTGGCCAACGAGTTCGCGGGCGAGGGCAATCTGGACTTCGCGCGTGAGCTTCTGAAGAACTCGCTTGATCCCGATCAGGCGTCGAAGGTGCTTGCCCAGATCCAGACGCAGGTGCAGAAGACTCCGTTCAGCTTCCTGCAGCGTGCCGAGAGCGAGAACCTGCTGACATTCATCCAGGACGAGCACCCGCAGACGATCGCACTCATTTTGTGCCACCTAAGCCACCACAAGGCGGCGGAGATTCTGGTCGGCCTGCCGATGCAGAAGCAGATCGAGGTGATCAAGCGCATCGCGAACATGGAGCAGACGAACCCCGAAGTGATCCGCGAGGTGGAGCGGGGGCTCGAGAGCCGTCTGAGCAACATGCTCATGCAGAACATGGAAAAGAGCGGCGGCGTGCCGACGGTGGCCGAGATGCTGAACCTGGCGGATCGTTCGACCGAAAAGGCGATTATGGAGGGGCTCGAGTCGGAGGACCCGGACCTGGTCGAGCAGATCCGGCGGTTGATGTTCGTGTTCGAGGACATCCTGATGGTCAACGACAAGGGCATCCAGGCCGTGCTGAAGGAGGTCGACAACGACGAGCTGGCGCTGGCGCTCAAGACGGCGTCGGAGGAGTTGCAGCAGAAGATCTTCGGCAATATGTCGGCGCGTGCGGCCGAGATGATCAAGGAAGACATGGAGTTCATGGGCCCGGTGCGCATCAGCGACGTGGAGACGGCCCAGCAGCGCATCGTGGACATCGTGCGCAGGCTCGAGGAGGCCGGCGACGTGATGATCCAGGGCCGCGGCGATACGGAACTGGTGGTGTAAGCATGGGCCGGGTGCTGCCATGCCGATGATCCGCCGCGCCGACGCGGCCTCGCTGGCGCGCGACGCCGTGGTGCTCGATCTTGGCGATCTTGCGCGGCAGGGCGAGGCGATGGTGGAGCGTGCGCGGCGTGAGGCCGATCGCATCGTAGAAGAAGCGCACGCCGAGCGCGAGCGATTGATCGCTGGAGCTGCCGAGAAGGGGCGCGCCGAGGGAATTGAGAAGGGGCGGGCCGAAGGGCACGCCGAGGGGCTGGAGCGTGGGCGTGCCGAGGCGCTCGCTGCGGAGGCTGAGGCGTTGGGGGCGTTGCAGACATCGTGGGTTGGGGCGTTCGAGCGTTTTGAGGCGATGCGGAGTGAGTTGCGTGTGGAGGCGGAGCGCGGCGTGTTGGCGCTGGCGGTGCGGCTTGGTGAGCGCGTGGCGAAGCGGGCGATCGAACTGGATGGCGAGGCGGCGGTGCGGCAACTTCTCGAGGCCATCGATCTGACGATGCAGCCCACTCGGCTGCGCGTGCGGGTGTCACCCGAGGATGCCGAGGCGGTGCGCGCGGCGTTGCCGGGGATATCGGATCGTTTGGCAGAGTCTGCGAACGCTGTGGTGGTCGAGGATGGGGCCTTGTCGCACGGTTCAGTAATCGTGGAGGCGGATGAGTCGCGGATTGACGGGACGATCGAGACGCAGTTGGCGCGGATCGTGGACGTGCTGTTGCCGGGCGAATCGCCGTGAGCGTGCTGGAGCGTGCCAGCACGGCGCTGGATGCGATCGTTGCGATGGGTGTGTCGGGACGGGTATCGACGCTGCGCGGGTCGACATTGCTCGTTGGCGGGCTGCCGATGCCGGTGGGGTCGGTGGTGCGTGTGCGATCATCGCTTTCGGGTGGGGGTGAGCAACTTGGTGAGATCGTTGGGCTGGCCGATGGCCGTTCGATCGTGATGCTGATGGGCAGCGGCGATGGTATTCGGGCGGGCGACGTGGTCGAGGGGTTGCAGGCGTGGGCGAGCGTGGCGGTGGGGCCGGGGTTGCTGGGACGGGTGATCGACGCGATGGGGCGGCCGCTGGACGGCGGGGCTGCGCCGCGTGAGCATGGGTGGGCGCCGCTCGACGCTCGGCGTGTCGGCCCGATGTCTCGCGAGCCAATCAGCAAGCCGTTACGCACGGGGATCCGGTCGATTGACCTGGTGACACCGATCGGGCGTGGACAGCGGATGGGCATCTTCGCCGGGCCGGGCGTGGGCAAGAGCACGCTCTTGGGGCAGATCACGCGGCAGACCGACGCGGACGTGGTGGTGGTGGCGTTGATCGGCGAGCGTGGGCGCGAGGTGCGCGAGTTCATCGAGGACGCGCTGGGCGAAGAGGGGTTAACGCGGAGCGTCGTGGTGTGCGCGACGGCGGACGAGCCGCCTTTGGTGCGTGCGCGGGCGGCGCGGTCGGCGTGCGCGGTGGCGGAGCACTTCCGCGATCAGGGCTTGAGCGTGCTGCTGGTGATGGACTCGCTGACCCGGTACGCGCACGCGCTGCGGCAGATCGGTTTGGCCGCAGGCGAGCCGCCGACGAGCCGGGGGTACACGCCCGGTGTGTTCGCGACGATGGCGACGCTGCTGGAGCGGGCGGGGGCGGTGGAGCTGGGTGATGGGCGCGTGGGATCGATCACGGGCCTGTACACGGTGCTGGTCGAGGGTGATGATTTCAACGAGCCGGTGTCGGACGCGGTGCGGGGCGTGCTGGACGGGCACGTGTTGCTGTCGCGAGAGTTGGCGACGCGTGGGCATTACCCGGCGGTTGATGTGCTGGGTTCGGTGAGCCGGCTGGCGACGCGGCTGATGGATGGCGAGCACGCGAAGGCCCGGGAGCGCGCCGTGCGGCTGCTGGCGGCGTACGCGAAGTCGGAGGATCTGGTGCGGATCGGGGCGTACGCGAAGGGGACGAGCAAAGAGGTTGATGCGGCCATCGAGCTGATGCCGGCGATCGAGGGGTTGCTGCGGCAATCGGTGGATGATGCCGGTGGCTTCGAGGATGCGCGGCTGCGGCTCTTGACGCTGGGTGGTGAGATCGCGACTCGATTGGGCGAAGGGGGCTAAGGCGTGGCGCGGCGGTTTGCCTTTGAGTTGCAGGTGGTGCTCGAGCAGCGGCGTCGGCTGGAGCGTGATGCGCTGGGTGTGCTGGCGATGGCGCAGAACGAGCGGGCGGCGCTGGAAGCGGAGATGGCCGAGCTGCGCGGGATGGTGGAGGCCGAGCGTGAGGTGACCCGTGGGCTGATGGTGGGTCGGGTGTCGGCGCGATCGCTGCGGGAGCACGTCGCAGGAGAATTGGGAGCGGATCGCAAGGCACGGGCGCTGGCGGTGAAGCTGGCGGGCGTGCAGAAGCGGGTTGACAAGGCGCGGGAATTGCTGAAACAGGCATCGGTGCAGCGCGAGGCGATCGAGAAGCTGCGCGAGCGGCGGTATCGGGGTTGGATGAACGAACTCGAGAAGGCCGAGCGGCTGGAAGTGGACGACGTGTTCGTGATGCGTCGCGGGCACACTCTGGCGGCAGAGGAAGCGGTGGAGGGCTAGGCCATGCGGAACCTGTGGACGATCGCTTCGGTGCTGGCGGTGGCGAACCTGTTCGCGATCGGGTCGTTCGTTGGCTGGCTTGGGGCGAGCGGGCGGCTGGATCGCGAGCGATTTGATGAGCTGAAACAAATGCTGGCCGAGACGACCGAGGAGCGCGAGGCGCGGCTGGCGGCAGACGTGGCCCAGGCCGAGCAGCGTGAAGACGAGGTGCAGCAGCTTCGCGATCAGGTCGAGCGGCTGATGACCTCTCCGATGACGGCCGAGGAACTGGTGGCGTTGCAACAGGAGGCCGCGATGGCGGCCGACCAGAGGATGACGCGGGCGATGCGCGAGCTCGAGGACTTGCGAGACTTGCTTGCCCGCGAGCGAAAAGAGACGGACCGGCTGGCCGAGGCGATCGAGATGCAGCGGGCGGCCTTCGAGGCGCGGATCACCGAGCGCGACAAGCTGATCGGCCAGGAGCAGTTCCGCACGGCGGTGGACTCGTTGCAGGGGCAGCGCGCGCCGGCGGCACGGGCGATGCTGATGGCCATGTGGGACGGGCAGGCCGAGCCACCCGAGGGTGAACTGGACGGCCGGGCGATGGTGGTGGAGTACCTGCGGGCGATGGAGGACAGGCAGCGGAACAAGGTGATCGCCGAGTTTGCGAAGGACGATCCAGCTTTGGCCGCGGTTTTGCTGGAGCGTTTGCGGACGGACGGCGTAACGCCGGAGGTAGCCGATGCCGCAACAGCTCCAGATGAGCCCGACACCCCCTGAGACGCAGAGTGCGCCCCGGCCTGTGCGCGAGCGTGAATTGCGTGTGCAGGTCGATGCGGGGGTGTTTGGGATGCTCCTCGGTGCGTTGCAGGGGGGCGAGGCTGGCGTCGTGCTGGGCGACGCGCGGAATGACTCGGCAGCCGAGTGGAACGCGCAGGATGCGCGTGAGGGTCGGCAGGAATCGCGCGATGGGGCGCAACCTCAGACACCTCGGGCGCAGGAGCCGCGCGAGGGATTGGAGCGGTTGGCCGGGGTGAGCCGGCGAGAGTTGAGCCCTCAGTCTCCGGCGACGCAGGCGTCGAACGAGGCTGCCGAGACGCCGGTGGCGACGAAGGATCGGGCTTCACCTCAGGCGCAGAGCGCTGCGCCGAAGGGTGAGGACGCGGCGAAGCAGGCAGAGAATAGGGCAGCGCCTGCAAGCCATGTCGCACCGGTTCGATCGCAGATGACGGCTTCCCCTGTGGCAGCCGCGGTAAGCGTTGCTGCGACGCAGGCGGCGTCGAGTGGGGCGAATCAGAACTCGCAGGTGACGGCCATCGGAGCCACCCGCGGGCCGCAGAGTGGTGCGGCCCGCGGGAAGGCTCCCGAAGTGGCGACGCCTCGGGGAGATCGGGCGCTGCGGTTCGAGCGGGTGTTCGAGGCGCAGGTTGGCAGAGGGCTGGCGCAGGCACTGCGCACGGGCAATGGCGAGGTGACGCTGCGGCTTCGGCCCGAGAACCTCGGGCAGTTGAGCGTGCGTGTGCAGGTCGAGAACAAGCAGGTGGTCGCGACGTTCGAGGCAAGGAGTGCCGAGGCGCAGCGGTTGCTTGAGGGCTCGCGGGATTCGTTGCGGCAACAACTCGAGACGCGTGGGCTGAGCGTTGAGCGGATCGACGTGCGGTTGATCGAGGACGACGCGCAGGTTGGTACGCGGCTTGCGAACACTCCCCATGGCGGAGCCGACGGTGGCCAGGATGGCCGAGAGTTTGCCGGGGATCGCAACGGGCGTGGAGCGCCCGGTGGCGGTGGGGCGGACGACGGATCGCGACGCGGAGCGACGCGAGAGGATGACGAGCCGGCCGCCGGGGCGGAGCCCTGGCGAGCGATGGGCACGGTGAGGCTCGACGCGACCGCGTAGGCGGTTGGTCGGTTTCACGCGCCTCGGGGTGCGTCGTTATGAGCGCGATATCTGCGAACTCGGGGCTTGCCTCGGGAGCTACACAGCCGAATCGGCTTGGCGAGTTGGATTCTCAGGAGTTCCTGGGCATCATCCTGGCCGAGTTGCAGGCGCAAGATCCGCTGGCGCCAAACGATACGAGCGCGCTGGTGCAGCAACTGTCGAGTGTGCGTTCGATCGAGAGCGACCTGAATATGACCGAGAAGCTCGAATCGCTGGTGGCCGATAATCGGCTGGCGAGCGCGACTTCGCTCGTTGGTCGGCGTGTCGAGGGCGTGGACGATTCGGGGCAGAGCATCATCGGCACCGTGGGTGCGGTGCGCACGCGTGATGGCACGCCGACACTGCTGCTGCAGGATGGGTCGACGATGTCGCTCGATCGTTTGGTTGGCGTTGGCGAGTACGCGGAGTTGCTGCCGTGACCGGGACGCCGCTGGACCTGCTGAGCCTGGTCGGCCTTGGTTCGAGGCTGCTTGGCGTTGGCGGGGGCGAGAAGGTCGACGCGAGTGGCGACTTTGGCAAAGCGTTGGAAGCGGCCAAGGACGGTCGGCTCGAGACCGGGCGTGCGGTCGTCTCGGGGCCCGAGCTTGGTGTCGACCTGAGTGCCGACCAGCTGCAGCGGCTGTCGCACGCGGCGGATATGGCCGAAGCTCAAGGCGCGAAGACGGCGGCCGTTCTCATGGATGGCATGGTGATCCGTCTTGATGTCGAGAGTCGCACGGCGATGAAGAGCTCGCCGGCGGAGAGCGCGTTGATGGGTGATGTCGACGTCGTGCTGTCGGCCGGGCCGACGAGCGAGTCGGCACCGGCGAGCGATGCGTTGCTGCGGCGTCTTGCGCCGGCTGGTGGTCCAGAAATACAGAACTGACTCTCGCGCGACGAGCGCGGCGTGAAGGAATCGACCCATGGCATCGACCACGGCCCTGTTTGCCAGCCTGAGTGGATTGAACGTCGAGACGCGTCGGCTCGACGTGATTGGCAACAACATCGCCAACGTGAACACCACGGCCTTCAAGGGCTCGCGGATGTACCAGGCGAACCAGAACCCGCGGACGTTCAGCTTGGGCAACGAGCCGACGGCCGAGCTTGGCGGCACGAACCCGATGCAGGTTGGCGTGGGCACGAAGATCGCCGGCATCCAGCGGAACATGGGCGGCGGAACGATCACGCCTACGGGCAACCCGACGGACGTGGCGATCGATGGGGCTGGGTTCTTCGTGCTGCGCGGGGGTGAGGACCGGTTTTATGGCCGGGCCGGCGCCTTCACGCTGAACGAGAACAACGAGCTGGTGACGATCAACGGCGAGCGGGTGCAGGGCTGGGGTGTCAACGACAGCTTCGAGGTCCAGCAGGGCCAGCTCGACGACATCACGATCGAGCTCGGCTCGCTGACGATCGCGCAGGCGACGTCGACGGTGCGCTTCGATGGCACGCTCGACGCGGGTGGGGATGTAGCGCAGGTTGGCTCGCGGACGCTGCTGACCGGTGGCGACGGAATGGGTTTGGCTGCGCTGGGTGGCGCGCCGTTGACGGTAGATACACCGTTGGTGGGTTTGGAGAACCCGCTCCAGCGTGGCTCGGGTACGTCGATGTTTGCCGAGGGGCAGACGTTGCAGCTTGGCGAGAGCTCGACGGTCGGCGATGGCGTGCAGGTGCGCGGGGCCGAGAAGGGCGGGCGGACGCTGCCGATTGCGCAGCTTGCGATCAGCGCGGCGACGACGCTCGCGGACTTCATGGGCTTCCTGGGTACCGCGCTGGGTATCCAGCCGCAGACCGGGCCGGGGGCGCCTGGTGTGACGCTCGACCCGGCGACGGGGCAGATCCAGGTGGTGGGCAATGGCGGCGAGGCGAACGACCTGGACATCGAGACGGGCGACATCGTGGTGCTCGACGCGAACGGGCAGACGACGGGCGTGAATCCGTTCGCGGCGCAGACGATGCGCGAGGCGGATGGCGAATCGCAGCGGACTCCGTTCTTTGTGTACGACTCGCTAGGCAGCCTGGTGCTGGCCGACCTGACGATGGTGATGGAGGCCAAGACCGACGCTGGCACGACGTGGCGGTACTACGTCGAGAGCGACGAGGCGGCGGGCAGCCCGGCGCTGGCGACGGGGACGATCGAGTTCGATACCAACGGCAACCTTCGGCAGGCAGAGCCGGTGGGCATCGTGCTGAACCGTGGCGCGACGGGGGCGGCGCAGCCGTTGGCGTTCGACTTGCTGTTCCAGGGTGAGGGCTCGCGGTTGCAGGCGCTGGATGTGGGCGATGGGGAGGCCGCCATCGCGGTTGATGATCAGGATGGGTTGCCCGCTGGCACGCTGAACGCGTTCGGGATCGGTCCTGATGGGATCATCTCGGGGTCGTTCACCAACGGGCTGAGCCGGCCGATCGGGCAGATCGCGCTGGCGACGTTCGCGAACGCGCAGGGCTTGACCGACGAGGGCGACAACCTGTTCCGGGTCGGGCCCAACAGCGGGGAGGCGGTGATCACCGAGCCGGGCGGGTTTGGCACGGGGCGGACGCTTGGCGGGCAACTCGAGCAGTCGAACATCGACCTGAGCCAGGAATTCATCGGGATGATCCTGGCGCAGACAGGGTACTCGGCCAACGCGCGGGTGATCCGGACGACGGACGAGCTGTTGCAGCAGCTCGTGGTGCTGGGCCGCTAGGCGGGGAGGCTGAGGCCATGATCGTGCTGACTCGGCTGAACGGGAAAGGCTTTGTGCTGAACGCGGAGCTTATCCGGACCATTGAAGAGAACCCCGACACGACGATCACGCTGGTGACTGGCGATCACATCGTGGTGAAGGAGGAGATGGCCGAGGTCGTGACCCGGTCGATCGACTACGGGCGGCTGCTGCGAAGGTTGGTTCCGCCGAGTTAGGGAATTTGGGATGGGTCCGTTTTGCCCTCAAGCGGGCGATAAGGCGCGTCGATGATGGGTGGGGCTCTGGAGAGCCCGGGCCGGTATGGCACCATCGGAGCGCGCACGGTATGGACTTGGGAACGGTTATCGGAGTCGTGCTCGGCGTCGTGGCGCTGTTCATCGGTATCTTCATCGGTGGCGGCGGCGATGTCATGGCGATCTTCGACGTGGTGTCGGTGTTCATCGTGCTGTTCGGCACCATCGGCGCCGTGCTGATGAGCTTCCCGCTGGCCAAGATCACCGGGCTTGTGGGCATCTGCAAGAAGGCGTTCTTCAACGAGACGGGCGACCCGGCCGAGACGATCACCGAGCTTGTGCGGTACGCCGAGGTGGCGCGACGCGAGGGCATCCTCAGCCTCGAGAACCTGATGGGCGAGATGAAGGATCCGTTCATTGTTCGCGGCGTGAAGATGGCCGTGGACGGGACGGACCCGGAGCTGATCCGGGCGATTCTCGATACTGAACTGGATGCGTTGAGCGATCGGCACGGCAGCGCGAAGGCGGTGCTCGACGGCGTGGCGAAGTACGCCCCGGCGTTCGGCATGATCGGTACGCTGCTGGGCCTGATCTTCATGCTCAAGAGCATGGACGACCCGAGTAAGATCGGCCCGGGCATGGCGGTGGCGCTCATCACGACGCTGTATGGCGCGATGATCGCCAACATGTTCGCCTCTCCGCTGGCTGACAAGCTTTCGGCTAAGGACGCCGAGGAATTGCTGGTGAAGACGATCATCGTGACGGGGGTGATGTCGATCCAGAGCGGCGACAACCCGCGTGTGGTGGAGAGCAAGCTGCTGACGTTCCTGCCTCCCGCGCGGCGCGAGGCGTTCGTCGCGGCGCGCGAGGCGGCCTGACATGGGCAAGCGTAAGAAGCAGGCGGCGACCGGCGTTCCCGAGTGGGTCGTCACCTACGGCGACCTGATGTCGCTGCTGCTGTGCTTCTTCATCCTGCTGGCCGCGTTCAGCGAGCTCAAGCAGGAACGCGACTACCAGGACGTGGTGCGGAGCATCCAGGAAGCGTTCGGCTATCAGGGTGGCATCGGCAAGATCCGGGTCGAAGACATTCCGTACATGACGGTGGACAGCTTGGACACGGACAACTCCGAATCGTCCGAGAAGCCGTTCATCAGCGCCGAGACCACGAGCGAGTCGATCGCCGGGCGGAACCAGAGCACGAACGTGATCAACGAGGGATTGCGGTTTGCTGTTGGTGCAAGCCTGACATTCGAGGCGGGGTCGGCCGAGCTGAGCCCGCGCGTGCAACGGCAGTTGAGTGAGGAGATCGGTCCGGCTCTCCGGGGGCATCGGGTGAAGGTCGAGGTGGTGGGCCACGCCTGGGGGGCCGAGGACCGGATCTCGGGGTTGGATTTTTACGATCTTTCCTATCGCAGGGCCAAGGCGGTGATGGACTACCTGGTGTCGGAGGTGAACCTGGACCCCAGGCTCATGGAGCTTGAAGCAAAGGCCGATTCGGAACCCATGGCGGCGGCTCGCGGCCCCGGAGCGGCGGCGGCGTCGAATCGTCGGGTGCAGGTGATCCGCACGGAGGTGAACCCCGACGAGACGCATCCGGATCCGAACTGGACGGGGCGGCCGTAGCCGATAACACGAGCGGGGATGGATCGCCGCAGGGTGGAGGACAGCGATGGCCGACGAAGCAGCCAAGGACAAGGGTGCCGAGAGCACCGAGGAATCAAAGGGCGGCAAGAGCGGCCTGTCGGTGAAGGTGCTGGCGGTCATCCTGGCGATCATGGCCGTCGAGGGCGTGGGCGTGTTCCTGTTCGTCACGATGATGTCCAGCAAGCCGCAGGACGCGGCGGCGGACATCGTGAGCGACGCGGAGGATCCCGACGCCCTGGTCGAGATCATGCTCACCGACGAGCAGTACCAGAACATGACTAGCAACCAGGTCTGGATCTGGGAAGCCGAGATCTACATCAAGGTGCGGCGGAAGAACCAGGACTTCGTGCAGACCCAGCTCGAGCAGCGGTCGGCCGAGATCCAGGAGGGCATCACCCAGATCTTCCGGCGTGCCAAGCTGACCGAACTCCGCGAGCCGGACTTCCGAACGGGGTCTCGCCAGCTCACGGCGCTGGTCAATGACGTATTCGGCAACGACGCCGATGGGCTGCCCCGGGTGGAGCGTCTGGTGATCGCCAAGCTGCGGGGCTTCCCGCGGAACTGAGTGGCAAAGCGGGCGAACGCGCAGGAGTTGCGCGTCTCTGGATACGTCACGGCAAAAGCTGCGGGCGCGAGGGCCCGGGTTCCGATGTTGGCAGCAAGCCGGCGGAGTCCGGCGTTGTTGGGTCGGCACGCGCCGACCCGGCGGCCCCCAACCGCACACGAGAGCGAGCAGGATGCCCGAAGAGCGCCCCGAAGACCAAGCCGGCCCCGACCCTGCCGATGAGCAGGCCGATGCCCAGCGGCCCGAGGGGGCCGCTGGTGGTGACGCCGAGGAGCCGGATGAGGCGTCTGAAGCATTGCGTGCTGCCAAGGAGGCGCTCGAGAGCATCCAGGCCGAGGCCGACGCGGCGGCGGGTGGAGAGAGCGCGGTGAAGAGGTCGGGCGACGACGAGAACCAGACCATGGCCGACGAGGTCGTGAAGGCGGCACTCAAAGCAGCGGCCAGTGGTGGCGGCAAGCCGTTGGAACTGCCCGACTTCGACCTGTCGAGCGTGAGCGGGGCCCAGCACGGGCTGGACATGCTGGCCGACGTGCAGCTCGATGTACGCATCGAGCTCGGTCGGACACGCATGCTCGTGGAGGACGTGCTGCGGCTGAACTCCGGGGCGGTCGTGGAGCTGGACAAGCTGGCGGGCGACCCGCTGGACGTGTACGTGAACAATCGCCTCGTGGCCCGGGGCGAGGTGCTGGTGCTGAACGACAACTTCTGCATCCGCGTCAACGAGATCATTGATTCGGTGGGTGAGCCGGCCAAGGAGCCGGCCGAGTCGTAAGCAGTATTCGCGGGGTGGTTTCCACCAGCCGTGCGGCGGAGCCCGCGCGTGCCCAGCCAGGAAGGCGACATGGCAGTTGGACGCTTCGCATGGCTGGTCTTTAGTGCGCTCGCGCTGAGCGTGACTGTCGCGCGTGGGCAGGTCGAGCAGGTTGGGCAGTTTGGGCCGCCGGTAAGCGGCGCCCGCTCGAACGAGCCGCTCAGTATCCAACACATCGAGCGAGCACCGGCGCGCGCGAGACCGGCCGAGGCGGACATTCCACTGGTTGCGGCGTCGAGTCGCGATGAGGCAGCGCCGGAACGAAAGGCGGCGTCCTCTGGGGGTTGGACGCGTTCGCTGGCGTCGGTGGCGTTGGTTGTTGGATTGATTCTCGTGCTGGCGGCGGCGGCGCGGTTCCTGTCGAGGCGGAGCGGCTCGGTGGCGGCGATGATGGGACCGGGCGGGCGCGCGCCGAGCGGAGTGATCGAGGTGCTGGCGCGGTACCCGGTTGGGCGCGGGCAGGTGCTGGTGCTGCTGCGGATCGACCGGCGTGTGCTGCTGCTGAGCCAGAACGTATCGGCCAAGGGTGGCGGGTTCACCACGCTGTCGCAGTTTGACGACCCGAGCGAGGTGGCGGCCATCCTGCGGCAGACGCGCGACGAGGCGAGCGAGAGCGTGTCGGCCCGCTTCCGCCAGGCGATGGAGCGATTCCAGGGCGCCGACGATGGCGTTGATCGTGGTGAGATCATCGAGGTCGGGCCGCGGGGCGAACCGCTGCCGAAGGGACGCGGGGTGTGGGCGTGAGGTGGCTGCTGCTCATCGCGGTGGCGGTCTTGCTGCTGGCGACCGGCGTGCAGGCGCAGGGGATGATGGGGCCGCCCGTGGTCCCGCCAGTTGCCGAATCGCCCAGCGCGGCTGTCGCGCGTGAGCTTGCCGACGCGCTCGAGGGTCGCGGTGGCGGGCCCAACCCGTTGAGCGTGCTTGGCGCAGCGGCCGACGTCATGCCGGCGGATTCGGAGGGGAACCGCCCTGGCATCAGCGCGGCGGTAAGCATCATGCTGGTGCTCACGGTCATCACGCTGGTGCCGTCGATCATGTTGATGACCACGTCGTTCGTGCGGATCATCATCGTGCTGGGGTTGCTCAAGCAGGCGATGGGCACGCAGACGGTGCCGCCGGGGCAGGTGATCCTGGCGCTCAGTCTGTTCCTCACGCTGTTCATCATGACGCCGACGATCGGGCGGATCTATGACGAGGCGATCGTGCCCTACGAGCAGGGCGAGATCACGCAGTACGAGGACTTGTGGGACGCGGGAGCGAGGCCGCTGCGGGACTTCATGTTCGACCAGATCGAGGCGACGGGGAACTGGTCGAGCCTGCTGACGATCATGGAGTATCGCGGGCACGACGTGAGCGACCCGAGCAAGCTGACGCGGGCCGACGTGGGCATGGCCGAGCTGGTGCCGGCGTACATGCTCAGCGAGCTGAAGGTCGCGTTCCTGATGGGGTTTCGGATCTACCTGCCGTTCCTGGTGATCGACATGGTGATCGCCAGCGTGTTGATCTCGATGAGCATGATGATGCTGCCGCCGGTCTTGATCAGCTTGCCGTTCAAGCTGCTGTTGTTCGTGCTTGCCGACGGCTGGCAACTGCTGGCCGGGTCGCTGCTGGAGAGCTTCGTGTTGGAGGGGCAGATCGAGCGTTTGAGCGAAGAGGTATCGCGCGCCGCAAGTGAGGGGGCGGTGGTGGCGGTTCCGATGGTCGGGGCGATCGGGCACTGGATGGCGTGGCTGCCGGGCGTGTAGCGGGGGGCTCTTGTCGATGGGTGGCGACTGGATTGTCGAGCATGTGCGCGATGTGTTGATGCTGGTGCTGCGCGTGGGCGGGCCGGTGCTGATCGCCGGCGTGCTGATCGGGTTGGTGATCAGCCTGTTCCAATCGCTGACGTCGATCCAGGACCAGACGCTCTCGTTCGTGCCGAAGATTCTTGGGATGATCCTGGTGGCGCTGTTGCTGCTGCCGTGGATGATCGCGCAATTGGTCGAGTTCACGGTGGAGATGTTCAGGCTGTTCTAAGGGGAAGGTGGCCGTTGGATCCGGCGGTGGCGAGCATTCTGGAGCATCTGCTGCCGTTCTGGCTGGTGGCCGCCCGCGTGAGCGGGCTGTTCTTGTTTGCGCCTGTGCTGGCCAGCCAGCTCGTGATGCGGCAGGTGCGCGTGCTGCTGCTGGTGATGCTGACGGTGGCGCTGTACCCGGCGGTGGCGGCTGGTGGCATCCAGACACCGCCGCTGGAACTCGGAACGATCGCTCTGGTGATGCTGGGCGAGGTGCTGATCGGCCTGGCCATTGGGATGATGGCGACGATGCCGCTGGTGGCGATCCAGGTGGCCGGCAGCGTGATCAGCTATAAGCTGGGGCTCGCGCTCGCGCAGGTGTACAACCCGGAGTTCGACGCGCAGTCGGAGGTGATCGGGCAGTTGCTGTACCTGATGGGGCTGGGGCTGTTCATCCAGTTCGGCGGGCTCGAGCACATGGTGGTGGCGGTGATGGACACGTTCGCGTCGCTGCCGCCCGGGACGGCGTGGGTGGACGTGGCGCCGGTGGAGCTGATGGCAACGCTAGTCGACGCCGCGTTCGTCGTGGGCTTGCGCATCGCGATGCCCGTGCTGCTGATGGCGACGCTGGCGAGCCTTGCGATGGGCGTGCTGATGCGGACCATCCCGCAGATCAACATCATGACCATCGGTTTCGCGATCCAGATCGTGCTTGGTCTGTCGGTGCTGGTGATCTCGGTCTACGCCATCGGCGACGTGGCGACCGACGCGATCTCGGACTTCTTGAACGCGATCTACGACTGGGTGCATTCGCTGGGGGTGGCCGATGGCTGACGACCCGGGCGAGCGGACCGAGGAGCCCACCGCGCACAAGCTTCGCAAGGCGCGCGAGCGCGGCCAGGTTGGCAAGAGCCAGGACTTCGGCGCGGTCGTGATGATGGCGGGCGCGGCGCTGCTGGTGGCGGCGCTGGGGCTGCTGGCGACCGGGCTGGTCTCGACGATGATGCGGGACGTGATTGGTGGCAGCGCGCCCGGGCGGGCGACATCGGCCGGCGACGTGGACAGCGTGCTGCGGTGGATCGGCGCGCGCATGGCGCTCATCTTGATTCCCACCATGCTGATCATGTTCGTGGTGGCGCTGGTGTCGCAGCTCGTGCAGGTGGGGTGGTCGATCTCGC
This sequence comes from Phycisphaerae bacterium, assembly GCA_030426395.1. GTDB lineage: Bacteria > Planctomycetota > Phycisphaerae > Phycisphaerales > UBA1924 > JAHCJI01. The sequence continues at coordinate 43,465 of JAUHYE010000009.1, forward strand.
CCGAGGCCATCGTGCCCAAACTCGACCGGCTGAACCCCATCAGCGGGGCGAAGCGGATCTTCGGGCCCAAGGGTGCGGTGAAGCTGGGGATGGACTTCACCAAGCTCATCCTGGTGGTGGTCGTCGTGGTGTTCGTGCTGGCGAGGTGGATCCCCGCCCTTGCGTCGATGCCATTGATGGAGATCAAGACCGCGACGATCATGAGCCTGCGGGCGATCGTGGAGCTTGCGATCTGGATGCTCGCGGTGCTGCTGGTGATCGGCATTGCCGATTTGAAGTACCAGAAGTGGCAGCACAAGAGCGACAACAAGATGACCAAGCAAGAGGTCAAGGAAGAACAGAAGTCGATGGACGGCGACCCGGAGATGCGGCAGCGCCGGGCGCGGGTGGCGCGCGAGATCGCCTCGCAACGTGTGCAGAGCGACGTGCCGACGGCCGACGTGGTGGTGACCAACCCCACGCACTTCTCGGTAGCAATCAAGTACGACGCGAACGAGATGGCGGCGCCACAGGTGATTGCGAAGGGCGCTGATTATGTGGCGCTGAAGATCCGCGAAGTTGCGCGTACCCACGGCGTGCCGGTGGTGGAGCGTCCGCCGCTGGCGCGGGCGTTGTATCGCGGTGTCGAGGTCGGGCAGACCATCAGCCCGGAGCACTACGAGGCGGTCGCGGAGGTGCTGGCGTACGTGTATCGGCTGGAGGGCAGCCACAGGGTGCCTTCACCAGCGGAGGCGGGTAGCTGATGGCCATTGGCGACGGCATCCTGGCTCGGCTGGAGCGGCTTGCAAAGTGGCGCGGCATTATCGTGCCCGTGGGCTTCGTGGCCCTGCTGGCGGTGCTCATCGTGCCGCTGCCGAGTTTTTTGCTCGACCTGATGATCTCGACGAACGTGTCGCTGTCGGTGGTCATCCTGCTGACGGTGCTCTACATGGACCGGCCGCTGAAGTTCAGCGTGTTCCCCTCGCTGCTGCTTGGGGTGACGATGTTCCGTCTGGTGCTGAACATCGCGTCGACGCGGTTGATCTTGACCGCCGACGCGGCCTCGCCCGAGGACGCGATGGACGTGGCCGGGCAGGTGATCGAGGCGTTCGGCAACTTCGTGGCGGGCGACTCGCTGTTCGTGGGCGTGGTGATCTTCCTGATCCTGGTTGCGGTGCAGTTCCTGGTCATCACCAAGGGCGCCACGCGCATCAGCGAGGTCGCGGCCCGGTTCACGTTGGACGCGATGCCCGGCAAGCAGATGGCCATCGACGCCGACCTCAACGCGGGGATTATCACCGAGCAGGAGGCACGGGAACGTCGCGAGGAGATCCGGCGGGAAGCCGATTTCTTCGGCGCTATGGACGGTGCAAGCAAGTTCGTGCGCGGCGACGCGATCGCGGGCATTGTGATCACGGGCGTGAACATCGCGGGCGGGTTCGCGGTGGGGGCGATCGAACGCGGCTGGCCGGCGGCGCAGACGGCAGAGACGTTCAGCAGGCTGACGATCGGCGATGGGCTGACGAGCCAGATTCCGTCGTTCATCATCGCGATCGCGGCGGCGCTCATCGTGACGCGCTCGGGCGACAAGGGCGAGCTTGGGCAGGAACTGACCGGCCAGGTGTTCAGCCAGCCGAAGGGCCTGGCGATTACTTCGGTGTTCCTGGGGGTGCTGGCGTTTACGGGGCTGCCGGCGGTGCCGTTGCTGGCGACGTCGCTGGGGTTGGGTGGGATTGCGTTTGCAATGAAGCGTGCGACTCGGCCGCCGCCCCCGCCGCCCCCCGCGCCGCCGCCTCCGCCACCGGCGGTGGAGAGCTTGCTGAAGGTCGATTTGCTCGAGCTTGAAGTCGGGCAGGCGCTCGTGCCGTTGGTTGGTACTGGTGATGGCAGCGACCTGCTCGAGCGCATCTCGGCGGTGCGGAGGCAGTTGGCGCTTGATAGCGGGTTCGTGATGCCGCCGGTGCGGATTCGTGATAATCTGCAATTGCCGCCGACGCATTACCGGATCCGGATCCGCGGGGCCGACGTGGCGCGCGGGGAGACGCGGCCGCACCAGTTGCTGGCGATGGACCCGGGCATCGCGACGGGCAAGCTGCAGGGCGAAGCGACCAAGGAGCCGGCGTTCGGGCTCGACGCGTGGTGGATCACCACCGACATGCGGATGCGCGCCGAGTCCATGAACTACACGGTGGTGGACGCGACGAGCGTGCTGACAACGCATCTGACCGAGGTGGTCAAGGCCCATGCCAGCGAGTTGTTGACGCGCGAAGAGGTCGGCAATCTGCTGGAGGGCGTGAAGGAACGGGCGCCCAAGCTGGTGGAAGAGGCGCTGGCCGGGCCGGTGAAGGTGTCCGATCTGCAGCACGTCTTGCAGAATTTGCTGCGCGAGCGGGTGCCGATCCGGGACATGGAGACCGTGCTCGAAGTGCTGGCGGACTGGGGCGGCAAGACCAAGGACGTGGACGTGCTGACCGAGTATGTCCGCAACGGGCTGCGGCGGGCCATCTGCCACCAGTACGCGGTGGACGAGGGCGAGGGGCAGTTGGTGCTGTCGTGCGCGACGGTCGACCCGGCGATGGAGGACCTCATCAGCAGCTACATCGATCGCGGGAGCGACAGCACGACGCTGACGATGCCTGCGGGGGTGACCAACGCCGTGGCGGGTGAGATTACTAAGGCGCTCGAGCCCGTGGTGAACTCTGGGCACGCGCCGGTGGTGTTGGCCTCGCCCACGGTGCGGGCGGTGGTGTTCCAGATCATGGAGCCCAGGCTGCCGGGCATCGCGGTGCTGGGGTACAACGAGGTGGACCAGAAGGTGGAACTGAACGCGATGGGGCTGGTGCGGCCTCCTGGGGATGCGGCGGTCGCACGGGCAGGGTGAGAGGGTACCAACCATGAACCTGCCAGCATGAAAATGTCGTTAGGCTGTCGGGTGCGGGCCGATAGTGCGGGCGATACCCAGCCGGGCCGGAGGCCCGACTCGAATCGAAAGGAGCCACGGAGGGCATGGGCATCCGGACGTATCGTGCACGCTCGATGGCGGACGCCATCGATGCCGTCCAGCGGGAGCTTGGGCGCGATGCGATCATCCTCCATACACGAAATTACAAGGTCGGCGGGCTGTTTGGCATTGGTGGCCGGCCTGTCGTCGAGGTGACCGCGTCGCCGGCGTCGGTGGTGCGCGAGCGTCAGCGTGGGCAGGCCCAGCAGCGGCCAGCGGCACGGTCGCAGCCGAAGCCCCAGCCCGTCTCCAGGCCTGGCAAGCCCGAGCCTCTGGAAGATCCGACCTCGCCGCAGCGGCGGCAGGAGTTGCTCGAGCGCTATACCGCATTGGCATCCGCCAAGGCGGCTCCCCAACCGCAGATTAATTCCGAGCCCGAGCCGAAACCCGAGCCCGGTCGTTGCGAGGAGCCCCCGAAGGACGAGCCCCGCGTCGAGCGGATGCGGGTTCGGCGGTCGGCGTCGCCGGCACAGGTATCGGGTGGGGTTGAGGACGAACTTCGGAGCCTTCGTCGGCTCATGGGCCGGATGATGCACACCCAGCAGGTAGGGCCGGTATCGGCTTCGGCGCTTGGCGAGCCATTGGCCGAGGCGTATCTGAAGATGGTTGAGGCCGAGGTCGATCGTGACTTGGCCGACGAGGTAGTCTCGCAGGTTCGGCAGGCGCTGGGACGGGATGAGCTCTCCGATGCGTCGCTTGTCCGGTCGGCCTCGTTGAACGCGCTGGCCGAGGCGATTCCGGTCGCCAAGCCCGGGCGTGGGCGGACTCACGACGGACCGTTGACGATCGCGCTGGTTGGCCCCACCGGGGTGGGCAAGACCACCACGATCGCCAAGCTGGCGGCGGCGTACAAGCTCCGTCGTGGGCAGCGCGTGGGACTGATCACCACCGACACGTTCCGCATCGCGGCAGTCGAGCAACTCCGGACGTATGCCAGCATCATCAGCGTGCCGCTGCGGGTCGTGATGAGCCCGGCCGAGATGGCCGCGGCGTGCCGGGCGATGGCGGATTGCGACGTGGTGCTGATCGACACGGCGGGCCGCTCGCCGCGGGATGGCCAGAAGGTGGAAGAGCTCTCGGCATACCTCGATGCCGCCCAACCCGACGAGACGCACCTGGTGCTGTCGGCGACGGCGGGGCTTTCGGCGCTCCGGAGCGCGGCCAGCGGTTTCTCGATGGCGTCGCCCGATCGCGTGCTGTTTACCAAGCTGGACGAGGCCGAGAGTGTGGGCACGGTGATCTCGATGGTGCACAAGCTTGGCCTGCCGCTGAGCTTCGTGACGACGGGACAGGAGGTGCCCGACCATATCGAGCCGGGGCGGGCCGATCGGCTGGCGCGTCTGGTGCTCGGTGGGAGTTCCGCGACGAAGAACCCCGAGCCGGCGCCGTTGCGTCGTGAGACCTCGATGGCCGAGGCGGTCGTGTGATGGCCACGATGGCGACCGATCAGGCCACGGCCCTGCGACGCATGGCCCAACGTCGGACGGGCGGCGAGGCGCCGGTGCGTCGCTCGCCGGTGATCGCGATCGCGTCGGGCAAGGGCGGCGTGGGCAAGACAACTATCGCGGTCTCGATGGCGATCGGCCTGGCCAAGCGCGGCAAGAAGGTGGCGCTCGTCGATGCGGACCTCGGGCTGGCCAATGCCGACCTGATCTGCGGACTGCGTCCAGCGGCGCGGCTGACCGAGGCGGTGTGGCGTGTGGCCCGGGGCGGTCGGGTGACCGCCGACCTGGTCCGCCGGATTTCGATGCAGGGACCGGCCGGGGTCGTGATCGTGCCCGGCATGGTCGGGCCGCTGGCGAATGCTTCGGGCCACGACGCGCGGACGGCGGTCTCGCAGACGGTCGATCTTTTGTCGCGGGCGATGGACGTTGTTGTTGTCGACCATGGCGCGGGGCTTGGCGCTTCGGTGCGCGAGGGGCTTGCCGGCGCGACGCTTCCCATCGCGGTAGCCACGCCAGACCCGGCCTCGCTCGCCGACGCGTACGCGCTCATCAAGTCTTTGCGTAATTCCGCGAACGAACGCATCCCGTACTTGCTTGTGAATCGGGCGAAGTCTTCGGACGAAGCCAGCGCGGCGCACGCGCGCGTAGCCGAAGTTGCCGCGAAGTTCCTGGGCTGCGGGCTCCCGATGCTCGGCTCCATCCCCGAAGATCCGCTGGTTTCAAAGTGCACCCGTATCCGCCGGCCGATCGCGCTCGCTGCACCCAAGTCGCAAGCGTCACGACAGCTAAACAGGGTGGTCGAAAGGCTTTGTGAAGAGATCGATCCCAATGGATTGGGATCTGATCGGGGGCGCCGGGGGTTGCTGGCACGCCTCGTGCGGGGCCGATAGCCGCGTCTGCACGGTGCGGCGTTGCGCAATTCCTGCGCAGAAGTCAAAATTGGCGCGCAATTCGGCTTGAGTCGGCTTGGCTCACTGCCGATGGAGGTGGCACGTGCCATCGTCACCATCGATCCATCCGTTGCCATCGCGCGTGTGCGGCCCGCTCTGCGGGTTGTGCGGGTTTGCGGTGGCGATGACTTCGGGGCTTCTGTCTTCGGGCGAAGCCACGTCGGTGTTGACCCGCGCGATCATCTCATGCCTTGGTTGTTATGGGCTTGGGATGGCCGTGGGGTACGTGTTCGAGCTTGTTGCTTGTCGTGTGGTCGATCGCGAGCGTGGGTTGGCGGGCGTTGCGGAGCGGGCCCCAGAACCAGCCAATAAGAAAACATCTTTTCAAGATTCTTGAAACGCTGGCGTTTGGCCTTGGTATTCTGTATACTCATGGCGCGTGACCACGGATGGCACGCGTCACCACAGCTCGAAGACCGGGTTCCCGGCGCTTTGGGTTCGATGGATTAACGGTCAGGGAGCCGACCATGCCGACCGCTCTCAAATCGACGATGCGTCCTTACCGCGTTCGCACGGCCGAGGCCACGGCCTCCGAGCCTGGTGGGAGTCCGTACGACGAGATGGACATCCGCGAGGTCTGGAAGCTCTTTGCTTCCAACCCCACCGAGGAGATCCGCAACTATCTGTGGGAGCGATTCCTGCCGATCGTGCGGTACAACGCCGAGCGCATCCACGCCCGCCTGCCCGACGAGGTGGACGTGGAAGACCTTGTCCAGGCCGGCATGTTCGGGCTGATGGGCGCGATCTCGGCGTTCCAGCTCGAGAAGAACGTGAAATTCGAGACGTACTGTGCCCGCCGCGTGCAGGGCGCGATTCTCGACGAGCTCCGCGCCATGGACTGGGTGCCGCGCCTGGTTCGCAGCCGGTCGTCGAAGGTCGACGGCGTGCGCCGCTCGATCGAGATGGAGACCGGCGAGCCCGCCACCGACGATGAAGTGGCCAAGCGTTTGGGCGTGGGCAAGGAAGAATTCGATAAGATCCGCCGCGACAGCCGGGCGGTGTCGACCATGTCGATTACCCGCAAGGCCAGCGACAGCAGCGGCGGTGAGACCCGCGACCTCGAGGTGATGCGCGACGGCACCGACAACCCGGTGCGGACCATGCAGCGCAAGGATCTGCGCGACATGCTGACCAAGGGCCTCAGCCGGGCGGAGCGACTCATCGTCATTCTCTACTACTACGAGGCCATGACGATGAAGGAGATCGGTGCGACGCTGGCGCTCTCCGAAAGCCGGGTGAGCCAGATGCACAGCGCGATCCTGGAGCGACTCAAGGCCCAGATGCAACACCGCACCCGCGAGCTCGAGCCCGTCGAGTAGGCCGGTTTCGCCTTGAGAAAATGACCCATGTCGGCCGCTTGCCACCCGTGCGAGCGGCCGCTTTCATTGGGCGTGGACAACCCAAACGAAGACGCCTGGTACCTGGAAGCCCGCCCGCCGCTGCCCGAGAGCCGCAAGGCGTATGTCGCCCTGGGCAGCAACCTGGGCAACCCCGCCGGCAACGTCATCAACGCCGCCAGCGAGATGGGCGTGATCCCCGGCGTGCGGGTCATCGCGACGAGCCGGCTGTACACCACCGCGCCCGTGGGCGTGAAGAACCAGCCGGACTTCGTGAACGCCGTGGCGATGCTGGAGGTCGAGTGCTCGGCCCGCGAGTTGCTCGACGGGCTGCTGGCCATCGAGAAGCGGTATGGGCGCAATCGCGAAGCCGAGCAGCGGTGGGGGCCTCGCACGCTCGATCTCGACCTGTTGCTGTTCTGCGAGCAGACGATTGACGAGCCCGGGCTGACCGTGCCGCACCCGCGGATGAAGGAGCGGCGGTTCGTGTTGCAGCCTCTGGCCGACCTGGCGCCCGGCGTGGTGCCGCCGGGGTGGGAGACGAGCGTCGCCCAGACGCTCGAAGCGTTGAGCGCCGGGGTGGAGGCGTGAGGCATCTGGTGGCCGCGGCTGGCGTGGTGGTGGTCGCGAGTGTTGCCTGCGCGCAAGAGGCGTCGGCTCTCGATGTGATCCGCGAGGCGTATCGCGCGCAGCCGACGGCCGATCGGATGGTCATCGAGGTGCCCCGCGGCAAGGCGCCAGCGGCCGAGAGCGCGTTGGTGGTGGCGATCCGGCCTGGCGAGCGGCCGGCGGTTTCGCTCGCTCTGGGGCGTGACGACCCGCTGCGCGTCTTCGCCGAGCCGGGGCGGCTTTTGGCGTGGCGGGAGAGCGATCGGGAGCGTGTTTTTACCGCCGTTCTCGCCGAGCCGTTCGGGCGGGAAGCCATCGAGGCGGTGCTGCCGCCGTTGCTCGTGCCGCAGATCGATCTGGCCTTCGCCCAAGAGCCCGATGGGCAGCCCGGTGCGCGGCCCGATGGCCTGCTGGCGGTGATGCCGGATTTGTCGTGGTCGCGGGTGGCGTCGGGCGAGGTCGATCGCTACGCGGGCGTCGCGTACGGGGCGGCGTTGGAATTGGGCGTACGGGCCGACGGGCGGCTGGCGTCGATGGAGGCGCAGCGCGAGGGCGTCGTGCTGGCGCGGGCGCGGATCGAGGCGGTCGAGGTCGATGCGGCGTGGTTCGAGCCGCCGCCGCTCGATGGCACGATCGTCCAGTCGCTGGCCGACCTCGGACGCACGCCGGGCCCGGCTCGGGTGGGCGAGCCGTTCGGGCATGCGATCGGCGTGGACGCTCGCGGCCGGGCGACGACGTTGCGCGCGATTTCGGGGGATTCGCAGCGCGTCGTGGTGCTGATGGTCGATGCGCGGTCGGCCGAGGATCGCACGCGATTGGCCGGAGCGCTGGCCGAGGCGGACCTGGCGGGGCTTGCGGCGAAGCTCGGCGTGGCGGTTGTGATTCTGGCGGTGGGGGACGACGAGGCGGCGGCGTTGTTCGGCCGCGTCACGCGGGCGTCGCGATCGGCCGGCCAGCCGGTGCGCTCGCTCGCGGTCGATGCGATGCCGGCGTGGGCGCGCGAGATCGGCGAAGGGACGGCCTTCGCGGTGCGCGGGCGCTCGTGGGTGCTGGCGGGTTCGCACGCGGTGCCGGCGGCGGATGAACAGCGCGACGCGTCCGGGCCTTTGGAGGCTTCGGAAGCGCCGCGATCGCTGGCCGAGCGGATTGTCGAGGCGGTGGGCGCCGCGGGGCGTGCGTTGTAGACGCGCCCCGCGATGCCCGGTGCTCAGGCCGCGTCCTGGTCGGCGCTCTTCTTCGTGGGCGTCTGGATCTTCTCGGTGATGCTCACCTGGTTGGACCCGCCGAACTCGACGATGGCCTGGGCGGGCACGCCCGAGCCGGTGCTGCGCAGGGCGGTGATGCGATAGTTGATCCAGCTCGTCCCCGTGGGGATGCTGTTGTCGGTGAAGGTGCGCCCGGTGGCGACGGCGAGGAACTCGAAGGGCGTCTGCGGAGCGGAGCGGCGCTCGACCAGATACGTCACGCCGTAGACGCTGCCCGGATTGTCGCACTTGAAGCGCACCACGACGTCGCCATCGGCCAGGGCCACCTTGAACTGGTAGGGCGTGCCGGGCGCGGGCGTCGGCTGGCGGTCGGCCGGGGCGGGCAGCAGGGCCTTCTGGTACACGGTGGGGTCGTTGGTTGCTTTGGCCGTGCCGCGGATGAGGCTCTGCAGCCCACCGCCCATGGCCACCATGGCGGCGACGGCCGCGTCCTGGGCTTCGGTGGCCGCGATGCTGTCCAATCTGGCCTGCTGGGCATTTTCGTATGCTGTTCGGGCTGCCTGGGTCGCCAGGGTCATGTCCCCGGCCTGCTGCAATGAAAGCCCGATATCGGCCGAGTTGGCCTCCCAGGCGGCGTTGCGCTGCTCGTAGAACTCGATCTGCCCGGCGATGGTGTCCGGGAGCGTGCTGAGCGTGTTTGTCATATCGGCCGGTCCGTTCCCGCGGGCGTCCCCCGCGTCTGGCTCGCCCCGCTGGACTCACCCGAAGTGAGCGCCGGCCGGCCGAGTTGCGTCGCCCCCGGGCCAGCGTGGCGCCGGGCGGCACCCATGCATCGACGGCCCGCGCGACCGACTTTGGTCGCCCAACCGGAAAATCAAGAAAATCGCTCAAAACGCGCAAGACCTGCGCGAGAATCGGCCGTTTGCCGGCTTCTGGTCGGGAAATTCGCTCCCGCGGGCGTCACCCCACTTCGAGGGGGCGCGACCGACCTTCGAAGTGGAGCCGCTCCCCTTCGAGGAACAGCGGCTCCCCCCCGAGGTCGCGTCGTTCCCCTTCGAGGGGGAGCCGCGCGGCCCCGAGGGTGGGCCACGCCCCCTGGAGGGATTGCCGCCGCCCTTCGAGGCCCGGCCGTTGCCCTTCGAGGGATCGCGGCGCCACCGCGAGGACGGGCCGCCGGGGCCGGGCCATGCCCCGGCGTTCGGCGGCCGACCGGTACGGCGACGGGTCATTCACGATGTTCGACGACATCGAGTTCGGCAACACGTTCGGCGAGCCCTGCCCGTAACCGCGCTCGAACCTCGAATTCCAAAAGAAGAAGGGCGGCCGCTTGGCCGCCCTTCTTTCTTGGTGTGTTGGGTCTCGCGTCAGCCGCCGGGCATCTCGGGAGCCTGCCGCGAGCTTCCGATCTGCTTGGGCGGGCCCGAGGGCGTGTCCGAGCCGTCGTCGGCGGTCGTCGCCACGGGGTTGCGCGGCTGGGACACCAGCGGCTCGCTGCGTGGGAAGATCGCCCACACGAGCACGCCGAAGCCGAGCACGATCACGCCGGCGTAGATGAGCACCCGGCCGATCGGCTTGTCGCCCATCCCGAGCTTCTCGGTGATCGGCTCGAGCCGGTACTTGAGATTCGTCATGAAATCAGACATTCGGCAGACACTCCGATCGCTCCGGGCGGTCCTTGCCCGGGGCATTGCTGAGTCGGGCCAAGCGTGATCAGTGCTAAATCGGACGGGGCGTGATCAGTTGTCCGGGTAGAACAGCAACTGGTAGTCCTCGGTGATCATGTGGGCGTCGGGATCGCTGGAGTCCTTGGGCTCCACATACACGTACTCGGCGTGTCCGTCGTAGAACGCCATGACGCTCTTGTTGAGCTCGTTGAACTCGCCCATGAAGTCACGGCCCTGGTCGTCGTTGGCCACCACGTCCGAGGTCTTCACGTCCGCCGCCAGCAGGGCCCGGGCGTAGTCGGGATGATCGGCCGGCAGCC
>JAUHYE010000128.1 GCA_030426395.1 Phycisphaerae bacterium
CTTTCCTCGGCCACGATGTGGATGCAGTTGGCCGGGCAGATGGTCGGGCACATCATGCAGGCCACGCACTTGACCCGGCCTTCCTCGTCGCGATTCAGGCGGTGAACTCCGCGGAAGTTACTGGCGTTGAGGCCGCCCTCCTCCACCGGAATGTCCTCTCGACGCTCCTCGGGGTAGTTCATGGTGCGGCTGGTATTCTTGCCCGGGAATACCTTGCCCTGGCCGAAGCTGGTGAAGAAGTGCCGCATGGTGGTGCCGAAGCCCACGACGACCTCTCGGACGTAGAGCCGCTCGATTGCGGAGGTTGGCGGCGGGGCGATGCGCAGGATGTCCTGTTCTGGCACGGTCATGGGGCCGATGATAGGGCATGGGTTGATCGGGTCGATGACCCGGGTGCGGGAATCGCGACCCACGAAAGATCCAGCCGGAAAGCCGATGGATTGCACGGCCTCGGGCCGAGATAGACTGTTGGTATGGCAAGCCGCCGCCCCCCACTGTTCGAGTTGCTCCAGCACGAAGACGGCCCGCGTCAGGGCCCGGGGTCTGGTGTCGGTCGGCCCAATGCCCTGGGGCATGCCAAGGACCGGCCCGCGGAGGCCAAGAACGGCACTGGGAACGGCAACGGCCAGGCTCAGGGAGCCGTCGAGACCAAGCCAAGCCAAGGCCAGGCGGATCGCTCGGCGGCCACCACGCTCGAGGATCTGTCGGAGCCTGCGACTCAACCCGCCAGCAGGCCCGAGCCCAAGCAGCCTCAGGCAAAGCCAAAAACCACGCATGTGCCAGCCCCGATGCCCGAGCCGGCGCCGGCTGCCAAGCCCGTAGCGGCCAAGAGCGAACCCAAAGCCGAGCGGACCTCCGGGGCTGCCGACTGGTCTGGGATGCATCCCAAGACCAACGTCCAGGTGCCGATGCTGTGGGTCTATTGCGGCGTGGCCGTAGTGATCTTTGTCGTTGCAGTGGTATGGGGCGTCGGCTACAAGCTCGGCGTCAACAACGAGAAGGCCGAGTTGGAGCGGTACTGGGAACGGACGGGACAGTCCGGCACGATTGCCGATCCAATGACCACTGGTGAGGAATCCGAGGCCACCGAGCCCCCACCACTCGCTGGTGTCGATCGCCAGCAGGAGGAGCGTCGGCAGGCCGAGCAGACACCACGCGTCGAGCCCACTCCGCCGGTGGTACAGCGGACGCCCGAACCGGTCCAGATCGACGTGCTGGGGGACGTTCGCCAGCCCGGCAATAACTACCTGAAGTGGGCCAGCGGCATGACCCGGGAGCGGGCCGTGGGCCTGGCTCAGCACCTTGCCACCAACGGCGTCCACGCGATGGCCATTGACGAGGGCCGGCGGGGCTTCGGGCTCTACACGGCCCTGGCGGTGCCCAGCGGGCAGTTCAGCGCCATGGAGAGCCAGCGTCGGGAGTTGGAGGCCAAGGTCATCCGGCTCCTGGGGTCGGCCCCACAAGAGGCCGGCGGGGCCTACAGCCCCCGCGACCAGATCTGGATGCGCTTCGACGGCTGATTGGCCGCTGGGGAATCTGGCGTCTATCATCTCTGCCCGGGCCCGATCGATGGCTCGGGCTGTTTTGCAGGATGAGCTTGCCAGGAGTTGGGCCATGAGTCTTCACAGTTCGCTTCGCACCGGTGGCGCCTTGGTCGAGAAGCGGTCGGTCCTGACCCGGGCCGAGCGTGTGGCCAAGCTGCTCAACGAGAAGAAGATGACCAAGGACGAGAAGAAGGCCCTAGGCCTGCCGAAGGTCCGCGTCTTCTGATTTCGGTCGCGTCGATTCGTCCCTGATTGCCAACCGTCAGGCGCGCTTTTGGCCTGTAGGGTGGGAACGATGGGGACATGGACGTAAGCCGCCTCGTCACTGATCGCGCCCGGGCCGTCGACGCCTCGGGCATCCGCCGCATCTTCCAACTCGGCGCCCAGATCGAGAACCCGATCAACCTGAGCATCGGGCAGCCGGACTTCCCGGTGCCCGAGCCGATCAAGCGCGCCGCGATCGAGGCCATCGAGGCCGACCACAACGGGTATACACCAACACAGGGCATCGCGCCGCTCCGTGACAAGTTGACCCAATGGCTCACGCTCGACCTGGGCTGGAGCTTCGGCGGCCCCGGCGATCCGGAGGTGCTCGTCACCAGCGGCACGAGCGGGGCGCTGTATCTCGCGTTCCTCGCGCTGCTGGGGCCCGGGGACGAGGCGATCATCCCCGATCCGTACTTCGTGATGTACCCGCACATCGCCACGATGTGCGGAGCGAAGGCGGTCAAATGCGACACGTACCCCGATTTCCGCATGACGGCCGAGCGCGTGGAGCCGCTGATCACCGAGCGGACGAAGCTGGTGCTGTACAACGCGCCGTCGAACCCGGCTGGCGTGGTGGGCAGCAAGGACGAGTGCCGGGAGTTGCTGGAACTGTGCCGGCGCAAGGGCGTGCTGCTCATCAGCGACGAGATCTACGACGAGTTCACGTTCGACGACTTCGAGGACGACGCGGCCGCGGGCGATCCGTCCCGTGCACGGTGCCCCTCGCCGGCACGATTCGAGGGCGCTCAAAACGACGTACTGGTAATCCGCGGATTCGGCAAGACCTATGGCGTCACGGGCTGGCGCATGGGATATGCGGCGGGACCAGCCGAACTCATGGGCCACATCGGGAAGTTCCAGCAGTACACCTATGTCTGCGCGCCGTCGATGGCCCAGCACGGGTGCATCGCGGCAATGAACGTGGACATGGGGCCCATCGTCGCGCAGTACAAGCAGCGGCGGGACGCGCTGGTGGAGGCCCTGAGCCAGTGGACCGAGGTGGCCGTGCCAGGCGGGGCGTTCTACCTGTTCCCCCGCGTGCCGGAGGGGATGACGGGCACACAGTTCGTCGAGGACGCGATTGCGCGCAAGCTGCTGGTGATCCCCGGGGGGATCTTCAGCGATCGGGACACGCACTTCCGCCTGAGCTTCGCGTCGTCTCCCGAGACGATCGAGCGGGGCATCGATGTGCTGGGGCAGATGTACTCGGGCGTCTAAGTGGTCGGGTCGATACGATGACCGCCTAAGGAGACTCGCATGATCGCTCGGACGATTGCCCTGGCCGCCCTGACGCTCGCCACCAGCGGGACCGCTCTGGCTCGTGACCCCGAACAACTCAGCCGCTGGGCGGAGGAAGGCAAGGTGCGTGCCGAGAAGATGCGCGGGCTGCTATTTCTGCGTGACGTACCGGTGGAGCTGATGTCGCGTGCGAAGATCGAGAGCGAGATTCTCGAGATGGTCGATCGGGATATGCCTCCGGCGTATCGCAAGCAGATCGATCTCAGCTACAAGGCCTTTGGTCTCGTGCCGCCGGACTCGGACGTTCTGGGCGACATGATCAAGCTGGTCGTGTCGCAGGCAGGCGGGTTTTATGACCCCGAGGCCAAGCACGTGATCCTGCCCGACGACCTCGAGGAGTTCATGGGCGAGATGGTCGGTGAGATGCTCGCGGGCGCGGACGGGTTCATGGAGCCCATGATGCGCAACATCCTGACCCACGAGTTCACGCACGCGCTGCAAGACCAGCACCACGACCTGAACACCATGATGGGCATGGCGATGGACGACGACGACGTGAAGCTAGCGCTCACGGCCCTGGTCGAGGGCGACGCCACGCTCATCGGCACGGGCGCGATGATGGACGAGCAGGGCGATATGACGACGCTGCTCAAGCAAGACCCAGCGGCCATGGGCGCGATGATGGGCGCAGGCGGGGGCATGATGGGCGCCGAGGCCAACGCCATGCCGGCGATCCTCAAAGAGACGCTCATCTTTCCCTATGTTTACGGCTACATCCTGGTCACGACGATGGTGCAAGATGGCGGTTTCGCCCGCGTGGACAAGGCGTTTAGCGATCCCCCGCTGTCGACCGAGCAGTTGTTGCACATCGAGAAGTACCTCGGAGAAGAACGCGACGAGCCGATCGAGATCACACTGCCAGATGTGAATCTGACCGAGTTTGGCTGGCACCCCGTTGGGCAGAACTCGATGGGCGAGTTTCAGACGCGTGTGATGCTGGGAAACTCGCCCGATGCGATCGTCGCGGCCGAGGGCTGGGACGGCGATCGCTACCAGGTGTGGCAGCACGATGATGGGCGGCTGGCGGTCGCGTGGATTAGCGTGTGGGATAGCGATGCCGACGCGAGGCAGTTCGCCGAGGAACTCGCCTATCACGAGGGCAAGCGGTTCACCGGGGATGCCGGCAAGACGAAGAGCTCGACCGTCAACGGGCGGTACGAGCTGGCCGTGGGAGGTGAGGATGATCTCTCGTGGGCCACCGTCGAGGGCGATACGGTTGTATTCACCCGGGGCTTCCCGGCCGACACCGTCGGGGCTGTCGAGAGCAGCATCCGGGGGTTGTCGACGAAGATGATCAAGACGTGGGAGAGCGTCAAGGCGGCTTCGGAAGCCTGGAACGCCAAGCACGCAAGCGACGCCGAAGTGCCGGTGCCCTGAACGAACACTCCACCGAGCGGAGACTGCATGGACGCGGAGCAGCCCACACCCGAAGCAACCCAGGCCGCCGCGGACAAGTTCCGCGCCGATTACACCGCCGTGCGAGAGCAGGTCGCCCGCGTGGTGGTTGGCCAGCGGGAGATCGTCGACGGGCTGCTGACGTGCCTGTTCACCGGCGGTCACGCGTTGCTCGAGGGCGTGCCGGGCATCGGCAAGACGCTCATGGTGCGCACGCTGGCAAGCGCGTTGTCGCTGGACTTCGGCCGCGTGCAGTTCACGCCCGACCTGATGCCCGCCGACATCACGGGCACGACGGTGATCGACGAGGTCGAGACCGAATCTGGGCACATCAAGCGGCAGTTCGCGTTCCAGCGCGGGCCGATCTTTGCGCAAATGGTGCTGGCCGACGAGATCAATCGCGCGACGCCCAAAACGCAGAGCGCGTTGCTTGAGGCGATGCAGGAGCGGAGCGTCACGGTCGCGGGCACGACGCACGAATTGCCGCTGCCGTTCTTCGTGCTCGCAACGCAGAACCCCATCGAGCAGGAGGGCACGTACCCGCTGCCCGAGGCGCAGCTCGACCGGTTCTTCTTTAAGCTGCAGGTGGGTTACGCCAACCGGTCCGAGATGGGCGAGATCATCGCGCGCACGACTGGGGCAACTGCCGCAAGCGTGGAGCCGGTGCTCGACGCGAAAACGATTCTGGAACACCAGAAGCTCGTCCGGCGTGTGGCTGTGACGGAACGCGTGCGTGATTACGCCATCCGGCTGGTGCTGAGCACGCACGCGAAGGGGCGGTACTCCGACGGGCAGTTCGCGCCGCCGATGGTGAACCAGTTCGTGCGCGTCGGCGCCTCGCCGCGTGCGGCACAGGCGTTGATACTGGGCGCCAAGTGCCGGGCGCTCGTGGATGGTCGCCCATCTGTGGCGATCGAGGACGTCAAGGCCATCGCGATGCCCGCATTGCGGCATCGCATCGTGGTGAACTTCGAGGCCGAGGCCGAGGGTGTCGCGAGCGACCCGATCATCGAGAACATCGTGCAGACGCTGCCGGTCGAGGGCGTATGACGCTCGCTCGGGTCGGGGGTTGATCGTGCTGGGACGTGTGTCGATCCGCGTGCTGCTTCCGCTGCTGATGGGTTTGCCCGTCGCGGTCGCGGCGGCTGTGCTGGTGGCGCTGTGGAGCGAGCAGACCACCGAGACCGCGCGCACGCTCAACGCGGCCGAGATGACCCAGATCCACGGCCGCATCGACGAACGGTTGGGTGCGCTCCTCGACACGCCCGCACGCGCGACGCGCATCCAACGCGGGCACATCCTCGCAGGCCGGCGGGATCGTGACGACCTGCGTTCGTGGAGAGCGCCGCTATTCGAGTTCGCCGAAGCGATGGACATGATCAGCGGCATGAGCTGGGGTGATGCCGAGGGTCGCGCGACGTGGGTGTTCCGCTATCCCGGAAAGCTCCACCCCGAGTTTGCCATCGCCGACGAGCAGACGAAGCTGGACAACGACTCTCCCGATACGGGATTCGTCGAGGAGTATGCGCTCGACGCGTCGGGTCAGGTGATCGAGCGCGTGGGTGGGTATCCGTTCGACCCGCGGGTTCGGCCGTGGTACGTCGGGGCCGTGAAGGCCGGCAAGCCGACGTACCTCGATCCGTACGCCTGGCTGAATGTCGACGGGCAGGCGACGACGCTGGGCCTGCCGTTCGTCGAGCCGGTGTACATGGAGGCAAGCGGTGATCGGCCGGAGCGAGAACTGATCGGCGTGCTGGCTGCCGAATTCAGTCTCGAGGACTTGTCGGCCTTTCTGCGCACGTTGCATGTGGGCGAGGCCGGCTTCATCATGATCCTCGACACCGGCGGTCGGCTGATCGCGCACTCGCTCCCGAAGGAGCAGGTTTCGGCGATCATCGAGGTCGATGGGCTGCCCGCCGTGCCGATCGCGTCGCAGATGGCCGACACCCGCGTGCGTGACGCTGCGAACCACGTGGCCCGCGAGGTGGCGCGTCAGGCTCAGTCCGAGCCCGTGCATGACACTGCGCTCGAGGTGGCGCCTGGGACGATCGTCGCCAACATCGCCGGCCAGCGCATGCTCGTGCGCGTGTCGGCATATCGCGAGGCACCAGGGCTCGACTGGCGGGTGATCACCGCGTTGCCGGAGGCCGAGTTGCTGCTGCCTGTCGCGGCAGTGCGTAGCAGCAGCGACCGTGCGAGCGCGGCGGCGTTCGTGCTCACGGTGCTGATGGGATTGGTCATCGGGCTGATCGCAACCCGGCCCGTGTCGCGTCTCGTGCGTGAGATCGGGCGCGTGGGCGAGGGTGAACTCGAAGAGCGTGTCGAGCCTGGCATGACCAGCGAGCTTGGACGCATCGCCGAAGCCGTGAACACGATGGCGGCGGATCTGCGTGATCGGGTCCGGCTGCGCGAGAGCCTCCTGGTGGCGATGGAGGTGCAGAAGAACCTGCTGCCGCAGGGCCCGCCGGCGATTGAGGGGTTGGATATCGCCGGACACAGCATCTATTGCGACGAGACCGGCGGGGACTATTACGATTACTTACACATCGAGGGGCTCAGCGAGCGTTGCGCGGCACTTGCGATTGGCGACGTCGTCGGGCACGGCGTAGCGGCGGCGATGCTCATGGCGACCGCACGCGGCATCCTGCGCAGCCGATGCCACGAGCCCGCGTCCCTAGGTCAATTGCTCAAGCACCTCAACGAACTGCTCGTCGACGACACGGGCGGCGAGCGCTTCATGACGATGCTGCTCGTGATGCTCAATGGCTCCACGGGCGAGATGGCGTGGGCGTCGGCCGGCCACGGCCCGCCGATGGTGTACCTTGCGAGCGAGGATCGCTTCGCCGAACACAAGGGCGGCGGCATTCCGCTCGGGCTCTTCGCGGGCAAGGAGTTCGAGACGTACCAGGCCGGGCCGTTCTCACCCGGGGACATCGTCGTGCTGTCAACCGATGGGCTGTGGGAGGCAAAACAGACCGACGGAGAGTTCTACGGCATCGAGCGTCTGCAACGCGCGATTCGTGACTCTGCAAAACTGAATGCTGAGGACATCGCCACCGCGATCCGAGCCGACCACAAGCGGGCGTGCGGCGAGGGCTCGCAGGAAGATGACATGACGTTCGTCGTCGCGAAGATTGTCTAGCGCCACGCGCTCTGCGATGGGTCGATCGACCATTCGGCATCGAAGAACCCCGCGGCGATCACACCTTCAAGGCCAGATTCGAGCACGCCGGGGCTGGTCAGCATCCAGTCCGGATAGCCCACGCCCGAGATGAAGTAGCGCGGTTCGTCGGCAAGACGGCAGCCGACGGCACCCGTGCCGGCGACAACGCCGACGAGCGCTGTGTCGCTGCCGGGCCTCGGGTAGAGGAAGTGGGCGGCCAGGTCGTCGCGTTCGAGCGTGCGGTCCCCCACGGTTGCCGCGCCGCGTTCGATGCGGATGGGGGCGTCGGCAAGCAGCGTGTCCCAAAGTTTGTGCGTGTCGGCGCAGCCGTAGAGGATGATGTTCCTGTCGGCGTTCTCTGGATCTTTGAGATCGAAAGCGGTGTCAGGCACGACGTCGACCGAGCCGTTCGCGCGGTACTGCCATGTGTCGGCGTCGTAGCGGGCTTTCGCGAGTGCCCAGGCGTTCTCTTCGGCCGTGCCGCCCGTGGCGTAGACGAAGGCCATGCGGTTGTTGAAGGCGTGCTTGAAGGGGCCGGCGCGGTGAGCGCCCTTGAGGGCGGGGTCGAACCGACCAGCCTGTTGCCAAGGCTGGTCGAGGGCGTCACGCTGGACATGCAGAAGTCCTATATCTCCCCGCGGCGACAGCGAAAACGCAAACGTCTGGCCATCGATGATGTTGGTGAACGGCTTTTCTCGGTCAAAGCCCTCGTATGCCGCCCACTCGATGCGCAAGGCCAGCACGTTGTCGGTGGAGATGGTGACGGCATTCGCCTTCGGTTCGCGTGCGGCCTCGACGCGCGTCGGCATCATCGCCTTGCTCTGCCGATTGATCGTGAACAGCCTTGCTTCGCTGCTGATGGCCGGGTTGATGGTGGTGAACGTCTCGATCGCCGGCGCCATGTCGATGCTGCGATCCTCGAAGAACTCCATCATCGGCGGCCAGTCGACACACTGGTTGCCCCACCAGTGCCCAGCCCCGGGCTGCTCGTGGTACGCAAGGTCCGGGTGGTCCTTCAGCCGCTCGCGCATGAAGCGGGCCTGGCTCACGGGCACGTTGTCGTCGGCGTCGCCGTGCAGGATGTAGACGCCCAGGTCTTCGTAGTTCTCTTCGAGCAGCAGCGTGCGGCTGGCGTTGTTCGCGG
>JAUHYE010000010.1 GCA_030426395.1 Phycisphaerae bacterium
TCGGTGAGGGTGCCGCGCGACGCACGGATGTCGGCCATGTTCATGCTGCAGACATAGGCCTTGCCGCGCTCGACCAGTTCCACGGCGAAGGCGTATAGCTTCTCGAAGTAGTCCGAGGCGTGGGTCAGGCGATCCTGCCAGTCGAACCCGAGCCAGTGTACGTCCCGCTTGATGGACGCGACGTACTCGACGTCCTCCTTTTCCGGATTGGTGTCGTCGAACCGCAGGAAGCAGCGGCCGCGATAGTCCTCGGCGACGCCAAAATTCAGGCAGATGCTCTTGGCATGCCCGATGTGCAGGTACCCGTTGGGCTCGGGCGGGAAGCGTGTCCGCACCACGCTCGCGTCGCCGGGCTGGCCGAAACGCCCCGACTGCACGTCGGCCTCGATGGCTTCCTCGATGAAGTGCTTGGCCCGAGCGGGCGGATTGCTGGGCGGGTTGGCGTTGGCGGCTTCGGAACTCATGGGGCAAGGGTATGGCCCGAGCCCGCCCGCTCACGGCATCGGCAGCTCCTCAACCCGCAAGCCCAGCGCCGCCGCGAACGTTGGCAGTTGGCCCGGGTCGACGATCGCGCCCCGCAGCCGATCGGGAGAAACCACCAGCCCATCGACCCTCGACCCCCGCAAGTCGCACCGGCCCAAGTCGACCCCAGCCAACCTGGCCGCACTCAGGTCGCACCCTCGGAACACGACCCGATCAAGAGTCGCGCTTTCCAGGTCGGCCTCCCGCAGGTCGCAATCCTCGAACACGCACCGGGTCAGCCTCGCGCCGAGCCCGCGGGCGAGCCGGAGCTTGCAACCGACCAGCCCCACGTCTTCCAGCCTCGCGCCAGAGACATCCAGCCCGACCGCCCCAATGCCACGGCCTTGCAAGCGCCGGACACTGACTTCAGTCAGGTCGGCATTCGCCAAGTCACCGCCAGCAATGGACAGATCCCGCGCACTCGCGCCGGCACACGCGATCCCTGTCGCATCGAGACGCTCCACGCGGACCCGCACGAGTTCGAGATCCGGTATAGAAGATAGTTCGAGCCGGCCGACGTACGCATCGCGGAGGCCGTCGGCATTGACCGTGGCGTCGAAAGTCGCACGATCATCGGTATCCGGTGCCTCGGGCTCGGCGGGCGTCCACTTGCCTTCCCTGGCCGCCATGGTTCTCCCCCCAAGTACGAACTCAGCCCGCGCGCTCCGCGATCATCCTCTCCAGCAGTTCGTGGTTCAGCCCCACCGGATGCTCGGGATGGTTCAGCACGGCCCCCTTGATGCGACCTTCACTCTCGGCCATGGCCTGACCCAGCCTCTGGGCAAACTCGGCGGGCGTAGCTTCAATCAACTGCAGGCCATGCTCCTGGCACGACCGTACCGCCATCGCCGCATCGGAGAACGCCCACAGCCACAGTTCCTCACCGCTGCGCACGAACGCGAAGCCGCCGTCCTTGATCGCCACGTACACCTTGTCAAGGCCGGCAAGAATGCTGTGCACCATCTCGTATCCTTGGGGGCTCGCGGCATGGCGCACGCGATCGACCGCCACATGGATGGCTCCCGCCGGCAGGAAGCCGCGTTCGTGATAGAAGAACGCGCACAGGTCGGGCAATCGATGCCCGAAGCCACCGGCCTTGCCGGGCATCGGATTCACAACAAAACCATCGATGCGTCCACGGAACCCGCACATGTAGGCCAACGCCTGCTCTGGACGCAAGCTGGCGCAGGCGAGTTCTTGCTGCCCAAGCGCCTCTCGCGCCCGATCGACCGAAGTGAAGACCGGCAGGAACGTCCGCTGGCCGTCCTGAAACATTTGCACTTCGATATCGGCGCCATCGCCGCCCGAGGCTTTTAGTGCGTCCGCGGCGGTCGTCAGCAGCACCCAGGCCGGTAGATGGCAGAACACGTTCCAGAACTCACGCTCGGCGGCCTCGTCCTTAGGGTTGAGCGACAGCTTGCCGATCAGTTCCTGCACCCGCGCGTCGTCGACAGCCATACCAGTCCTCCTCAACCCTCGGCGATGACCGACGCCATCGCCATCGTGCCCGTGTGCGTCATCGACAGGTGCCACCGCCGAACGCCGAGCGACTCGGCCATCTCTCTCGCCTTGCCGTGCAACACGAGCACGGGCCTGCCGCTGGCCTCGCGGGCCACTTCGATGTCCGTCCAGCCTACGCCCTGCGCCCAGCCCGTGCCGAGCGCCTTGAGCACCGCTTCCTTCGCCGCGAAACGCGCCGCGAGATGCTCGTAACGTCGCGGCCCATCGCCGGCGTACACCCGCTCACTCTTGGTGAACACCCGCTCCAGGAAGCGATCGCCAAACCGCTCGACCGATCGGCGCACGCGCTGGACCTCGGCAAGGTCGACGCCGTGGCCCAGGATCATGCCGATGCGGCCTTGGGCTTCTTGTCGGGCTTCTTGGCGTCCGATTTCTTCTCGATCTTCTTGTCTGGCTTGGGATCGTGCTTGCTGTCGCTCTTGGCGTCCGACTTCGAATCAGATTTTGTCTCGGGCTTGTCGGCGTCCTTGGCCTTCTTATAGCTGTCGCTGCGATAGTCGGTCTCGTAGAAGCCCGAACCCTTGAATAAGAGCGCCGCGCCCGTGCCGATGAGCCGCTCGAGCTTGCGCTTGCCGCACTTGGGGCAGGTGCGCTTTACGGGCTCGCTCATGCTCTGGAAGAGCTCGAACTCGTGGTCGCACGCGTTGCAGCGGTAATCGTAGGTCGGCATGCTCGCGCCCCTTTAGCCTTCACCCGGCGTCACGGCAACCTTGGCCGGCCGCAGCACGCGGTCGCCCATCGCGTACCCACTCTGGAACACCTGCGACACGCACCCCGGCTCGACACCCTCGGCGGGCTGCTGCATCACGGCCTCGTGATGCCCGGGGTTGAACTCATCGCCCACCTCCGGCTGGATGGGCATCACGCCGTTGCGCGCCATCGCCTTGAGCGCCTCGCTGCGGATCGTCTCGATCGCCTGGAACAACTGCTCGACCGTCAGGCTCGCCGGATCCTGGTTGAGCGCCAGGTCAAAGCTGTCGAGCATGCCGAGCAGCGATTCGCACACGTCGCGCACGCCGCGGGCCCGGGCCTCGATCTCGTTGCCCGACGCCCGACGCTGGAAGTTCTTGAAGTCCGCCAGCGAGTGCTTCCAGCGGTTCTCCATCTCGGCCAGGTCGCCCGACATCTTCTCGAAGAACAGCTCGGCGTCCTCGGCGTCGAGGTTGCCCGACTCATCCCGGATGATGTCGCCGAAGCTCGCCGGCGGGCCGTCGTTGTCCTGATCGCGATCAACTGTCTCGTGCTCTGCCATTGGTCACTCCCCGCCTTCAGAACAAGTCCCGGATCTTCTTGAGGAAGCCGTGGCTCTCGGGCATCACGCTCTGGTCTTCCGACTCGGCGAACTCGCGCAGCAGCCTCTCCTGCTTCTCGCTGAGCTTCTTGGGAATCTCCACGCGCGTCACCAGCACCAGATCACCCCGCCGTCCGCTGCGCAGGTTGGGCAGACCCTCGCCATGCAAACGGAACAGCGTGCCGTGCTGCGTGCCCTTAGGTACCGTCTGCTTCACCTTGCCGGTGAGCGTGGGCACGTCCATCTCGGTGCCCAATGCCGCCTGCGTGAAACCGATGGGCAGTTCCATCAGCATGTGGTCGCCATCGCGCTTGAACATGTCGTGCTCCTCGACGCGCACCACGACGTGCAGGTCGCCCCGCACGCCCGCGCCGCCGGGCGAGGCCTCGGGCGGCGGCGGTTCGCCCTCGCCCTGCACGCGCACGGCCTGGCCCTCGTGGATGCCCGCCGGGATGCGCACGCTCAGCACGCGCTTGCGTGGCACGCGCCCCTTGCCCTTGCAACTGGGGCAGTGCTCCTTGATGATCTTCCCGCGACCCCGGCAACTCGGGCACGCCGTCACCATGCGGAACATGCCGCCCATGCCCGCCTGCTGCACCTTGCCCTGCCCGTCGCATGTCGGGCACGTCTGCGGCTCGCTGCCGGGCTTCGCGCCGCTGCCGGTGCAGGTATCGCACACGTCGAGCCGAGTAAACTCGACATCGCGCTCCGTGCCAGTGAGCACGTCCTTGAGCTCGATCTCGACCTCGGTCTCCAGGTCATACCCGCGCGCCACGCGCTGGCGACCGCCTCGGCCGCCGCCCATGCCGCCGAAGCCACCACCACCGAAGATGTCGCTGAACATCGAAAAGATGTCCTCGACGTTCATGTGGCTGAAGTCGTGCGACGCCCCGCCCTGGCCGCGCAGACCCTCGTGCCCGTACTGGTCGTAGCGGGCCTTCTTGGCGGCGTCGCCCAAGACCTCGTACGCCTCGGCCGCCTCCTTGAACTTCGCCTCCGCCTCGGCATCGTCCGGATTGCGATCCGGGTGATACTTCAGCGCCAGCCGCCGATACGCGCGCTTGATGTCGTCCTCCGACGCATCACGCTCGAGGCCGAGAATCTCGTAGTAGTCGCGGGTGGTGGGCATCAGTTACTTTCTTGCGGACTTGAACTCCACGAGGAGAACGTCGAGATCTGTGGAAGCATGATTCGCACTCTGTTCTATCAGGTGTAGCGAGCGATCAACGGACAGACCGCCTGTACCCGAACCGAGTGCCGGGAATGCGATACTGGAGAAGCCCTTCTGCTGCGCCAGTTCTAAGGCGTTTCGAACTCCGCTGGCCACAGCCTTCTCGGTTGCTCGCCAATACCACTCCAACGCGGCAACATGGATGATCGCTTGAAATGGCAATCGACCAGCCGAGGTCAGAACGGCATCGCCAGCCTTCATAGTCCCATGCTTGCCAACCTCTCGAAACGGCTTCACCCCTCCCTTTCGCTTGATGGCTCCCGAAACTCCTTGCGGGAGCAGAAGCCACCAGGGGATAAAATTCCGATTCCACGCGTTCACGATCACGTCGACACGCTGTTCCAGCAAATCGCCCTGAACACGTGAAATCGGCATCACTCGTGCCTTACGACACCGCCCCCACCACCGGCTCGACATCATCCTTGAGCTCGGTAATCAGCACGTCGGTCGTCAGCATCAACCCGGCCACCGAAGCAGCGTTCACCAGCGCCGTGCGCGGCACCAGCGCCGCGTCGATGATGCCGGCCTTGACCATGTCCAGGTACTCGCCCGTCGCCGCGTTGAAGCCCTCGGTGGCCTTGCTCTCGCGCACGTTCTCCACGACCAGGTCGCCGTCGAACCCGGCGTTCTCGGCGATCTGCTTCACGCAGCTTTCCACCGCGTCGTAGACAATGTCGTAGCCGATCTGCTCGTCACCCTTGGCTTTCTTGCGAGCCGCCTCGATGGCGTCCTGAGTCCGCAGCAGCGCCACGCCGCCGCCGGCCACGTAGCCCTCCTTGGCCGCCGCGCGAGTCGCCGCCAGCGCGTCCTCGACGAGGTCCTTGCGCTGCTTCATCTCGACCTCGCTCGAGCCGCCGACGTGGATGATGCACACGCCGCCGGTCAGCTTCGCGTGCCGCTCCATCAGCTTCTCGCGGTCGTACTCGCTGGTCGAGGCCTCGTGCTGGGCCTTGATCTGCTCGGCCCTCGAAGTAATGTCCTTCTTCTTGCCCGCGCCCTCGATGATCGTCGTGTCGTCCTTGGTGATGACGACCTTCTTGGCCTTGCCAAGCTCGCTCAGCTCGATCGACTCGAGGCTGCGGCCCAAGTCCTCGGCGAAGAACGTGCCGCCAGTGAGGATGCCTATGTCCTGCAGCATCGCCTTGCGACGGTCGCCGAAGCCCGGCGCCTTGACGGCCGCGATCTTGAGCGAGCCGCGCAGGCGGTTGATCACCAGCGTCGCCAGCGCCTCGTTCTCCATGTCCTCGGCGATGATCAGCAGCGGCTTGCCGGCCGACACGGCCTTGTTCAGCAGCGGCAGCAGGTCGGTCAGGTTGGCGATCTTCTTCTCGTGGATGAGGATCAGGCAGTCCTCGAGCACGCACTCGCCGCTCTTGGGGTCGGTCATGAAGTAGGGCGACATGTAGCCCTTGTCGAACTGCATGCCCTCGACGAACTCCAGCTCGGTCTCGTTGCCACGGCCTTCCTCGACCTCGACCACGCCCTCGGCCCCCACCTTGCTAATGGCCTCGGCGATGAGCTCGCCCACCGACGCGTCGTGGTTGGCCGACACGGTGGCCACCTTGCGGTAGTCATCCTTGCCCTTGCACTTGACGGCAAAACCCTCGATGGCGTCGCTGGCGGCCTGGGCCGCGCCGTTCACGCCGCGCTGGATCTGCACCGCGTTGGCGCCCGCCGTCACGTGCTTCAGCCCGGCATTGAAGATCGCCTGGGCCAGCACCGTCGCGGTCGTCGTGCCGTCGCCGGCCTTGTCGTTGGTCTTCTTGGCCACCTGGTGCACCATCTTGGCGCCCATCGACGCGAACGGCTCGTGCAACTCGATCTCGCGGGCCACGCTCACGCCGTCCTTGGTCACCTGCGGATTGCCGAAGCTCTTCTGGATCACCACGTTGCGGCCGGCCGGCCCCATCGTGCACTTGACGGCGTTGGCCAGACGATCAACACCCTGCTTCATCTCCTGCAAGGCGGCATCATCGAACATGACTTGCTTGTGCGACATGATTGAACTTCCCGTTTCCCGGCCACCGTCGGCCGCATCCATCGCCACGGACAACCGTGACGCACTTGTGCTTACCAGTCCTACTTACCAATGACTGCCGGTCTCGTACCCGGCCCTCACCAATTCCTCGCCGGCCTCTTCCTTGAACCACGCCTTGGCCTGGTCCGTGAAGTAGTGCCGCCAGTCTCCAACCACGCCCTTGCGGTTCTGCCCGCGCGGGTCTTCCTTCTTCAGCCCCGCGGCCGTCCGCGAACTCGCGCCGACCGGCGCGGCCTCCGACGGATCAACGCCCAGGAACTCGTACATCCGATTCCGCTCGCCCTCGACGTCGGCGTGCATCCGCTCGTACCGAAGGTCGAGCAGGTTGGGCTCGTCCATGCCGTCGAGCAGCTTCTGATCCCGCCTTTGATGGTGGGCCCACAGCCACGCCGCGTGACGCACCCATCCCTCGTGGCTCAACAGCCGCTCGGGGTGCTCGTCGAAGTACCCCGTGTCGGCCCGGTACGCCTCGACGTCCTCGCACATCCCCTCCAGGTGCTTTGCAAGCTCCGGGCCGTCGATGTTCATCTGGTGGAACGTCAGGCTGACAACCACGTCACGTCCATCGCGCACGATGCGGATCCACGGGGCACTCCGGTGGAATCGACCGATCTCGCGCGGCGTGCGATCGCCGACCCACCGCACGCGGGCCCAGCTCTCGTCGGTCATGCCGCCCGAGGCCGCCGTCAGCACGCACGAGCGCACCAGCCGCCGCAGGTTGGCCTCGACGACCAGTTGCACGCTCGGGTCGGCGCCCATCAGGTGCTCGCCGTCCTTGAACCGCACATACGCGTCGGCGAACACCTCGAGGTGGAACTCTCCCACGCACCGGATGGCTGGGTGCAGGTTGAGCAACTGGCCGACCCAGTTCGTCCCCGAACGCGGGTGCCCGCGCACGAAGAACAACTGCGGCTCGCCCTCGCCCGGCTCGTCGGGCAGGTGCACCACCGTCGGGCTGCGCATCAGCGACCGCACCCGTCGGCGGGTGTTGGCCGGCATCAGCTTGTACGCCAGGCGGGTCATCGCGTGTGATTAGCTATCGAGGATGCCCAAGAGCTCGCTCTCGCGCAGGATCAGGTGCTCGTCGCCCTTCACCTCCACCTCGGTGCCGGCGTACTTGCCGAACACCACGGTGTCGCCCTTCTTCACGGTCGGCTTGGCCCGCTCGCCATTATCCAGGCGGCGGCCCGGCCCGACGGCAATGACCTTGCCGGTCATGGGCCGCTCCTTGCTCGTCTCGGGCAGGTAGATGCCCGACTCGGTCTTGGTCTCCTGGGCCGAGGGGCGAACGACGATTCTGTCATCGAGGGGTTTGACGTTCATTGCTTTTTTGCTCCTGAGCTCGATGGCTCGTGATCAAGTCGTTTCTTGCTGGCAGACACGTTGGCAGAGAGCGGTCGCTTAGAACCCCATCCCACCCATACCCGGCATGCCACCCATGCCGCCCATACCACCCATGCCGCCCATGCCGCCCATCGCGTCCATGTCGGGCGCGCCGCCCGCGTCGTCCTTGCCGGGTTTCTCGGTGATCAGGCAGTCGGCCGCCAGCAGCACGCCAGCGACACTCGCGGCGTTCTGCAACGCCGAGCGGTCGACCTTCGCGGGCGTCATCACGCCGGCCTTCACCAGGTCCTCGTAGGTGTCGGTCAGCGCGTTGTAGCCGAAGTTGGTCTTGGGGTCGCTCTCGATCTTCTCCTGGATCTTGGCAACCACAACCGAGCCCTTCACGCCCGCGTTGTCGGCGATGGTGCGGGCCGGCACGGTCAGCGCGTCGCGCACCATGTGCATGCCCGAGGCCACGTCGTACTTCGCGTGGCCGATCTCGTCGGCCGACACGTCGCGGGCCTTGCCGAACACGGCCTTCCACTCCTTGAGCTTCTCGATGGCCGCGACGGCGTGGATGAAGCTGGTGCCGCCGCCGGGCACGATGCCCTCGGCGACCGCGGCGCGCGTGGCGTGCAGCGCGTCCTCGACGCGGGCCTTGCGCTCCTTCATCTCGGCCTCGCTGGCGGCGCCGACCTTGATCTGCGCCACGCCGCCGGCCAGCTTGGCCAGCCGCTCCTGCAGCTTCTCGCGGTCGTAGTCGCTGCTGGCCTCCTCGATCTCCTTGCGGATCTGGCCGATGCGGGCCTGGATGTCGCTGGTCTTGCCCGCGCCCTCAATGATCGTGGTGTTGTCCGAGTCGATCTCGACCTTCTTGGCCATGCCCAGGTCGCCCAGCGTGACCTTCTCTAGGTCCATGCCCAGGTCCTTCATCACGGCCGTCGCGCCCGTGAGCGTGGCGATGTCGCCCAGCATGGCCTTGCGGCGGTCGCCATAACCCGGGGCCTTCACGGCCGCGACTTGCAAGGTACCGCGCAGCTTGTTGATGACCAGGGTCGAGAGCGCCTCACCCGTGATGTCCTCGGCGATGATCAGCAGCGGCTTCTTGGCGCTCATCACCTTCTCAAGCACGGGCACCAGCTTCTGCACGTTGTCGATCTTGTCCTCGTGGATCAGCACGAGCGCCTTGTCGAACTCGACGCGCATCGCGTCGGCGTCGGTCACGAAGTTGGGAGAGAGGTAGCCGCGGTCGAACTGCATGCCCTCGACCACCGTGACCTCGGTGTCCAGACCCCGGCCCTCCTCGACCGTGATCACGCCGTCCTTGCCGACCTTCTCGAAGGCGTCGGCCATGATCTTGCCGATCTCGGCGTCGTTGTTGGCGCTGATGGTGGCCACGTTCTGGATGTCGGCCTTGCCCTTGATCGGGGTCGCCAGGTCGTCGATCGCGCCGGTGGCCGCCTCGACGGCCAGACGCATGCCACGCACGAGCGCGTTGGCATCGACGCCGGCCGCGACGTACTTCAGTCCCTGGCGGAACAGCGCCTCGGCCAGCACGGTGGCGGTGGTCGTGCCATCGCCGGCGTCGTCGCTGGTCTTGCTCGCGGCTTCCTTCACCAGGCGGGCGCCCATGTCCTCGGCCGGGTCGCGCAGCTCGATCTCCTCGGCCACGGACACGCCGTCCTTGGTGACGGTCGGCCCGCCCCAGGACTTGTCGAGCACGGCATTGCGGCCCTTGGGGCCCAGGGTGCTCTTGACCGCGCGGGCAAGCTTTTCAACGCCGGCAAGCAGGGCCTGGCGTGCGTCGGTATCGAAGGTCAGCTCTTTGACGGCCATGGGTCGCAGTCTCCGTAGTCGGGGTCGTCGGTCGGAATCGAACAGCCCGCCGCGATCGCGGTCGGGACCATCTCTCGCCCAAGCTCATACAAGCCGCGCGCCAACCCCTACCGCTCCCACAACCCCCCCAAGGCGTCCCGAGACCCTGCCCACCACCCGCCACGAACGCCCCCGACCGCCAAAGTGGCACCCAATGGACCTCTTCGGGCTCGCAACTGCTACTGGAGTGGTCCGCATGCCCACGCATGCGGCATCGGAAAGACGCACCTCACCCCGCCTATCCTCGGCCCATGCTTCTCGGCGTCACAGATCCCGTGGCCTACCTGCCCCTGGCGGTCATCCTCATGGCCGTCGTCGGGTTCTCGGTGATGAACCTGGTGCTGACTCGTATCCTGGGCCCCAACCGGGCTGGCGAGACCAAAGCCCTGACCTACGAGAGCGGCATGGAGCCCGTGGGCACCGCCCGCAAGCGGTTCAACATCCGCTTCTACCTCATCGCCATGGTCTTCCTGGTGTTCGACGTCGAGGTGGTGTTCCTCTACCCCTGGGCCACAACCTTCGCCAACCTCGAGATGGGTTCGACCGAGCGGCTGCTCTGGCTGGCCCGCATCTTCTTCTTCCTCTTCACCACCGTGGTGGCCTTCCTCTATGGCCTCCGCAAGGGCGTGTTCCGGTTCGACTGAGCCTCGCAGACCCTGACAAAACCTGTCTAATCATCTTGCCCAGGTTGCCTTCAGTCGGCAATCCGCGCGACCGATACACCTTCCATGGTGTCTCGCCGTGGAAGAGTGTTCGCCCCAAGTTGGGGCCTGGCAGGGGTTTAGAAATGGGCTGGAGGCTGTTGCAGCCCCGAGAGCGCACGATCCTGGGCTTCGGCCTGGCAACCATGGTCATTGTCTCGGGTGTTATCGGAGCTTTTGTCTGGCTCTTCCTGAGCGAGCTTGGCCTGCCGTTGCCCACCGAGACCTGGATCGCCTTGGGAGCCATCCCGGCCGTCGGCGGCTTGGCTCTCGTGCTGTCCCTCAAGTGGATCCGCGGCCGGATGCTCTCGATGGCCGCCCTCCGCGAGGCCGTAATCGCGTCCGAGAACACCAAGGCTCTGTCCCAGGAACTCCTACTGGCCGACCGCTTCGGCCGCGAAGCCAGGGCATGGAACGCCCTGATCGATCGCCTGGGGGGCCAGTGCCAGGCTGAAATTGATACCACAAGCGCGGGTTCCGGCACGTCTGCCGCTGACGCTCGCTTAGCCCTTTCAGTCTGCTCGGCCTTGTGGCAGGGCGTGCTGGTCGTGGGCCCGAAGCTCGACGTGCGGTACGCCAACCCGGCCGCCGCCATGCTTTTGGGCATCGACGCCACCAAACTCGTGGGCGCGTCGGTGATCGAATTACTCGAAATGACCGCCCTGCTCGACGACGCGTCGGGGCAGTCCCCCACGCTTCGTCGGGGCACACTCGAGGTCGAACGTCCGGTAGGCGAGTCGACGGCGCATCTGCGCGTCTCGGTCCGCAGCGGGCGAGACGGCGACGGCAGCGTGGTAGTGATCGAGGACGTCACCCAACTCCAGGCGGCCGAAGAGGCGCGAGCCAACTTCATCGCCCACGCCACGCACGAGCTGCGCACGCCGTTGACCAACATGCGGCTGTACGCCGAGACCGCGCTGGGCGACGACTGCGACGAAGCGATGCTGGGCACGTGCCTGAACGTGATCAACCAGGAGGTCCGCCGGCTCGAGCGTGTGGTCTCGGACATGCTGAGCGTCAGCGAGATGGAAGCCGGCGCGCTCTCGATCCAGGAGGGCGAGGCGCGCCTCGACCAGCTCTTCGAGGAGCTCAAGCTCGAGTTCGAGCACCAGGCCAAGGACAAGGGCGTCACGCTCAAGTTCACCCTGCCGCCCAAGCTGCCGGTGATCAAGGGCGACCGCGACAAGCTGCTCCAGGCGTACCACAACGTGCTGGGCAACGCCATCAAATACACGCCCCAGGGCGGCGAAGTCACCCTAAGCGCCGACCAGACCGACGAAGGGCTCATCGTTACCGTGCGCGACACGGGCGTGGGCATCTCCGAAGCCGACAAGCAGCGTATCTTCGAGCGGTTCTACCGCACCGACGACGTGCGTGCCTCTGGCGCTCAAGGCACCGGCCTTGGCCTCACGCTGGCCAAGGAGATCATGCTGTGCCACGAAGGCCTGATCGACGTCGACTCCACGCCGGGCAAGGGCAGCGTGTTCACGCTCTCATTGCCCAGCGGGCGGCTGGTGGCCTGAGAAGGGAGCCTCACGATGCGCATCGACGAGCAAGTGCGTGGAGCCGTGACGTTCCTGCGGCCCGATGGCGCGATCACGCAGCAGGACTCGCTCACGTTCCGCACGAAGGTCGTAGAAGCCGCGCGTAAGTCGATGGGCCGTTGCGTCGTCGACGCGTCGGCCGTGCCATTCATGGATAGTACCGCGCTCGAAGCATTGCTTGATGCGACCGAGGAGCTCGGCGCCGCCGGCCGCGTTCTCAAGCTCTGCGGCCTCAGCGAGACGGTGCGTGAGTGCTTGGAACTGACCGGCATCGCGGGACGCTTCGACATCTACGCCGACGGTGTGTCGGCCGCCAGGAGCTTCCTGTGAGTGATGGCAAGGGCGACAAGCCGGACACCCCGACGCCGCAGGTGACACGCATCGGCGATGTGCTGCTGCGGAGCGGCGCGATCACCGAGGAACAGCTCGGGGTCGCGCTCGACCGGCAGCAGGCCGAGGGCACTCTGCTGGGCGAGATCCTCGTCGAAGAGGGTATCATTTCGCCCGCCACGCTCGTACACACCCTGGGCCAGCACCTGGGCTTGCGTTCGTGCGTGCTCCGGCACGGCCTTGTCGATCCCGAGTTGCTCAAGCTCATCTCGGCCGACGTAGCCCACGAGCTGGGCGTGATGCCCATGTTCAAGATCCGTGACGAGATGACCGTCGCGATGGCCGAGCCACAATCGCTGCCAACGATCGATCGCCTGACCGCGCTCACCGAATGCCGCATCCGCCCCGTACTGGCGCTGCGCGCGAACATCGACGAGTTTATTGACAAGTACGCACAGAACCAGGCCGACCTGACCGCCTTCCTCTCGCAGCTTCAGGAGTCTGACGTCGAGGTCTTCGACAGCGAGAAGGTGGACGAGGAGGAGGGCGAGAGCGACCTCTCCAAGATCATCGCGGGCAGCCCGATCGTCAACCTCGTCAACATGGCCGTGCTTACCGCAATCCGCGATCGTGCGAGCGACATCCACATCGAGCCGAGCCACAAGGGCACCCGTATCCGCTACCGCATCGACGGCACGCTGCGAGACCTGATGCGCCCACCGCAAGGCATGCACTCGGCCATCGCGTCGCGCGTGAAGATCCTCGCCAAGCTCGACATCGCCGAGAAGCGCATGCCCCAGGAGGGCCGCATCCGCATCATGGCCGAGGGGCGCGAGGTGTCGCTGCGAGTGTCGAGCATCCCCACGCTGCTGGGCGAGAAGCTCGTGGTTCGCATCCTCGACCGCGACAACCTCAATTCGAGCCTGGCCGACCTGGGCATCCGGCCCGAGTTGATGATGAGCATCACCAAGATGCTGCGCAAGCCGTACGGGCTCTCGCTCGTCACCGGGCCCACCGGCAGCGGCAAGTCGACGACGCTCTATTCGGCCCTCGAACTGCTCAGCAGCCCCGAGCGCAACATCGTCACCGTCGAGGATCCCGTCGAGTACCAGATCGATCTGATTAATCAGATCCAGGTTCAGGACTCGCTTGGCCTCACGTTCGCCAAGGCGCTTCGCAGCATCCTGAGGCAGGACCCCGATGTGATCATGGTCGGCGAGATCCGCGATCAGGACACCGCGCGCGTGGCGACGCAGGCGGCCATCACGGGACATGTCGTGCTCGCGACACTGCACACCAATGACGCGCCCGGCGCCGTCGAACGCATGCTCGACATGGGCATCGAGCCCTACCTGCTCAGCGGCGCCATCAACGGCGTGATCGCCCAGCGCCTGGCGCGCACCATCTGCCAGCACTGCGCAACACGGTACTACCCCGATGACAACCTGCTGAAGGAAGCTGGTATCTTCAAGGAGCCCCGCGCGCCGTTCCGCCGCGGGCTCGGATGCCAGCATTGCCACGACACTGGATTCCAGGGTCGCCTGGGCATTTACGAGGTGATGGAAGTCACGCCGGCCATCCGACGCCTGGTGCACGCGGCCGCGTCTTCGATGGAGATCCGCGAGGCGTTCCACAAGGGCGGCGGGCTCTCGCTGCGTGAGGAGGCGGTGTTGGTCGCCAAGCGCGGCTCGACAAGCCTGGAAGAAGCCCTCCGAGTGACACGCAGCGATGATGACCTCGACCAGCCCAAGCCCGCGGAGGTCGCGGCATGAAGTGGCGGTACGTGGGCTACGACACCAGTGGCGCGCCTAAACGCGGCGTCATCGAGGCGGCCACCGAGGAGGCCGCTCGGGATAAGCTGCGACAGGGCGGCGTGATCGTACTTGAAATCTGTGTGGACAGCGGCAAGCAGCGCACCAAACGCTACAAGGGTCCGAAGGGCAAGCTGGGCGACATTTCGCAGTTCATGCGGCATATGTCTGTGCTCATCGCGTCGGGCACCCCCCTGTCCGAAGGCGTGGAGGCCATGGAGTCGCAGACGCGCGACGAGAAGTTCCAGAAGGTTCTCAACCGCATCCGCGGCGAGATCGAGTCGGGCACGCCGCTATCCGAAGCCATGGCGGCGCACCCGGGCTACTTCGACGACGTCTGCCGGGCGATGGTTGCCGCGGGCGAGAGCAGCGGCAAGCTGGGCGACATGCTCGAACGCATCGCCTCGCTCATGCGCCAGAAGCTGGCGATGCGCCGGGCAATCGTCGGCGCGATGATTTACCCGGCCATCCTCATCGGCATCGGTTTCATCGTCGTGCTCGTGATGCTCATCATGGTGTTCCCCCGGTTCGAAGAGATGTTTGACTCGCTCGAAACGCCAATCCCACCCAGCACGCAGATGTTCCTCTGGCTCAGCACGATGCTCCGGCAGTGGTGGTGGGCGTTGCTGGTGGGGATCGTACCAACAATCTTCGCGTTGAGATTCATGTTGCGCCAGCCCGCGGCAGTTCGGGCGATAGAGCGTGCACTGTTCTCGGCGCCGAAGGTCGGCGAGATCGCCCGTTCGATCGCCAGCGCACGCCTAGCTCGGATGGTCTCGCTGTTGCTCGAAAGCCACTTGCCGCTGCTGGACGTGCTCTCGCTGTGCTCGGGCTCGATGCGTAGCCCGGAGTATGCGGCGCTGCTCAACCAGGCCCGCGACGCGGTCGAGATTGGCCAGCCCATGAGCACGGTGTTCGAGGACACCGAACTCGTCCATGGTCTCGTACGCGAAGGCGTACGCACGGGCGAGCGTACCGGCCGCATCGGCATGATGCTGGGCAACGTGGCCGACTTTCTGGAAGAAGAAAACGAAGCAACGCTCAAGGCGCTCAGCGCCATCATCGAACCGCTGCTGCTGGTCACGCTCGGCATCGTCGTGGGCGGTATCGCGACGAGCATGTTCCTGCCGCTGTTCGACCTCACCGCCTCGGCGGGCGGGCAATAGGGAGATCCGACATGGGCGCGATCCGCACCGGCATCGACATCTCTCCAGACATGATCTTCGCCGCACAGTTGCGTGTCGCGGCTTCGGGCTGGACGCTGCTGGCAAGCGCCGCCATGGCGCGCACTGGCGAGGGTGAGGCGCTCGACTCGGAGGAGGCGGTTGCCCTCGAATCGTTGCTGTTTCGTCGGGGCTTCGCGCCCGCGCCGTGCGTGATCGGTGCGCCAGACACAGCCTTGTATTCGACGACTATGGAACTGCCGCCGGCATCCTCGGGCGCCCCGATCGATCAACTCGCACGGGCCGAGTTTGCCAGGCGCAACAAGATGGACGAAGGAACGTTCGTGCTGTCGTATTGGGACCTGCCCACGCCGGGACAAGCGTTGCAGGTCATGGCGGTCGGCTGCGAGGTCGAAGCAACCGATGCCGCAATCGAGGTGATCGAAGCGGCGGGCTTGCGTGTGGCCGGCGTCGACGATCCATCGCGGGCCCTCGGCCGCGTGCTGGCGGGGGTGCCGACGATAGCAACCGTGCGTGTCGGGGCCCGGCTCGACCCATGGGGCGCGACGATCGTGGTGTTGCACCACAGCACGCTGCTGTACGCACGCAAGCCATCGGGGCTCGCACTTCGTGAGGGCAATGACGCCGAGGCCGCGCACCGGCTTGGCACCGAGATCGACGCGTGCATCGCGTTCGCCCGGCATCGAAGCCGATCGCACGCACCGGCGGCGATCAGCGTGCTCGGGCATGCCGCCAAGAGCACAACACTCATGGACATGCTGGGACAGCGATACGGCGATGCGCTCGCTCAGCCGCTCATGGCCGGCGGCGCCGATCTCGACCCGACCCTGGCAGGCGCGATCGGTCTGGCGTTGCTGGAGGACCTGGCATGAACGGACAGAACCTGCTGCCCAAGCACAGGCGCGACACATGGAAGCTTCGGCGAGCGATCTCGGTGTGGACGATGGGCCTCAGCGTGCTGGCGATGCTCGTCGGTGGGCTCGTGATCGGTTCGTTCATGACGCAGGCGCAGCCCCAGGCCATGCCCGTTGGCCTCACCGAGAAACTCGACCTGGACAAGTCGGAGCTCGCTCTGTTGCGTGCACAGGTCGAAACGCTCCGCCACACCCGCCGAGCCCACGAGGCCGCACTGGCCACGCCGCGATGGGAAGGCCTGCTCGCCGTGCTCTCCCGCGAAGCGATCGGCCGCGTGCAGCTTCGAACGATCGTGGTTCAGCCCGGCTCGACCACGCCACCTTCATGGACGCTCTCGATTGCCGGGACGGCCACGTCAAAGGACGCCCCCGCGGCTCTCGCAACCCGGCTGGACGCCACCGGGTTGTTCTCCAGCGTGCGGCACACCCTGACGCCCAAGCAGCCCGGCCTGACCGACACAAGCTTTAACGTCGAATGCGTCATCGCGCCGGGAGACAAACCGTGACCACCAAGCGCACGACACCCCAGTTCTCCCCCGTGCACATGCACGCGATTGGCGTGGTCGGCGTGTTCGCAATGGCGGGCATTGGCTACGCATTCGGCTACGCCCCCTCGGCTCGCGCCCAGCATCAGGCCCAGCTCCAACGCCAGGCGATCTCGAAGGCCAATGACGAGGCCAACGCCACCGCCCAGCACATCGAGAAGGCCACGCTCGAACTCGAAATACTCCGCGCCGCGATCGACGCCGTGCCGGCCGATGCCGACCTGGTCGATGTCCTGAGCGAGGCTGTCGCTGACCACACGCTGGCGGCGTACAACGTCATGGCCGACAAGACGACGGCCGCGGAGGGCGTCACCCGCACGACGATGGTCGTGCACGCCTCGGGCTCGTTCTCGGACATCGCCCGTTTTATCGCCGATCTTGGCAGCGTCCATCCCGGTGCGGCGATCGACGGCTTCTCGATCATGCCCGACCCGATGGGCGCCGACACGCTCGTGTTCCAGGCGTCGCTGTCGGTGTACGCCCCGCAACCGGCGCGACCAGACGCGTCGGCGGCTGAATCGTCAGGACGCGCTCCAGCGGCAACACCGCCCGATCGATAGACCTGTTGATGGCACTCAACAAGGAACGCAAAGTACTGCTGGGCTTGCTCGGTTCGGCGGGGTTGATCCTCACTGCCGACCAGTTGTTGCTGGGGCCACCCCAGGGCGCAAAGGCGGGTCAGGCGACTCCGACCGTGCAGCCATTACCCGCGCCGCAAGCCGAAGCCGGTGATACCGCGATAGAGCAGATCGCCGCACCGAAGCTGCCGCTTGCATCCGGTGAATTGATCGGTGATTGGAATGAACGCCTCAGCGAAGCAACGACCGAGAACGTGCTGCCATCGGGCATCGCCGACCCGTTCTCGACCGCCCAGCGAGAAGCCGAGACGACAGGCGTGCTGACGCCGCTGATGTTCAAGCAGCAGCACGAACTCTCGTCGGTGATCACCGGCGGCGATATCGGAGTCGCCATGGTCAACAAGAAGCCTGTACGCGTGGGGCAGACGGTCGCCGGTTATCGGCTCATCAGCGTGGACACGCGTTCGGCCGTCTTCCAGGCGGGCGACACCACGGTGCGTTTGACGCTGCCGGTTCAGGGCACGGGCGGATCGTGAGAACAAGCTGTAACGGTTGTGCGGGCGACGCCAGGCCCAAACAGAACCAATCGGGTGGATTCGCGCGTTTCGACGGTCGATGACATTGGCAAGTACAAGATCCGGCCATGTGGCCAGGAATCGGAGGTAGCACGATGGTTGGGATGATGCGTACACGCCGGGCTGGCTTCAGCCTGATCGAGCTGGTGATCGTGATTGCGATCCTGGGAATTCTGGCCGCCGTGGCCGTGCCCCGTATGAGCCGCGGTGCCGCCGGCGCGACCTCGTCGCGTCTGCGTAGCGACCTGTCGACCATGCGCAGCGCACTGGAGCTGTACTACGCCGAGCACAACAACACCTATCCGGCCGTTGGCGACTTCGAGAACGCGCTGGTCACCCAGTACTCGGACGTCGATGGCAACCTGAACGCAACCAAGACGGGTGTGTTCATCTATGGCCCGTACCTGAAGGAGATCCCCACCATCCAGGTGGGTGCTCAAAAGGGGAACAACGGTGTTGCTGCCGCCGATGCCGCAGGCATCGCGTGGCTGTACAACGACGCCACGGGCGTCATCACGGCGAACACCGGTACCGACACCGATGACACGGGCACGCTGTACACGGCATATTGATCGGTGCGGCTCGGGACGGCACGGATTCACGCTCCTTGAGCTGACCATCGTCCTGGTCATCATCGGCACGATCGCGGGCCTCGCGCTTCCGGCTTACGGCAGCGCGGTGGCCCGGTATCGCTTGCAGTCGGCCGCGCACCAGCTCCGCATCGATCTGGACCGCGCCGCCGCCCACGCGAGGGGCACCATGACAACCGTCACGGTCACCTTCGACCCCGCCGCACACACGGTCACGTTCACGAATCTCCCCTCCAAGCGTAACGCGGCGGTCGATCATGTGCTCGACCTTCGGGCCCACCCGTTGGGTGCGACCATCTCGTCGGCCAACTTCTCGGGCTTCAACACCTACACGATCTCGCCGTACGGGCTGCCCAGTCGCGGCGGCACCGTCGTATTGGCAGGAGCGGGCACGACTCGCACCCTTACTGTCAACCAGTCCACCGGCGCCGCGAGCCTCGCGCCATGACGCTGGCGAGCCGGCAACGTGGCGTGACGCTAGTGGAGCTACTCGTCGCGATGGCCATGTCGGCCACCGTGCTGGGAGGTGCGGTGGCGGCGATCGGCCTCAGCGGGCGAACGTTCCAATCGGCGGCCAACGGAATCCAATCCTCGAACGCCATCGACGGACTTGCCCAGATTTCTTCGGACATCCAGCTCGCACTCGGCTTTACCGAGCGCACCGCCACAGCGACCACGTTCTGGGTGCCCGATCGAACCGGTGATGGCGCTCCCGAGCAGATCCGGTACGCCTGGTCGGGCACGCCGGGAGACCCGCTGACCTACTCCTTCAACGGCTCTACGGCTGTCGAGATCATCCCTGCGGTAGAACGTATCTCGCTGGCTTACATCGTTGCAACGGTTGCCGGCAATGCAACATTCTCATCCCTCGCGGGTGGCGGCAGTAGCGATATCGTCGAGGAATCAGTGTTCACGCGAGCGTTCTCCGGCACGCCGGTGGCCGTCCACGACGTGGCTTCCTCGGCCTCGGTCGCGGCGATCGTGAAACCCGTGCTCCCCAACGGCGGCGGCACGTTCCGGATCACGCGCGTCCGGATTCCCATGCGGCAGTCGACGGGTGATGGGGACACGATCGTCACGCTCCATCGTGTCGACATGACCACCGCGGTCCCGCAATCGGCTGCCCTGTCATCGACCACGATCCGTAAAGAGGAACTGTCCACCGCCTTTGCCGAAGTGGAAGCCGAACTCGACAGCGACACCATCTTCACGAGCGGCGACTTCATCGCCATCGTGGTCTCTTCAGGCGGCAGCGCGGCCGCGCAGATTCCACTCGAAGCCTCCCCGCAATACTTCACCGATGGCTGGATCGCGACGACCGGCACACTTGGCACCTGGGGTGTCAACGCGACGCGGGACATGCCCATCACCGTCTACGCCGAAATCGACCCCGAGGAGTGAGCATGCGCACGCGATATACGCCGATCCATCGCGGTTTCTCGATCGTCGAGGCCACGCTGGCAGTCCTGCTCATCGGCGGGACGCTGGTTGCTGCCGCCAACGTGGCCATCACCGCCAGCCGGGCCAATGGCGCCGCCACACAGCGCCGCCAGGCCGAGCAACTCGCGCACATGCTCCTGGCCGAGGCTCTGGCGCTCCCCGCCGCTGGGATCGATAGCACGGGGTACAACGGCGGGGCCCGGCTCACCGACTTCGACCACCTGCTGGACTTCGACGGCTTCCGTGAATCGCCGATGAGGACCATCGACGGCCAGGTGTTCGGTCCTGCTGGCTGGGCGTGGGGCATCACGCTCGCCGCCCGTGGTTCCGAGACCGTCGACGCTCGGTCGCTCAATCTGCGCATGTACCAGGTGACGTCCACCGTGGAACTCCCCGACGGCACGACCATCACCGCTCAGGCGCTGCGGGGCAACTCGGCCTCGGCCGAGCGCGTGCCGGTGGTGAACACCGACGACATCACTCAGGTGCTCATCGAGATCGAACTGTCCGA
Organism: Phycisphaerae bacterium; assembly: GCA_030426395.1. Taxonomy (GTDB): domain Bacteria; phylum Planctomycetota; class Phycisphaerae; order Phycisphaerales; family UBA1924; genus JAHCJI01. The sequence goes on from JAUHYE010000010.1 coordinate 20,525, forward strand.
TGGCACCGTCCTCCACTCGGCGCCGGGGGCGGGGGCGCTCCCGCCGCCCAACGCCCCAAGCCGAACCTCGGTGGTGCAATGATGATCCGAACCTCCCGACTCAACCGACGCGGCGCGGCCTATCTCATCGCGCTCCTGGCAGGCTCCATCGTCACGGTGACCGGGCTGGCGGCCCTGTCGATGACGACCAGCCGCTCGCGCGAGATGTCGATGACCGACCACGCCACTCGCGCACGTTCGCTGACGAACACGGGCCTCGAGCACGCCCTGTGCGCCGTGGCGATCCACTTGGACAACGGCGGCACGCGCCACGACATCTTCGGATCCGCCGAACCATCGGTCAATCTCGACGGCGGCACCTTCGGCTGGTCGATGCGGAACATGGACGCAACGGCCGTCGACAACACCGACCAACCCATCCTGCTACGGACCAGAGCGCAGCACGGTCCGGCCCGCTACGGCATGCGGGCGATTCTCGCGCCGTCGGGCATTCCATACGACGCCCTGCAAACGAGCCTGTACGTCGGCGGCAGCCTCGAAATCGGACTGCTGGCCAACATCCCTGGCGATAGCATCATCGGAGCGACCGGGGACATCACAATCGGGTTGACGGCCACGGGGACGGCCCCGCTCGAGAGTGCCGGCACGGCGAGCGGCGTGGGGCTGCTGTATGGCGGCACGATGACGAGCGACGCGCCAGAGCGGGTCGTGCCGGATGCGTCCATCCTGAACTATTACCTGGCGCTCGGGGAACGCATCGATATCACTTTGCTGCCACAGCGTTCGAGCACCTATTACCTTGAAAACATCGTTCTCGGCCCCTCGACCAACCCCTACGGCGCTGCCAACGAGCTCGGCATCTACATCATCGATTGTGCGGGATCCAGCACGAAGCTCATCGTGCAGAATACGCGCATCGTTGGCACGCTGGTTCTGCTCAATACCTCGGCGAGCCGTGTCATTATGGGCGGCAGCACGCTGCTTCAGCCCGCGTACAACTGGATGCCCTCGCTCTTGGTCAATGGTGGCATCTCATTCATGGGAACCGCCACGGGCCCGAACGAATCGACCCTCGGCGTGAATCTGAACCCGCCAGCCGCGCCATACAACTTCCAGTCCGACGCGGACATGTCCGACGCCTATCCGGGTGGCATCGAGGGCGTGTCGTACATCGCGGGCGACGCGACCTTCTCGCTGCCTCGCCAGGTCATCCGCGGCACGATGGTCATCACAGGCAACGCGCGGATCAGCAGTTCTGCCACGCTGGACGCTACGTACGATCCCAGCGTCGCGACGCTCCCGCCCTACGGCTTCTTCGATGACACCGGCGGCCTGGCAATCGACCCCTCGACCGTGGTCTGGGGCATTCCTGATTGAGCTCGTCGCTGATCAGGCGGCCGGCCGCTGAGCGGCGGTGCCGTCGCCACCACTGCGCCCCAGGTGCAGCAGCCGATCAAACTCGCTGAAGTCCAGCGTCAGGAAGGCTCGGGCCATACGCGGGTCGAAGTGCGTGCCGATGCTGCGTTCGATCTCGGCCAGCACTTCCTCGCGAGGCAGGGCCTTGCGGTACGCACGATCGCTGCTGAGCGCGTCGAACACGTCGGCCACGGCCAGGATACGGCCGAACAGGCTGATCTCCTCTCCCGTCGCGCCGGTGGGGTAGCCCTTGCCGTCCCACCGCTCATGGTGGTGCAGCACGCCTGGCAGCACGTCCTCGAGGCTCGGGATGCCTCGGAGGATGTCGTAGCCGATGCGCGGGTGGCGTTTGATCATGTCGAACTCGTCTTCGGTCAGACGGCCCTTCTTGGTCAGTACGCTCTCGGGCACGCCGATCTTGCCGATGTCGTGCAATAGACCGGCCAGGTGGGCTCGCTCGGCGGCCATCTCGTCGAGCCCGATGGCCAATGCCAGCTCACGCGCGCCCCATGCCACACGCTCGGAGTGACCACGCGTGTACGCGTCCTTGGCGTCGATGGCCGCGGTGAGCGAGCCAACCGTGCCAAGAAACATGGTCACTTGCTCCTCATGCCGGCGGAGGTTGTCGTGGAACACCCCAAGCAAATCGGCGACTGCGTCCAGGATCTGGATGTCCACGCTGTCGATGGCGCTCTTGCGACCAGTCTTGTCGCCGCACACCACCATACCCACGGTGCGCCCTCGATGCGTGATTGGCTCGATGAGCATCTCGGCCCCGATGATGGGCCCCATGATCGGGTCGCTCTCATCGACCACACGCGTCCACGCGTCCGACGGGTGGGCCTTAGAATACTGGGCGCATGCTCGCTCGAGTTGCGATTGCGCGAAGGGAAGGTCGCCGATCACCGTCGTCGAACCGGCGATGCTCTGGGCGGCGCCGCTGTCCTCGAGCATGACCATCGCCAGCCAGCCGTACTTCATCGTCCGGCGGACCTCCTGCACCACCGTGCTCACCACGGTCAGTGGGTTGGTCACGTGGTTCATGAACCGGCCGACGAACAGCAGCAAGCTGATGTGCTCGTACGACTCGGAGAGCTGCTCGCTGAACGTGCCGATCAGCTCGTCCCGGCTGCGCATCACGTCCTGCTCGCGTGTCCAGGCCCACTGCCCCAGCGTTGCCAGGCGCAGCATGTCGGCGCTCGCCCGTGGATCGAGCACATCGTGCTGCTCGCTGCTCAAGGCCAGCACCACGTCGCACTCGCGGCGCGATGTGGGGTCGTTGCCCTGGCTGAACCCAACAACTCGGACGCCCGGCACGAGCTGGATGGTGTGGTCCTCACCCGGACCCGCGTTGGCGATCCGCTCCATCCGCTCCTGGGCTTGCGGATTCTCGAGGGCCTCGGCAACCCAATCGGGACAGCCCACACCGAAGGAGAAACCGTGCAGCGACGACCAGCTGACGTTCACCAGACCAGTGTTGTCGCCCGCGTGGCTACTCATGCCGCCTCGCCGTGACGCTCTCGGTACGCCCTCAGATAGTCGGCTGCCAGTTCGAGCAACTCCGATGGACGAAAGGGCTTGCGCAGGATGTGCTCGACGCTGGTTCCGGACAGATCGGCCCGGCTGATGCGATGCTCGAGCGCGGTCAGCAGGATCACGGGGATGTCGGCAGTGGCGGGATCGTCGGCCAGGCTCTTGACTAGGCCGATGCCGTCCATGTAGGGCATCTGGTAGTCGCTGATAATCAATGCCGGCTTGTGCTTCTGCGCGAGCGACAGCGCCGTTCGGCCGTCGGCGGCCGTCAGGATGTGCACGTCGTCGGACTTGAGCTTCCACTCCAGCATGAACCGGATGTGGTGCTCATCGTCGGCGATCAGCACGGTTGGCAGATTTGTCGCACCAGCGTCGTCCACGGACGGCCCCTTCCAGAACACGTATCGGTCACATGCGCTGGCCGGTACAGGCCAATTCCACGCTTCCGGCCGATAGAACGCCCGGCCTGCATCGGTTCTCGGGCCCTACCGGGCGCACCTACGCTTGTTGCGACACCAGTCCCAGGTGCGGTGGCCGAGCGGCTGAAGGCGTTGGTCTTGAAAACCAATGAACCCGTTAGGGTTCCGTGGGTTCGAATCCCACCCGCACCGTTTCAGAACCCTGCTCGTGGGGAGTTGGGGAAGCACGAAATTCCGAGAACTTTCTGCTTGGGGCATCCCCCGACCGCCTCCGTGCGGATCGACTCTCACGCGGGGGCAGGGTTGATCCTCGCGAAAGAGGAATCCCCGTCCGCACTCGTGGCCCCAACGCTGGCCCCGATAACCCGAAGAGGAGAGAACCGAGATGCGCCACGCGTTTTCGATTGGCACCGCTGTCGCCGCACTCATGGCCTTGGCTGGCACCACAATGGCCGGCCCTAACGCAACCTGCCGCGTCGATCTTGACGGCGACGGCCAATTGACCCTCTTCGACTTCCTCGAGTTCCAGAACCTGTTCGCCATGGGCGACCTCATCGCCGACTTCGACGGCGACGGCGAGCTCACGCTCTTCGACTTCCTCGAGTTCCAGAACGAGTTCGACCAGGGCTGCCCAGTCGACCCCATCAGCCTCCAGATGGGCGGCGTGCCGCTGGGCGAGTACCCGTTCTTCGAGGCCACCCGCGCATTCAACGCGGGCGACACGGTGTACATGACCATCGACCCCGACCGCTTCCCGGCGATCCTGGGCCAGACGGGCGACATCTACATCGTCGCCAGCAAGTCCGAGGCCGAGTGGGTCACCGATCCCTCGCTGGACGACGTGCGCGGCATTCCCCAGGAGCACACCTTCGACGCGCTCTCGATCGCGGGCGCCGAGGTTGCGCTCACCGGCAGCGAATCGCTCGCCTCGGCCAACGGGCTGAACGTATCGACCGGCTACGACATCGTCGTCGACTTCGACGGCGACGGCCAGCTTGGTGATGGCGACTTCATCGACGGCCTGGGCGTGCTGCCCGCCGACGCTAACGGCTTCAGCGTGTTTACCGACATCTCGGAAATGGGTCCGCTCACACCAGTCATGATCGACAGCAGCAGCTCGCGCGGCGTGCTACGGCTGAACTACCCGGCCGAGTTGGCCGATGTCGGCCCGCTGCCGATCGTCGTCATCGTGCATGGCGGCGGCCACGACTATCGCTGGTACGACTACCTGCAAGAGCAACTCTCGAGCTGGGGCTGGGTGAGCATCAGCGTGCAGAACGACTTCAGCGGCACGGGCAACAGGCCCTTGCAGCACACCGACGCGCTCATCGGCGAGCAGGCCACCATCGCCGGCGGGGTGCTTAATGGGTTGCTCGACAGCTCGCGCATCGTGTGGATCGGCCACAGCCTGGGCGGCCGCGAGTGCAATATCGGATCCGAGCGTCTGAGCGAAGGCATCTTCACGCCCACCAACTACAGCGCCGACGACATGGTGCTGGTCAGTTCCATCGCCGCCAACAGCAGCGGCGGCAGCGGTTTCGAGGCCGCCCCGGGTGATATCAACTTCCACATGATCTGGGGCTCCGCCGACGGCGACATCAGCGGTAGCCCCAGCAGCTTCGGCGGGCAAACCATTCCCTTCCGCAATTACGACCGAGCCTTCGGCAACAAGCACTCAACCTACGTGCACGGAGCCGACCACAACGTCTTCAACTGCTGCGGCTTCCGCAACTTCCAGGGCCCGGTCTCGACCGAGATCGGCCGGGCCGAGGCCCAGCAGATTGCCAAGGCAACCTGGACCGCGCTCATCAAGCACTACGGCGAGGGCAACGGCGATGCCATCGACTATGTGACCCGCTCGTGGGACAGCTTCAAGCCACTGGGCGTGATGGACGGCACCACGCTCGTGCACATGTACCGCCCCAGCACCGTCGACGCCGACAGCCGCGTGATCGACGACTTCCAGAGCAACCCGAGCCTGAACACCAGCAGCTCGGGCGGCAGCGTCACCATCAACGTCAGCAACGCGACCGAGGTCAGGCAGGCCGACGCCAATGGTTCTCTCACCTGGCTTGGCACCGAACCTTCCAACGGCATGAACTACGCCCACCTGACCACCGACACCTCGGCCGGCTTGGTGTTCGACTTCAACAGCCCGTCCTCGATCGAGTTCCAGGTGCTGCCGTCGCTGGGCAACGTTCTGGGTTACGACCACCTGAGCTTCCGTACCTGCCAGGGCACGCGCCATCCCAACACCATCGCCGAGTTGGCGCCCCTGACCTTCAACGTCACGCTCGCCGACGGCAGCGGCGCGACGAGCACCATCCACACCGGCGCCTACCAGGCCGGCGCGAGCGAGCCCTACCAGCGCACCGGTGCGGGCACGGGGACTGGCTGGCAGAACGAGTACGGCACCATCCGCATCCGCCTGACCGACTTCCTGGCCCAGAACAGCGGGCTGGACCTGACCAATGTCGCTGCCATCCGCTTCGAGTTCGCCCAGGGCAACGGCTCGACCATCGGCCGCCTCGGCCTGGACGAGATCGAGTTCACGGTCGATCGTTAAACCCGATTCTGACAGGCCTGAACTTCATCGAACGCCGGCAACTCGCCGGCGTTCAGTCGTTTACTCCTATCATAATCCAAACAATTTGCCCTTGTATGGGCGTGCGTGTTTTGGTACACTAGCCGATATCCACCCGGCACGGGGTCACATGGGGTGTCCTATTGGCCCAGAGTCGGCCACTTGTTGAGGGAGTATCGATCATGACCCTGTTGAGCAGCACCCTACTTGTCGCTGGCCTCGCCGTGCCGGCGCTCGCGTTCGCCGACGATCCCAACCAGACCCCTGTGCAGACGCCAGCCCCAAAGGCCGAGTTGACCACCGCCGCGCCCGCGGGCACACCCGGCGTGGACGAGGACGGCATCGACATCCGCATCGACTTCGGCACCGCCCGCGGCCTGACACTGCCCGGCGAGTGGAACAACATCGACAACTATCGCGGCGTGACACCGGATCTCATCGACTTTAACACCGGCCTTTCGACCGGTGCTTCGATCGATGGCCTCGGTGGCTTCTGGCGCTCCTTCGTCGCCGACGACGGCCCAACCTTCCCTGAGCAGGACTGGTACGTACACCCCGCGTCGGGCGATGCCGCCGGCATCGACACCGGTGCCGCTTCGTCGTACCTGATCTCGGGCCTGCCCGAGGGCGAGTACACGGTCGAGGTCATCGCCGCTCGCACCACGTTCGACTACCTCAACACGTTTACCATCGGTGGCGTGCTGGCGAACCGGACCTTCCTGGGAACGCCCGTGTTCACGCCCTGGGGCGCGGCATCGCACGGTCTGGCCGACGGCAACTGGCTGATCTGGGATGGCGTGGTCGCTGACGGCGGCGCCATCCAGCTCGATCTCCAGGCCGACCCCGGCACGCTTGGCATCCTCAACGCCATGCGCATCAGCATGACCGGTGGCGGGTGCCGCGTCGACCTCGACGGTGATGGGAGCCTGACCATCTTCGACTTCCTGGCCTTCCAGAACCTCTTCGACGCCGGCGACCTCACCGCCGATTTTGACGGCGACGGCGCGCTCACGCTCTTCGACTTCCTGGCCTTCCAGAACGAATTCGACGCTGGCTGCGAGTAAAGCCGAGCCCTGAATTCCAACTCATGATCGGCCGCACCCGAGCGACACCAGGGTGCGGCCGTTATCGTTGTGATCAGCCGAGGTCTCCCGCCGATGCCCGATTGGATCACCGAGAACCAACAGATCTTCTGGATCCTGGGCATCGCCTCGGTGGTCATCTTCTTCGCCAGCCTGCTCATCATGCCAGCATTGATCGTCCGCATCCCCACCGATTACTTCTCCCATGACGACCGGCCGCCCAGCCGATGGGCAACAACACACCCCGCGATACGGCTGACGATCCTCATCGGCAAGAACCTGCTGGGGGCGGTACTCGTGCTGGGCGGCCTCGCCATGCTCGTGCTGCCCGGCCAGGGCTTGCTGACCCTGTTCGCTGGCATCGTGCTGCTCGACTTCCCCCGCAAATACGACTTCGAGCGCTGGCTCGTGCGCCGGCCATGGGTGCACCGGCCAATCAACTGGCTGCGACGCAAGCGGGGGCGCGAGCCGCTCAGGTTGCGTCCCAAAGAAAAGCCGTAACAGGTCAATCCCAATGACGACGATGCAGGCAGTACGATACCTTACTTCATCAAAACGGAGATCGACGTGCCACAACGCCTGATTGCTATCCTGATCTTGCTCCTGTCGCTGGCCTGCCCCGCTCTGGCACAGAGTGCCGCCGGTGATTGGCACGGCACCCTCGAAACGCCCATGGGCTCGCTGCGCCTGATCATCCGCATCAGCACCGATGAGGACGGCAAACTCTTTGGTACGCTCGAAAGCCCAGATCAGGCGCCGGGCGCCGAGATGCCGCTCACGACGGTGAAGGTCGAGGACCAGACACTCGAGTTCACGCTCGCCGCCGCCAGCATCCGCTACGAAGGAGCGTGGGAAGACGGCGCATGGGTCGGCACCTTCCACCAGGGCGGCCAGTTGCCCCTGACGCTTGAGCCCGGCCTGCCCGAACCAAGGAAGAAGCGACCGCAAGAACCCGATGGCCCGCTGCCCTACGACTCCATCGGGGCCACGATCGTCAACCCGTGGGCCGAAGGCGTCACGCTCGCCGGCACGATCACCACGCCGCCCGGCGACGGACCTTTCCCCGGCGTCGTGCTCATCACCGGGTCCGGCCCGCAGGATCGAGACGAATCGCTCATGGGCCACAAGCCATTCCTGGTGTTGGCCGACCTACTCACCCGCCGGGGCGTCGCCGTGCTGCGCTACGACGATCGCGGCTTCGGGCACTCCACCGGCCAGTTCGCCGGCGCCACGTCGACCGATTTCGCCCACGACGCGCGCGCCGCGATGGACTTCCTGCGCCGGCACCCGAAGGTTCGCAAGGATGCCGTCGGCTTCATCGGCCACAGCGAGGGCGGCATGGTCGCGCCGATGGTGGTCGAGGCCGGAGGCGATCCGAACTTCATGGTGCTGCTGGCCGGGCCGGGCACCGACATGATCCAACTCCTGGTCAGCCAGTCTCGGCTGATGGGCCTGGCCGAGGGCGAGGCCGCAGAGGATCTTGATCGCCGCGAACCGATTCTTCGGGAACTGTTCGAGACAACGGCCAGCGCCGGCACGCGCGAAGAGGCCGCCAAGCAACTCGAGGCGCTGATAACCGACGAAGTCGTCGAGGCGCTCGGCGCCACGCCCGAGCAGCGCCCGTTGCTGGTCGAGACGCTCTCGGCACCGTGGATGCGTGCCCTGTTGTCGCACGACCCGTCAGGCCCACTCTCCAGGGTCACGGTGCCAGTGCTCGCGCTCAACGGCGAGCTCGACCTCCAGGTGCCGCCCAAAGAGAACCTTGCGGCAATCGCCGAGGCGTTGAGCGAGAATGAGGACGCCACCACCATGGAACTACCCGGGCTCAACCACCTCTTCCAGCCCGCCACCACCGGCGCGCTCAGCGAGTACGCTCAGATCGAGACCACATTCGACGAGCACACCATCGACATCATCGCCGAGTGGATCAACGACCGCTTCGGCAGCTGATCCCCGAGCGAACACACCATGGAAGCCATCAACCTTGCCGACAAACTCGAGCAGTTTTCCGACACGTGGTCGCCGCGCATCATCGCGGCGCTCAACGGCCAGTTGGTCAAGCTTGCCAAGCTGGAGGGCGAGTTCGTGTGGCACGCCCACGCCGATGAGGACGAGCTCTTCTACATCGTCGAGGGAGAGCTCATCATGCGGTTGCGAGATCGCGAGGTGTCCCTGAAGGCAGGCGACCTGTTCGTCGTGCCCCGCGGCGTGGAACACTGCCCGTACGCGCCCACCGGCGCCTCGGTCCTGCTCTTCGAGCCCGAACAGACCCGGCACACGGGTGAGGTCGAGAACGAGCGGACCGTGCACGATCAGGCTTGGATCTAACGAACGATTCCCAATCATCCGGTGCCAATCGCATTCCCTATCACCATTTTCCAAACGTATACAAGCTGCCTGCGGTAAAGCACTTGCGAGATGGCGTCATTCAGAGGTTCGCACTCTGGTTGCGTGCGTCGAGATCCAACTCGTTGATCGCCTGAAGCGCGACGGGTCCCGTTCCCTAATGACTCTCCATGGAAAGGGCCGGTCGCATGGAGGCGGTCGGTGGAGATTGGTGGCTTGTCTCGTCGGGAGGTGCCCATGCGCGCCCTGCTCGCGATCGCTGTTGTGGCCTTCCTGACGCACGCGACCCTCGCTCAAGATGGGGACCGATCTCTTCGCACCGCCAATGGCCTGCTCCAGCGCGGCCTGCACGCCGAGGCCGCCGCCGAGTACACAACCGCGCTGCGGTCGCTCGACAACGCCGCCTCGCGCGACGAGGCCCGCTACGGCCTGGCAATGTCCCAATACAGCCTGGGCCGCGACGCCGAGGCGTTGCGGGCACTGTCCGAACTCGAGACCGGGTCGCGGTTTCAGTTCCGCGCCGACGCCGACGTGCTACGGACGCACCTGTACTTCCGCCAGAAGGACTACGCCCGCGCCGCCGACGCCGCGACGGCGGCCATCGCCCACCGCGACCACGCGGCTTGGGCCGGAACCGCTTCCCTCTTGGTCGAGAGCCTCCACCGCGCGGGCCGACACGAGCAAGCGGTCGAGAAGTACGCCGAGCTGGACGATCGCATGACGAATGACCGCGACGCCTACCGCCGTGCGTCCTACTTTGCCGGACTTTCCCGATCGATCCAGGCAAAGCGTGAACGCGACCACGCCCAGGCCGCCCAGTGGTTCGAGCGTGCCCTGCCTCCCCGCGGGCGCGACGACCTGGGCGATCTGGCGATGCTCCAGCAAGCCCAGTCGCTCCGCCGGGCCGGTCGCACGGCCGATGCCATCTCGACATACGAACGGGCGGTCGCGCGTGGTGGCGAGAAGATCAAGCCCGACGCCATGCTCCAACTCGCCTCGGTCCTTCGGGCCCAGGGGCGATCTGGTGAGGCCGCCAACGTCCTGCGGTCGCTGGCCGACGACTTCGGCAGGCACCAGCCCGCCCGCGTGCAGTTCGAGCTCGGCCTAGCCTTGCTCGACATCGACGAAGTTTCCGAGGCGGCCCGCGCGTTCGACCGGGCCGAGCGCGCGGGCGATGCCGAGCTCACCGACGATATCGCATACTGGCGTGCCAAGGCCGATCTGCGCCAGGATCGCCCTGGTGATGCCGCCGAACGCTTGCGCAACGCGATCCGGCAACACTCCAATAGCCCGCTCGCCGCTGAGATGCAATACGACCTCGCCATCGCGCTGCAACGTTCGGGCGATACCTCCGCCGCCTCGCGGGCGTTCGAGCAGTTCCTTTCGGCCCACCCCGACCACGCCATGGCGCCCGACGCGCTGTACGCAAGGGCCTCGCTCGCGCTCGACGCCGGCGATACAGAAATGGCCGCCTCGCTTGCCAGCCAGTTCAACGCCATGTATTCCAGGCACCCCCTCGCGACCAATGCAAGGTTCCTCCAGGGCGAGGCCGCGTATCGGCGTGGTGAGTATCGCGCCGCGGCGACGGCGTTCGCCGGGCTGATCGAAGGGGAGGATGTGGCGCTCGCCCAGCAAGCAAGATACCGCCTGGGCATGAGCCTGCACGCCCAGGGCCAGAACGAAGAGGCAACCAAGCACCTCCGCGCCGTCACCGATGGCCTGCGCACACGTTCCGAGTTCCTGCCCGCCTTGTTCACGCTGGCCGAGATCGCCTTTGATGCTGGTGATTGGCCGGACGCCGAGCGCGGCTTCGGGCAGTACGTCCAGGCGGTCGGCGACGAGGGCGATGGCGCCGACGCCGCGACAATGAAGCGAGCGCTCGCGCAGCTCCGCCAGAACAACACGAGTGATGCGATCGAGACACTCGATAGCTTCCTGGCGACATGGCCGGGCAGCACGCACGCCGCACACGCTCAGTTCGAGCTCGCGCAGGCGTATGTTTCCCTGGGTGACGATGCCCGCGCCGAGCGCGCCTTCGATCGCTTGCTCGAACGCCACGGCGACACCCGCTTCGCACCCTATGCGCTCCGCCATTTGGCCGCCATCGCCAGCCGCGCCGGCGACGCCCAACGCGCCGCCCGCCTCTACGAGCAAGCCGCCGATCGAGGTGGAAGCGAATTGGCGAACGACATCGCCCTCGACCGGGCCCGCGCACTCGTCAATGCCGGCCAACCCGGCGACGCTGCCAGCCTCCTGCGAAACATGGAAGGCCCCGCACGCGCGTGGCGCGTCATCGCATTGAGCCGCGCGGGCCAGCACGCCGACGCCGTGAAACTCGCCAACGGCCTTGGCGCCTCAAGCCTCGACGCGGACACCGCGAGCTTGTACCAGTACGCTCTGGCCACCAGCCTGCGGAACACCGGCGAGACCCAACGCGCGTCCCAAGTGCTCGCGACTCTGGCCACATCGCAAGTCCCAACCTCTGCCAATGCCGCCATCGATCTGGCCGACCTGCTCATCGCCAGCAAGGACTACGCGCGGGCAGCCAACCTGCTCGAGCCCATCGCGTCCCACGATTCGCTCGGCTCGACCGCAACATACAAGGCCGCATGGGCACGCTACCAACTCAACGACCACCGCAAGGTCGTCGCGTTGCTCGAAGACAAGGACCTGGGCGAGCTCACCGGCCCAGGCGCGATGCTGCTGGGTGAGTCACTACTCGCGCTGAAGCGTGGACGAGAGGCCGCCCAGCAATTCGAGGTCGCCCTGGACAAGACGGGCGAGGGTGTCGACCCCGAAGCCGCGTTGCTCCGGCTCGGCGAGGCCCATGCCGCCGCGCAAGACTGGCGCAAGAGCCAGGCCGCCTACGAGCGCCACCGTCGCGAGCACGACAAGTCGCCGCGCTGGTACATGGCCGAGTTCGGTATCGGCTGGGCACTCGAGAACGCCGGCAAGCCGCGCGAGGCCATGCCGCACTACCGGGCCGTGGCCGACAAGCACAAGGGCGACACCGCCGCCCGCGCACAATTCCAACTCGGCGAATGCCTATTCGCATTGAACGAGCACGAAGAAGCCGTGCGCGAGTTGCTTCGTGTCGACATCCTGCACGCGTCGCCAACGTGGAGCGCCGCGGCCCTCTACGAAGCCGGTCGCTGCTTCGAGGCTATGGGCAAGGTGGGCGAGGCGCGGGCACAGTACCGAGCCGTGCAGGAACGCTTCGGCGAGAGCGATTGGGCCAAGGCGGCGGGCGAGCGACTGGATGCCATTGCCGGCCCGGGCGGAACCAGAACCAGCGGGCGAGGAGGCTGAGCCATGACGATTTCCCACATGCTCGCGCAGAGCGGCACGCCCTCGGTGTTTGAGCTGGCCACCAAGGGCGGCATCATGATGATCCCCATCGTGCTGTGCTCGCTGGTCGTCGTCGCCGTGGTGCTCGAACGTCTGGCCGTGCTGCGAAAACCGCGCGTCGTGCCTCCGGGCTTCGAGAACAAACTGCACGCCGCCATGCAGTCGGGCGGCCCTCCAGAAGCGAAAGAAGTCTGTAAGAAGGACCAGAGCCCAGCCGCCCGCGTCATCGCCGCTGGCCTCGACAAGCTGGGCCACGCGCACGAGATCGTCGAGAAGCACCTGACCGCCCAGGGCGAGCACGAGCTGTTCCTGCTCCGCAAGCGCCTGCGCATGCTCACGGTCATCGCCGCCATCGCGCCGCTGCTGGGCCTGACCGGCACCATCTTCGGCATGATCCGCGCGTTCCAGACCGTCGCGACTTCGGGCGAAAGCCTGGGCAAGGCCGAACTACTCGCCGGCGGTATCTACGAGGCGATGATCACGACTGCCGCGGGCCTGCTCGTAGCCATCCCCACCATCATCTTCTACCACTGGCTCACGTCGCGCGTCGATGTCATCGCACGCGACCTCGACCGCGTGGCCGTCGACTTCGTCGAGCGGTACGTGCTCGAACCGGGCCAGCACCCCAGGCACCTGCCCTCGCACAGCAACGGTTCCGCAACGCGAGCCCCCGCCGTCGCCGCGGGCGCGGAGGCCTGACCCGTGCTCATCGGCAAGAAACAGGACGAGCCCGGCCCGAGCATCGAGATGACGCCGATCATCGACATGGTGTTCCTGCTGCTCATCTTCTTCCTGGTCGCCACGACCTACCAGCAGAGCGAGCGTGAACTGGCGATTGCGCTGCCCGAGGCCGAGGCCGCCGGCCCGATCTCGACCATGCTGCGCGAAATCATCATCAACGTCGACAGCCAGGGCGCCATCATTGTGGGCGGGCAGACCATGACGCTCGAAGAGCTGCGCACCCTGGTCGCCGATGCGGTGCGCGTGAACCCCGACCAGAAGGTCTCGGTGCGCGGCGACAAGGACATCGCCTACGGCACCATTGCTCGTGTGCTGGACGTCTGCAAGGCCGCGGGCGCGCAGCAGCCATTCCTCGACACCGTGCCGCTCGGATAACACCATGCCCACCCGCTCACGATTCATTCTGACGTTGCTGGGCCTGGGCGCTCTGGCCTGCGGCGTGGTCGCGGGGTGGTGGTGGTTCGATGCCGACCGCCAAGCCTTCTATACCGACGACTCGGCCATCCGTACCTCGGTCGCCGACGCACCAGTGCGCGACATCCTCTGGCGTTCGCCCGAGCCGATGCGCACCGTCGAGGGCGAGCCGATCACGGGTCGTGACCCCGTCGTCTCGACAGACGGCGACACGCTATTGCTCACGCGCACGAGCGAGACGGGCGACGCAGACCTGTTCATCGCCGGCCGTGTGGGCGACGCCTGGACGCAGCCGCGATCGCTTACCGAACTCAACACGATCGACAACGAACTCGCGCCATCGCTTTCGGCCGATGGCCAGCGGCTGTACTTCGCCACCGACCGCCCGGGCGGCGCGGGTGGCCTGGACATCTGGATGTCTCTCCGCGAAGGCGACCGCTGGCTCGAGCCGACACCCCTGGGCTTCAACACGCGCGAGAACGAGACCGATCCGCATCCGTTCCTGCGCCCCAGCGGAGCCGAGGCAATCCTCTTCTCGTCCGATCGCCCTCGCGATGGCGAAATCGGCGAACCGCCGCTAACCGATTTCGATCTGTATCTGGCCGACCTCGACGCCGCGAGCCCCCGGCACGTGGCCGAACTCTCCAGCCCAGGCCGCGACGCCGGCCCTGCGGTCACGACGGCGGGCGACTTCGTGTACTTCACGTCCGATCGGGACACGGGAAGCGGTGGCTACGACCTCTACCGCGCTCGCGTGCGAGCGGGCGAAGGCTCCGAGATCATCTTCGACGCCGTCCGCTCGCTCGGCACATCCATTAATACTTCCGGCGATGAACTCGACCCCTCGTCGAGCCTCGAAGGCTTCGCCCTCCAGTTCGCGAAGGTCATCGACGACCGCCCGCAACTGATGCGAGCCGTGTCCAAGGAGGTCTACCTCGCCCGCAGCACCACACGCGGCGACCTGCTCGGGCTCATCCCCTGGATCCTGCTCGCACTCGCCATCGTGCTCGCGCTCGCGCTCTTGCGCCGCACGGTGCGTGATGCGCAGTGGCAGGCCCGCATCGCCACGCTGGGTTTGATGGCCAAGTGCGCCCTGGTCAGCCTGGTCATCCACGCGGGAATCATGGCGCTGCTCGCGGCGCTCCAGGTCCCCCCCACCGCCGGCCAGCCCAACGGCAAGCCCGAGGGTCTCCAGGTCGCGCTCTCCTCCTCGGCGTTGCGGTCTTCGGTCAGGGACCAGATGCGCGGCTCGTCCGCTCCGGCAACGCTCGCGCAAGCATCGACACCAGCACCCGTGGCGCCCGCGATCACGACACCGAGCACGTCGAGTTCCGTCACTTTCCAACCCCAGAGCACGCCCACGCCCACCGGCTCGCCCATGCAGCCCAGCACCACCGTGCGCGAGAGCACGGTGTCCTCGCAATCGCCCCGAATCGCCGACGCCGGCACGCCTGATCTGCCGACGATTCAGGCGCCGACGCCAACCCTTGGCTTGCCGCAAGCACCGGCCGCCGAGCCGCACGCTGAAGCCGAAACCGGCATCGATACCCCCGCTTTGGCAAGCAGTTCGCAAATGTCCCAAGCCGCCGACGTCGAGATCGCTACGGGCGGAACGCCCAGCACCGTGACAATCGACGCTGCCGAGGCATCGATCACCGATGGCGCTCGCTTCTCACCCAGCACAACAGTTGGCGACGCACAACCGTCGGCAACTGATACAACCGAGTTCGACGCCCTCGCCGGCGAGTCCATCGATCTACCTGAACCAGCCATCGGACCCACGCTCGCGATGCCATCGACTGGCGACACAGAAGCCGTGCCCGCCGAGCAAGGCGCGACCGCCCTCGAACTCGCCGAAGCTCGCACCCGCGAAGTTCCCGCACCCATTACCGGCGATACCGCCGCCCCGCTCACCGACTTCGATGCCGCGATCACGACACTTGCCATCCCCGAAGCGAGCCTCGAGATCAACGCCCGCGACTTCACCCCCTCGACCAACCTGCCCGAGCCCGCGCTCACGCTCGACCTGACCCCACCATCTCTGGCTGTGCCCCAGCTGAACCTGCCCGAAGCCGTAACACATCGCTTCGAGCTCCTGGGCATCGTCATCGACGAGGAAACCGAAGACCCAATCGCCGGCGCGAGCCTGCGCCTCGACCTCGAGGGTGCCGCGGACCTCACCGAAACCTCCAACGACGACGGCACCTTCGCCCTTGGGTTCGATGAGATTCCCGACAACGCCGCGCTGACCGCCACGCACGAGGGCTACACCCCAGGCGCCATCAACATCGCCCAGCGCGACTTGCGAGCGGGCCGCCGTGTCGTCGTTCGACTGCGCAAGATTGATCCGTTCGTTATCGTCATGGAGCCCGAGCCCGAGGTGCACCACCTGGGCAACGACGAGTTCAGCGGCCGCATCAACAGCCAGTTCCAGCGCGGCAGCGAGGGGCTCGTGCTCCAGCTTCCCTTCGAGATGACGCGCGAGCACGCGCAGCTTCCCCTCCGCGGAGCCGAGCTGCGACTGTTCGTCAAGGGCACGCAGGCCCCCAACCCCGTGCGCATCAACGGCCGGCAGATCGCCACGCTCGCGCAGTCTCCCGGCGACGGCAGCTTCCGAGAGCAGGTCATCGCCATCCCCTCGGGTGTGCTGCAACTGGGCCGGAACGTGCTCGAACTCGAGTCCGTCGCTCGCCCCGGCTCGGACAAAGATGATTATGAATTCGTGAATCCGCGAGTGGTGCTGCTCGTCGAGCCCGACGCGGCGATCTGAATTCTTTTCAATCTCGATCGCGATCCCGACCACCGCCGTCTACGGTGGTCCTTCGCCATGGAAGGATTGCTGAACACATCCATCGCTGCCGGCTCACTCGCGTTGTTCTGGATGCTCGAAGCCATGATCCCTGCGGTGCCCGCGTCGGGAAAGCAAGGCGTCATGCGTCTTCGCCACCTGCTGCTCGCGCTGGTCAATGCCTTGCCGGCCGTCGCATTGGCAGCCATACTCGGAATAGCCGATGCCGCGGCAAATGCCGCCAACTTCGGCATCCTCCGCATCATGGACATCCCCATTTGGGCGCACGTCATCGCGGCGTTCCTATTGCTGGATTTCCTTCAGTACGCGTGCCACGTTCTCATGCACAAGACGCCAATCCTTTGGCGCCTGCACGCCGTGCATCACCACGCCGAACATCTCGAATCGACGACCGCCTTCCGCTTCCATACCATGGAGGTCGCCATCCACGGCATCATCACGCTCGCCGCCGTCCTGCTCCTTGGCATCCACGTGCTCGACGTCGTGATCTACAACGCCATCATGCTGCCGGCCGCCATGTTCCACCACTCCAACATCCGCTTGCACCCACGCGCCGAGTCGGTCTTCCGGTGGGTGATCATCACGCCGAGGATGCACCGCGTGCACCACTCGCGCTGGCAGCCAGAGACCGACAGCAACTACAGCGCCGTCCTGACAATCTGGGATCGCCTGTTTGGTACGCTCTCTGCCGACCGCCGGCCCGAGGCCATCAACGTCGGCCTCGACGGATTCGGCCCCGAGCACACCGAGACGCTCAAGGGCATGCTCGGCACGCCGTTCAGTGATGCCCGAGCGGAGTTGGGCCAACCCGTAGAATCTCAGAAGAATGAACAACTCCGCGCCACGCCGAGGCCGAGCACAAGCATCCCACGCGCAAAGCCAACCAGCCGCCCGGCGACGGCCTGATAACCAACCCGCCCCACCCTCACGGCACCCATACCATGGTCCCTCGCAGGAGGAATCGAACCATGACGTGTGCCGCTATCCATCGTCCGCTCTTTGTCGCGCTCTTGGCCTTGCTCGCCAGCCTGAGCTTCACCAGCATCGCCCGCGCCGATGACGTCGACCGCGCCAACGGCCTGCTGCGTCGCGCCGAGGTCAACCTCGAATCCGTCGCTTCCAGCCTCAAGGGCCGAACCTCACCCCCGCGCGGCTCGGCCGCGAAACTGTTGGCTCAGCGCCTGGAGATGGCTCTGAACGATCTCACCCCCGCGAAGGAACTGCTGGAGAAGGCTCCCGCCGACGCCGCCGGCCGCGCCGAGGCCGTCGAGCGATACACCGCCGCCGCCAACGAGTACAACCGCCTGCGCGCCATCCTCACCGGCTCCGACGAGCCCGCCGAGCCCGACACGGGCACCAAGCTCGACTACAAGCAGGAAGAACTGCTGAGCAACGCCCGCTTCCACATCCGAGAGGTCGAGGGGAACGCCCAAGTGCTGACCGAGCAGACCGAGAAGATGCGCATCGTCGAAGATCAGCTCTCGATCAACTTCCGCGACGTGAACGCCCTCCTCAAAATCATCGCCAACGCCCGCCGCAAGACCGGCTTCGCCAACGACGCCCTCGTCCAGCTCCCCGCCGACGGCAAGGGCGTATCCGAAGCCCGCCAGCAACTGGTGAACGCCGACGCAAAAGTCACCATCGCCAACGACTACCTCACCCCGCTGGACGCCCAGCTCGACAAGCTCATCGATCCGGCCAACTACCCCGACCTCGCCGCCGACCACAAGCGCCTGCGCGAGCTCTCGGTCATGTTCGCCCGGCCCGAGATCCTCGAGACCGACCTTTCTCTCGCCGCCGAAACCTTCGCGCAGGCCCAGCCCGCCCACGACGAGTGTCTCCGCATCGCCCGCAAGTACGCCCGCCTCATGCAGCAGCGCACCGGCGAGGGCGAGGCGCTCGAGGGCGTGGGCAACGGCTTCCTTGCCAATCACGCCGACTTCATGGCCGCCGCACAACAGAAGGAGGCCGACCTTCCAGGCCAGATCCGCGAAGACCTGGCCACGGCGGCTCGGTACGCCGACGAGGCCGTCGCGGCCCAGAAGCCCTTGTGGTTCACCGGCGGCATCCCGCAGGTCATGGGCTTCGCCGACGAGAAGATCACGCTGCTCACCGCGCTGGACGAGCGCTCGGGCGCCGCGATGCGCGAGCATTACGAAGAAACGAAGGCGACCATTCAGAAGCAGGCCGACTCGCTCCGCGAGCTCATCATCCGCGAGAACACCATGCCCGCCGACAACTTCCAGGGCGACGATCGTGACAAGGCCATCAAGACCGCCATCAGCGGCTGGACCGTCCAGCAGGAAGAGTTCGACCTGCTCAAGGTCCGCATCCCCGCCGAGGCCTGGGCCCGCGAAACCAAGTGGACCTACAGCAACGGCACCTGGTACTTCTCCGACCGCTCACGCCTCCAGGTCCGCCTGCTCGTGGCCGATAAGGACAACCCGGAGCTGGCCATCGACCGGCCCATCAACGTCTGGAAGGACCACCAGAAGGGCGACAGCATGATCGGCGTCCCCCTCTACGGCATCGACGATGAGTTGCAGCCCCACAGCTATATGCTGCGGTCGAAGGTCAAGTAACCCCAACCGAGCCGGGGATCGCTCTACTTACACCCCCACCGTGACCCGCATGAACGTCGCCCCGATCGACGTCTTTCCATCGCCCGCGGCGTTATCGCTGTTGGCCAGGTCGACCAGTTGCGTGTGCAACTCGTCGACCTTGCCGTTGGCCGCCGCGGCCGCGTAGGCGTTCATGGTCGGGCCGTAGTAATCTCGGAACAGCTCGATGAACGTCTCGGGGCTCTTGTCGTCGGACTTGAAGTAGAACGTGTCGCGGTCCATCTTCACCCGGTCGGCCGGCACGCCCGCGCCCTCGAACCGCTCGATGATGCTCGACTCGACGCCCCAGGTCATCGGGCTGATGAACCCCTCGGGCGGCGGCGGTGCATAGGCCGTGCTGATCTTCAGTAACTTCGAGATGAACGAGGTCGGGTCGCCCGGAATCCAGTTGCCCATCACGATGCGCCCGCCGGGCTTGGTCACGCGGACGAGTTCCTTGGCCACCGCATCGGGCTTGGGCGCGAACATCGCGCCGAAGATCGAGATCGAAAGATCGTACGAATCATCGTCGATGCCCCGCAGGTCGCACGCGTCACCCTCCTGGAAACGTACGTTGCCCAGCCCCGCTTCCTTCGCCCGCACATTCCCCGCGGCCACAAGGTTCAACGCGATATCCACACCGGTCACATCGGCCCCGCGCTTGGCCAATGGCAACGCCGTCGTGCCATCGCCGCACCCGAGGTCGAGCACCTTCATCGAAGGCTCCACGCCCAGCGACTCGACGAGCGCGTCGCCCGACTCGCGCATGAAACCGGCGATCTTCGTGAAGTCGCCCTTCTCCCACAGAGCCTTATTCGGATTCATCAGGTTTCCCCCCTGAGTGCCGTACGCCAGACACGCACGGCGTGACGAACGAAAAATGCTCCAGGGACAAGCCCTGGAGCACACGAATCGGGGTGAGAGGATTCGAACCTCCGACCTTCTCGTCCCGAACGAGACGCGCTACCAAGCTGCGCTACACCCCGGAAGGCCGACATGGTACGCCGCCGCCGCACGCCGGGCGAACGGCCCACCAGGGCCCAAAACCGTCATTTCTGGATCTGCGGCTGCACCGTGTAGACGTTGTCGTCGATGGTCGAGGGGTCGCCATCCGGCCCGGCCGAGTAGAAATACGGCCGCCCGCTTGTCAGGCCGCCGTCGGCATCCTGGGCGGCCGGATTCCGACGAATCTCGGTGGGGTAATACGCGGTCGCCGGCGAGGGAGCAGCCCCCAGGATGTCTACAACATCTTCATCCATCCGACGCACGCCGTGGAAGGCCGGATGCACGAAACGAATCGGGTTGCCCCACGCGTCGAGCATGGTCATCAATTCCGGCTCGCTGGCACCTGGCATGTCGTCGAGGGCCGCCGCCGGGGTGTACGCGAACAACCGGTACCGCGTGGCGTCCACGCCCTCGAGCAGTTCCGCGACGCCCGCGACCTTCCTTGCCTCGGCCAGGAACAGCCCGACGCTGTTGATGGGACTGCCATCGTCGGCGACCGCGTCGGCCAGCGGCATGTACACGATCGTGCCGGTCGGATTGCCCTCTTCCTGCCGCGGATCCAGGATCGCCGCCGGGGGCATCTTGTCCGTCGCCTGCTCATAGCTGTTCAGCACGTTGTCGAGCACCTTGATGAGGTCGCGGGTCTGTGCCGTCTTGCCGCCGCCGACCACGCGCGCCCCGACCGCCAGCCCCAGCCCGATCAGCACCGAGATGATCAGGATCACCACCAGCAGCTCGATGAGCGTGAAGCCCCGTCGCCGCCCCTTGCTTTGCATCCGCATCGTCACCATCGCTGTCCCTTCCCGCGTCTTTGGATTGCCGGACCGGGGCTCACGGGCCCATCACCCATCCCAGCCGGCACGGACCCACCCGGTTTCCCGGATCGGGTACCCCGTGACCCATGGTACAGCCACCGGACGCTCCGGTGGCCCAGAGGGGAGGGAGCCGAGCCACGAACCCATCCGCAGACAACCGCGCAGGGGTTCGATTTACCAAACAAACACTTGCCGGCGGACTACATCATCCCCGGGCCGGTGATCGACCCGCCGCCCGGCTGCGGTCCACCCGCGGCGGGCCGTGCCGGTGCGGGCCTTTGGCCACCGGCACCGCCCTGACCACCGCGCGGGCCGCCGACCATCGGCCCAAGCCCACCCCTGTTGGCCGCCTGCTCCGAGCCCACCTGGATCTTGAAGATGTAGTCGGTCACGCGCGTGCGCACGGCCTGCTGCATCTCGCCGAACAGCGTGGCGCCCTCGCTCTTGAAGGCGATCCGCGGGTCCTGCTGGCTGAAGGCACGGAAGCTGATGCCGTCGCGCAGCTGGTCCATCTGGTACAGGTGGTCGCGCCACTGGTTGTCCAGCGCCTCGAGCAGCACCATCCGCTCCAGGTGCAGCATCTCGGCCCGCAGCAACTCCTCGATGCGGCCGCTGACCACGCCCTCGCGTTGCTGCCCTCGCAGGC
This sequence comes from Phycisphaerae bacterium, assembly GCA_030426395.1. Classification (GTDB taxonomy): domain Bacteria; phylum Planctomycetota; class Phycisphaerae; order Phycisphaerales; family UBA1924; genus JAHCJI01. Next base: position 42,283 of record JAUHYE010000010.1, read on the forward strand.
CCTTCATCCAGTCGGACACGCCGGTTCGCAGGTTGAAGCGCTGCTTGAGGTGCGCGTCGAGCGTCTCGTCGGTCGGGCACGCCAGCGCGTCCTTGATCTCCTTCTCGAGCCGGCCCGAGTCGACAAAGTCCTTCGACGCCTGCTCGATCTGCTTCTGCAGCGCTGCCGGGTTCGTCTTGCGGAGTTGCTCCTCCGTCAGGCCCAGCTGGTATCGACGGTTGGCCCAGTCGGCAAGCTGCCCCAGCGCATCGCCCGGGCTCGTGCGCATCAGGTTCCGCGTCACGTTCATCGCGAACTCGGCGGGGTACTTCACCTCGAGGTCGTTGTAGATCTCGCGGGCCTTCTCCTTGATGTACTCGCCGGCCGAATCGTCCTCGGCTTCTTCGGCCTTCACCAGCGCCTGCACATCCACATCGAAGCCGAAGCGGTTCTTGACCCACTTGGCTAGCTCGCTGGCGCCGTAGTGCTTCTCGGTAAAGCGCGAAAGCCCACCAAGGTCGGCCTGATCGATCTTCGCGTGGGCCCGCTCGACGAGTGTATCGAACACGTGCCGCCGCTCGGCCGCCCCGCCCTCGCGCAGGTCGGCCGCGTTCAGGTCGACATCGAAGCGGCTCTTGGCCCAGTTGATCAGGCCCGCCGAGTCGAAGTCGACGCTGACCTCCGATCCCTCCATGGGCATGTACTCGCCCAGGGTCAGGTCGATCATCTGCCGCGCGTCCTCTTTGGCCTCGCGGCGGATGATGGTGTCCATCTCCTCCTGGTCCTTGCCGCGAAGGCGATCGCTCATCACCGAGCAATCGAGTTGCTGCTTGGCGTACTCGGCGGCCGACTGTCCCGGGTAATCGCTGTCGAGGTACTGCTCGCAGGCCTCGTCGACCACCACGTCGATGTAGTGCAGCACCAGGCCCTTCACGTCGCGGCCCTCGAGCACGCGCTGACGCAGGCCGTAGAAGTACTGCCGCTGGTGCTCCATCACCTCGTCGTACTCGAGGATGTTCTTGCGGATCTGGAAGTTGCGCTCCTCGACCTTGCGCTGGGCCCGCTCGAAGCTCTTGCTCAGCCACGGGTGCTCGATGGCGTCGCCCTCCTTCATGCCGCCCACCTTCGACAGGAAGTTCTGCATCGCCGCGCCCGCGAACATCTTCATGAGCGGGTCTTCCAGACTCACGAAGAACCGCGTCGAACCGTTGTCGCCCTGGCGGCCCGAACGGCCGCGCAACTGGTTATCGATGCGTCGGCTCTCGTGCCGCTCTGTACCGATCACATGCAGGCCGCCCATGTCCTCGATGTTGTCGAACCAGCGGATGCGGTGGATCAGGAATCGTCCGCACGCGTCCAGCTCGGCCATCAACTCGTCGCGCGAGCATCCCGCAACCTGCTTGTCGGTCATGTACGTGTGGTGCTCGGCCCAGCGACGCAGCAACGCGATCTCGACCTCGTCAAACGGCATCTGCTCGATGTCCCGCTTGCTCAGCCCCGCTTCCTTCAGCTCGCTCTGGGCGATCTTGCGGAACACGTTCTCCCGCAGCTCCTCCTCGCTGGCGTTCACCGTCAGCTCGCGCGACGCGATGCCTCGCCGCAGCCAATGGTCCATCAACTGCTCGCGGCTGCATTTGCCCAGCTTGATGTCCGTGCCGCGACCGGCCATGTTCGTCGCGATCATCACCGCGCCAAGCTGGCCCGCGTTCACCACGATGTGCGCCTCGCGCTCGTGCTGCTTGGCGTTGAGCACCTCGTGCTTCACGCCGTGCTTGCGCTGCAGCATGTTGCCCAGGAACTCGCTCCGCTCCACGCTGGTCGTGCCAACCAGGATCGGCCGCCCCACGTCGTGGAACGCCTTGATCTCGTCGACGATCGCCTCCCACTTGTCCTTCTCGCGAAGGAACATGAGGTCGTCGTAGTCGTTGCGGGTCACCGGCCGGTTCGTCGGGATGCTCACCACGTCGAGGCTGTAAATGTCGTTGAACTCCTGCGCCTCGGTGTCCGCCGTGCCGGTCATGCCCGCCAGCCGGTCGTACATCTTGAAGAAGTTCTGGATCGTCACCGTCGCGACCGTCTGCGTTTCCTGCTTGACGGGCACCTTCTCCTTGGCCTCCACCGCCTGGTGCAGCCCATCGCTCCACTGCCGGCCGATCATCGGGCGCCCCGTAAACGTGTCCACGATCACCACGCTGGGCTCGCTCTGCCCCGTCTGCGGATTCTGCGTGTTCATGATCACGTAATCGCGATCACGCTCGTACACCACGTGCGCGCGCAGCGCCTGCTCCATCAGGTGGGGCAGGTCCATGTTCTCGTCGACGTAGAACGAGCCCACGCCGGCCTTCCGCTGCGCCTCGGCGATGCCCTCGTGCGTCAGGTAGGCCTGCTTGCGCTCGATCTTGATCTCGTAGTACTGCGTGTGCTGGTCGCGCTCGGCCTCCATCGCCGGCAGCTCCTTGCGCAGCTGTGCTAGCTCTGCCTGCATCTGCTTCGCGTCATCTTTGCTGCGGGCGGTCCGAACGTCGCCCTCGAGCGCCTTGATGCGATTGACCGCCTCCTGCACCTTCTCGTCGGCCTGCGTCCAGGGCTTGTTCAGCGACACCAGGTGCCGCGCCAACTCGTCGGCCTGCTCGTACCGAGGCCGATCCTCGTGCGCCGGACCCGAGATAATCAGCGGCGTCCGCGCCTCGTCGATCAGCGTCGAGTCCACCTCGTCCACGATCGCGAACTCACGCCGGCGTTGCACCTGCTCGGCCACCGACCGCTTCATGTTGTCGCGCAGGTAGTCGAAGCCGAACTCGCTCGTGGTGCCATAGACCACGTCGCAGCGGTACATGTGCCGCTTGATCTCCTCGGGCTGCATGTGCTGGGGGTGGATGGCCCCCACCGTCAGGCCCAACGCGTGGAAGAACGGGAACGTCCAGTCGCGGTCGCGCTGCACCAAATAGTCGTTCACCGTCACGACGTGGATCTTCAGACCCTCGACCGCCGCCAGGCACGTGGCCAGCGGCGCCACGATCGTCTTGCCCTCGCCCGTCTTCATCTCGGCGATCTTGCCCTGGCTCAGCACCATCGCGCCGAGCAACTGCACGTCGAATGGCCGCGTCCGGAACGGCGGCCGGCTCTCGGGCATCAGCTCGCGAACCGCCGCGTAAAACTCCGTCGGAATTTCCACCCGCATCCAACCCGGGATGGGCTCGGTCGACCCGAGGAACTCGTCCTTCTCGTCGGGCACCGCACCCTGCGGCGCCTCGCCCATGAACGTCCGCGGCAGCATGAGCGGAAGCTCGCCGGCCTGCTTCTTGAGCTCGGCGTGGAGCTGACGCATGTTCTCGGGCAGCCCGCTGGGGTCGAACTCGTGCTCGGGGTTGAGCGTGTTGCGGATGCCCACCGCCCGGTCCATCGCCTCACGCGCGATCGCGAACACCTCGGGCTGCAGGCTGTCGGCCTTCTCGCCGCCCTCGATGCGCTTGCGGCACGAGCGGAACCGGCCCTTGAGTTCCGAATCGCTCAGCGCCGCCATCTCGTCGCTCATCGCGTTGATCTGGTCGACCTTGTTCGTGTACTTCTTGACGAACCGCTCGTTGCGGGTGCCGATGATCTTGTTCAGCACGGGCCCGAGAACGGGGATGCCCTGGTTGCCTGCCATGATGATGCCTCACGATGCCGCGCCACCGGCCGTGCCATAAGGAACGCACGCCGCGACGCCCCCGATGGGGTGTTGCCTGAGTTATGAACAGAGTCGGGCGGAGGTGCCGCCAGCGGGGCCGCCCGAGAGCACCCACGCCAGCCAGAAGCCACTCACGCCACGGCGGGCGGCGGCAGGTCCATCAGCCCGTGCAGCCCGAAGGCCGCCGGCAACGCCCAGCCAACCTGGCCGGGCTCGGCAACAAACTCGGCAACGGCCACCGGCGCCACACACCGGCCCTCATCGGGCACCGTCGCGCAGGCCAGCAGGCCCTCGACCATCCGGCCCAGCCCAACCACGCTCGTGCGCGCCAGCGGCCGGCCCTCGATGGCATCTCGGACACCCTGCTGCGACACACGCACGGCCGCGTCGGCCGACGCAAGCACAACAAGCAACGCCGCCAGCGCCGCGAGCGAAGCCGCCCGGCCGCCGACAGTTGTTCGTGTTGTGTTCGCAAATTGCGTCATGTCTCTACCAAGGATCATCCGCGATAGGGCCCCCGGCATTCCCGCAGGCCCAGCAGCATCATAAGCGACAGCCGCCACGGTGAGTATCGGCCCGCCCAGGCTCCGAAACAACCAATCGGGGCACTTCTTCCCGCCGCAACATCCAGAGGCCAAGGGGGCAACAGCCGATATCCTTCGCACCGACCGCGGCACCGGAGGCCCCAACAATGCAATCGACCATGACCGACACGCCCACCAAGCACGACCGCCGGATGCTGCCCAACACCCGAAACGCCGTCACCCACAAGTTTTCCGTCGGCGGGCACGAGGGCTACCTCACCATCGGCCTCTACGACGACGGCAGCCCGGGCGAGGTCTTCATCAAGATGGCCAAGGAGGGCTCGACCATCAAGGGCATGGTCCAGGCCTACTGCCGGGCCCTCAGCCTGGCCCTCCAATACGGCCTGCCCGTCGAAGAAGCCGTCACCCGCTTCAAGGGCATGCGCTTCGAGCCGATGGGCCATACCAGCAACCCCGAGATCCCCGAGGCCACCAGCTTGGTCGACTACGTTGCCCGCTACCTCGACATCCACTACGCCAACAAGCGCTAGCCCACCCGGTTGGGCGCTTGCTTCCCCTCCAAAATCGCCCGCACGTTCCCCGCGACCATCGCCGTCATCATCTCCCGATACCGACGCTCGCCACTCCCGATGTGCGGCGTCAGCACCGCGTTCTTCGCCGCGATCAGCCCCGGGTGCACCACCGGCTCGCGCTCGAACACGTCCAGCCCCGCGCCCCAGATCTGGCCGCTCTCGAGCGCGTCCACCAGCGCCACCTCGTCCACCACCGGCCCGCGGGCGGTGTTAATCAAGATCGCATTTTGCTTCATCAATCCCAGCCGCCGCTTATCTATAAGGTGTCGCGTCTCGGTCATCAGCGGCGTGTGCAGGCTCACCACGTCGGCCCGCGCCAGGCCCTCGTCAAGCTCCACCCGCTCGGCCGCCAGCGGCGCGAGTTCGAAATCCCAATGCCGGCTCCGCGCCACATACAGCACGCGCATGCCCCAGCCGATCGACCGCAGCGCCACCGCACGCCCGATCCGCCCCGCCCCCACGATCAGCAGTGTTCGGCCCGTGAGGTCGGCGCCCAGAAAGTCGCCCATGCCCAGCGGCCCATTGGCGGGGTACGCCTCGCTCCGGGCATAAGCATCACCCTCCACCACCCGCCGCGCCACGGCCAGCAGCAGGGCCCACGCCAGGTCGGCCGTGCCCTCGGTCACCGCGTCGGGCGTGTTGGTCACGATCACCCCGCCCTCACGGCAGGCCTCGAAGTCGATGTTGTCCGTCCCCACCGCATACTGGCACACGCCCCGCAGCGAGCCACTGGCAGCCGCGATCATCTCGGCATCCACCTTATCAGTAAACATGCTCACCAGCACCCGAGCGCCGGCAATCGCCTCGAGCACGGCCCCGCGGTCGGGCAACGCCTCCCCCAGCACCCGCACCCTCGCGCCACCCACGTTGAACGCCCCGGGCATCGCCCGCGTCACCAGCACATCGGTCTTGTTGCCGCCATCAATCATGCCACAGCCTATCTCAGCCCTGCGGCACCCGCCCGAACGCGATCTTCTCATCCATCTGGTGGCTGCACCCGTGCATCGACCCGAAGTACAGCGACCCGGGCCCCCACCGCCGCACGGCAGAGTCCATCACGCGCGACAGCCCCGTGTTCTTGGGCTCCTGGCTAAACAGCATCCCCGCTGTCTGGCTGGCCAGCACCAGCCCGCCCACCGTCGCCGCCACCTGCTGCGCCCGGCCGGCACGCACCGTCCGGCGCTCCCACAAGCTATACAGGCACTCGAGCAACGCGGGCGTGTCCTGCACCTGCGGCAGCGTGGCCGAGGCCGAGAACCGCCCGCCATCCACGTACCGCACCTGGATGGAGAGTTCCGAGGCCAGGTACCCCTCCTGCCGCAGCCGCTTGCCCAGCCGCGTCACAAGTCTCGCGAGCATCTGCCGCGATCCCTCGTCGCTGCGATACCTGGGCTCGAGCACGTTGGCGTGGCTCATCGAGTGCCGCCGTGTGGCCACCTCGGGCTCGTCGACGCCGTGCAGACCGTCCCAGTACCGCGCCCCAACCACCGACCCCCAGATGCGCACCGCGTCCTGCCGGTTCAGGGCCCACAGGTCCGCCACCGTGCGCACACCATTGCGCTCCAACTTGGCGCCCATGCCCCCGGCGATGCCCGTCAATTCGCGCACGCCCAGGTGTCCCAACCGTTCCAGCACGTCCCCGGCCGGCAACGCCAGCAGCCCATCGGGCTTGTCCAGGTCGCTGGCTACCTTCGCCAGCAGCCGCGTCGATGCGATGCCCACCGAGCACCCCAGCGCCTCGCTGAACGACGCGCGGATCCCCGCCTTCATGTCCCGCGCCAGGCCAATCGCCCAGTCCCAATCCCGCTCCGGCCCGCGCAGCCTGATGGCCCACTCATCGATCGAATAGGTCTTCTCGACGGGCAGGAAGCGGTCGATCTCCGCCGCCACGGCGTTGTGCACCTCCACGTAGGTCGCCGGCCGGGCCAACACCAGTTCGATGCCCGGGCACAGCGCCCGCGTCTCTGGCACCCGCGTGCCCACCTTCACGCCCAATCGCTTGGCGTCGTGGCTGGCCGCGATCACGCAACTCGATTCGCTCGCCACCGGCACCACACCCACCGGCCGCCCCCGCAATTCGGGCCTGAGGTGCTGCTCGGCCGAGGCGAAGAAGCAATCCATGTCCACGAACAGCCAGTTTGGCTTGGTGGCGTTGTTCATAATACCAAACAATATCCTAGTATGAAGCATCGATCAAGCGCACTCTTGCCGATCGGCAGCGAGGCTCGCGCGCACCAGTTGGGGCGCGCACGCATCGTGGCAAGAGCTCGAGAACCTCGGCAACCGACAGCACGCGGCACGCGCCGACCCTGTTTTTCAAGGGTTTTGAGCCCCTCGGGAACAAAAATTCCTCAAAAACCACTGTTTTTTCAGGCTCAAAGCCCGTACAGCCGAACAACTGTCGGCGAGCGGAAGCGTACAGATACTTGCCTGGAGTATGGGCAAATCGCCCGGCACGAACGCCGGAACCCTCGCACGGAGTGCAACATGGCCAAGAAAACCACGACTCGTTCGACCCGCAAAAAGACCACCAAGAAGACCGTCCGCCGCGCGAAGACCACCGCCAGCAGCCGCAAGGCGCCGGCCCGCAAGACCACGCGCAAGGCCCCCGCTCGCACCACCGCGGCCGCCAAGCCCGCCGCCAAGATCACCGGCGCCCGCGGCAAGGCCCGCACCAAGAGCGAGATCCAGGCCGTCATCGCCGATCAGGTGGGCATCTCCAAGAAGGAGGTCGCCCAGGTCTTCGAGACCATGGGCACCATGATCGCCGCCGACCTCAAGAAGGGCAGCGTCGGCACCTTCAACGTCCCCGGCATGATGAAGGTCACCGTCCAGCGCAAGCCCGCCACCAAGGCGCGCAAGGGCATCAACCCCTTCACCGGCGAGCCCACCACCTTCAAGGCCAAGCCCGCCCGCAACGTCGTGAAGGTCCGCCCCCTCAAGGCCCTCAAGGACATGGTCGCCTAAGACCGGCCCGAAACACACCCGGCGCATAGCCTGAGCTATGGCCAACCACCAGCACGCCCCGACGCCTCGCACGCCAACCGTGCGACGCGTCGCCGGGCGTGCGGCCGTTGCGCTCGAGACAACCCTGCTCGCCCACGGCCTGCCCGCGGGCCAGGGCCTGCCGCTGGCCGTAAAACTCGACGCCATCATCGAAGCCCACAGCGCCCGCCCGGCCACCATCGGCGTACTCGACGGCGTGCCCATCGTCGGCATGACCCATGACGAACTCACCGAGTTCCTGTCGCGCCCGCGCATCGAGAAGGCCAACACCGCCAATCTCGGCCCGCTCATCCACCAACGCGCCACCGCCGCCACTACCGTGAGCGCCACGGTGCAACTGGCCGCCAGCGCCGGCATCCGAGTCATGGCCACCGGCGGCCTGGGCGGCGTGCACCACAACATGCACCAGCGCCTGGACATCAGCGCAGACCTCGCCGCGCTCGCACGGCACCCCGTCGCCGTCGTCTCCAGCGGCGTGAAAGCAATCCTCGACGTTGCCTCCACGCGCGAGCTGCTCGAGACGCTCGGCGTTCCCGTCATCGGCTACAACACCGACACCTTCCCGGCCTTCTACCTCACCGACAGCGAATCGTCGGTCGACGCGTCGTATGACAACCCAGCCGACATCGCCGCCTTCGCGCGCCACCACCTGGCATCGACCGGTCGAGGCGTGCTCGTCGTCCAGCCCGTGCCCGCCGAGCACGCGATCGAGCCGCACCTCTGGCACCACTGGCTCACCGAAGCCCAGGCCGCCACCGCCGCCGTGCAGGGCCGAGCCACCACACCCGCGCTCCTCGACACGTTGCATCGCATCTCGGATGGCAAGACGCTGAGCGCCAACCTCGCACTCGTGCGCGCGAATGCGGACCTGGCCGCACAGATTGCCGTCGAAATCGCCGCTAACGCAAGCCCTTGACGAACTCACCCAGCCGCTCGATGCCCTTGCGGATGTCGGCCTCCGAGCACGCATAGCTGATGCGAACATGCTCGTCGCCGCGCCCGCCAAAGGCCCCGCCGGGCACCATCGCCACGCCGTGCTCTTCGAGCAGCGCCTCGCAGAAACTCAGGGAATCGCTCACCTTCGCGCCGCCCGCGCTGGTCTTGCCGTAGTGACCCGCGACACGTGGGAACGCGTACATCGCCCCCTGCGGCTTGGCGGTCTGCACACCATCAACCCTTCCGAGTAATTCCATCACCAGGTCGCGCCGCGTCTCGAACGTGCTGCGGAATCGTTCGATATCGTCGGCCGACTTCTCGAACGCCGTCGAGATCGCCGGATACAGGAACGACGTGATGTTCGTGATCGTCTGCGCCTGGATGCGCCCCATCGCGGGGATCAGTTCCTCGGCCAGCGCCCCGCTCGCCGCCGCATATCCCACGCGCCAGCCCGTCATGGCGTAGCTCTTGCTCAGCGCGTTGATCGTCAGCGTGCGATCGGCCACTTCGGGCATCGAGCCGATGGACACATGCTCGAGCCCGTCGAACACCAGCTTTTCATAAATTTCGTCGGTCACAACCACGAGATTCGGCGCGGTCGATTGGGCCGCATCCGCCAACACCTTGGCCAACGCCGCCAGCGCCTCGCGCGAGTACACACCGCCACACGGGTTGCTCGGCGTATTGATGATCACGATCCGCGTGCGCGGCGTGATTGCGGTGCGCAGCGCCTCGGGTTGCAGCACGAAGCCGTCCTCGGGCTTCAGGTCAACCTCGACGACCTTGCCGCCGCACATCTTGGTGATGGGCTCGTAGCTCACCCACGCGGGCGTGGGGATGACGACTTCCCACGGCTCGCCCCCCGGCCCGACATCCCCCAGCAGCGCGAAGCACGCCTGGAAGAACGCCGCCTTGGCGCCAGACACGATGACCACGCCCTTGGCCGTCACGTCCAAACCGTTGTCGGCGCGCAATTTCTTGGCGATCGACTCGCGCGCGCCCTCGGGTCCGGCGGCCACCTCGTACTTGGTCTTGCCCGCCTTCAGCGCGTCGATGGCGGCCTGCTTGATGACCTCGGGCGTGTCGAAGTCGGGCTCGCCCGCGCCGAAGCTCACGATGTCCTTGCCCTGGGCCTTCAGGGCCTTGGCACGCGTGGCCACCGCCACCGTCGCCGAACCCTCAAGGCTGTCCACACGCTCGGCGAGCTTCACCCAGGACATCTCGACCCTCCAGAACACGAATCTGAGCAAAAACCCGGCCCGACATCGGCCCAACCATACCGTTGCCAACCGGCGGCGGCCCCAAGGATACGCCCCGCCCAACCAAGGACCGACCCCTCGCCATGCCAGCAAGTATGCCACCAACGCCCGCACAACCCAGCGACGACCTACCCCAGGCCTTCATCGACAAGGCCGCCGGCGTCAAGCTGCTGTGCCTGGACGTTGATGGCACCCTCACCGACGGCGGGCTCTACATCAACGAGGACAACGTCGAGACCCGCCGCTTCTGCGTGCACGACGGGCAGGGCATCACCGCCTGGCACCGGCTGGGCTACACCACGGCCATCATCACCGCCCGCCCGGCACGGGCCGTCCGCCGGCGGGCCAAGGACCTGGGCATCGCCCACCTTTACGACAACGTCACCGACAAGCGACAGACCATCCTGCAATTGACCACATCACTTAAGCTCACGATCGACCAGGTCGCCTTCGTGGGCGACGACCTCTCCGACCTTCGCGCCATGCACACCGTGGGTTGCCCAATCGCCGTGGGCGACGCCGACCAGGGCATCAAGGACCTGTGCGTGCTCACCACCAGGGCCATCGGCGGCCACGGGGCAGTGCGAGAGGCCATCTGGGCCATCCTGCGAGCCCAGGACAAGCTCGACCACGTCATGGCCCTGTACAGCTAGCTCTCTACAGTTCGCCATGCCAAACTTTTTCCCCGGCCCAAGCC
>JAUHYE010000129.1 GCA_030426395.1 Phycisphaerae bacterium
TGGTGTCGCCGTCGGCGTCCTTCACTTCGATGCGAACGAGCAATTCGCGCTGCCGCACGCCGCGATCGGTGATCGCCAACCGCAGCCCCGCCCACGAGCCGGGCCTGACCACGTCGCCCAGCCCGAATTCGACGGCATTGATCGCCACCTCGCCCTGCCCCACGCCCAGGGCCGCCCCGGGGTCATCAGGGCTGTCATCCTGGGCCATCGCCGGCCCGGCGAGCAGGAGCGACAGCACTACGGTAATCACGCTCAAGGCGGGCCCAAAAAGACCCGATGCCTGAAGCATGATCCTGCCCGCCGAAGCCTGGCTCGTGACCGTCGCCATCGCCGCCCTGGGCATCGGCGCCATGCTGCTCACCATGGCCGCCGCAATCCGACACGGCATGCGGGTCATCAACCTCGAAACCCGGGTTAAAGCAATCCGGGCCGAGCAGCGTCGCATCCTAATAGCACGCGGCGTCATCGAGCCCGATCCCGACGAGATCGTCGAAGTCGAGGTGATCGACGACGACGAGGCCATCGAGGCCGTCCCCATCGAGGAGGACGAGCCGGCCCACAACCAGCGCAAGGCCGCCTGACTCACGCCCCACCGCTCCGGAGCAGGTCGATCAACACCGCGTGCGACCGCGCCCCCATGCGGAAGCATGGCAGTTCGAACTTCTCGTTGGGCGAGTGCACGCGATCGTCGTCCAGGCCGAAGCCCATGAACACGGTGTCGAGCCCCAGGCTGTCCTTGAGCATCCCCGCGACGGGGATCGAGCCGCCCGTCTTGATGAGCGCCACCTCCATGCCGGTCGACTTCTCCATTGCCTCGCGCGCCTTGGCGAGCCACTTCGATGTCGGGTCGACGCTCGACGGGTGCCCGCCGTGCATGTCTTCGAGCTCCCACCGGCAGCCCGGGGGTGTGCGGCCCTCGAGCCACTTGAAGAACTTCTTGACAATGTCGGCGGGGTCCTGATCGGCCACCAGCCGGAAGCTCACCTTCGCCGTCGCGTACGCGGGGATCACCGTCTTGGCACCCGCGCCGGTGTACCCGCCCCACATGCCGTTGATCTCGGCCGTCGGCCTGGCCCACTCGCGTTCGATGCTGGTGAAGCCCGCCTCGCCGATGTCGGCTTCGGGCGAAAGCCCGATGTTGCCCAGCATCGTGGGGATGTCGATGTTCAGCGCCTTCCACGCGGCCCGCTCCTCGTCGGTGGCCTCGATGACGCTGTCGTAGAACCCGTCGATCGTGACGTGGCGGTTCTCGTCCCACATCTGGGCAAGCACCTTGCTGAGTTCGTTTAGCGGGTTGGGCATCCGCCCGCCCCAGAAGCCGCTGTGCACGTCCTTGTCCGGACCATGTAGACGGATCTGTGTGTACGCCAAGCCACGCACGCCGTAGGTGATGGCCGGCCGAGTGCGCGAGATCATGCCCGTGTCGCTGATCAGGCAGAAGTCGCAGCCCCTGAGTTCACTCTCGTAGTCCTTTAGGAACTTCTCGAGGTTCTCCGAGCCCGACTCCTCCTCGCCTTCCAGCAGCACGGTGACGCGCAGCCCACCGGCCGCCTCGCCGCTCTCGTCCTTCCAAGCACGCAGCGCTTCGAGGAACATCGCCACCTGCCCCTTGTCGTCGCTCGCCCCGCGCGACACGATGTGGTCGGCCTTCACCTTCGCGTCGGCCTTCTTCACGATGGGCTCGAACGGGCCGCTCTCCCACAATTCCAGCGGGTCGGGCGGCTGCACGTCGTAGTGGCCATAAAAGAGCACATGCGGCCCGGTGCCACTGTCCGCGTTGGGCGTCTTGGCCAGCACGCATGGGTGCCCCGGCTCGTCCTTGGTCCCCGTCGGCAGCACGCGGGCGGTCAGCCCCGCCTCGTCCAGCCGGTCGGCAGCCCATTGGGCCGCCTCCTGGCACTGGCCCTTGTAGGCCGGGTCCGCGCTGATGCTGGCGATACGGAGCCAGTCGCACAGCCGGTCGATGGCCTGCGGTTCGGTCTGCTCGAGCTTCTGGAGAACCTTGTCGATCATGCGTGCTCCCAACGCGGCTTCATACGCCGTCGGAGGGGCATCGTTGCAGCCTCGACCCCGGAGTTCTTGATTGTCGGCCGAATCAGCCCCCAGCCTCCTCGCGGTCGAGGGCCTCGAGCATCGCCTCGACGGGCGGCCTGGGATTCCGCCCCACCACGGGCCGCCCACAATCGGGGCACGTCACACGCTCGCCCTGTGGCACGTAGACCCAGGTGGGCTCCATCTTGGCGCGGCCGTCGCTCGTCCAGTAGCAAGCCTCGGCGGGCATCAGGGTCGTCGTGCCCGTGTTCGGGTTTTTCATGGGGTAGGTACTACCGTCCGGTACCCGGTAGTCTACGAACAGTTCACCGGTTTCGGTGTCGATGAGCGTGTGCTCTTGGCTCCATCGCTCGAGCGAGCCCGCCTCGGTCCGCAAGGCCCGCGCCCCCATCACGGCTGCCCCGATGAGGCAGCCGAGGATCACCACAGCGAGGATCACGTTCTTGGGCGGCAACTGAGCCGAGCCGCCACCACCGCCGTCCTTGCCCTTGGGCTGGCGCTGGCGATCGAAGTCGTCGATCAGGCTGCCGAGATTCTCCTGCTGGCTCATCACAACTCCGCTGGCGTCTCGGATCGTTCATTCACCGGCCAGGTCAGGGCACAACATAGGGGTCCGACCGCGAGATGTTCAGGGATTTCTCGGGCCACGTCTCGAGCGTGTGCCGCCAGAAGAAGCCGGCGTCGCCCAGCCTCGTGCCGGTTGGGAACCAGTAGTCGGGGTTGGTGGCCTCACCATCGGTCATCAACTTGACATGCCCGTCGAAGAAGGCCAGGTGCCCGAGCACCTGGGTGGCGGCGACCTGGCTGGGGTCGGTCTGCGTGCCGTGGCGGAAGGCCATGCGCCGCATATCGGGATAGTCGCGTGGGTTGGCGATGTGCAGCCGCCTTCCGTTCTCACCGGGAGCAACCGTGCGATCGAGTTCCTTGCTCTCTCGCCACACGGGGCCGACACCGCCGAAGGCGCCGCCGTACCAGCCGTCGCCACCGCTCCGTAAGCCAATATTGTGGTCAAAGTCGGGACGCACGTCTCGATAGGCGTACCGGTGGCCCTCAAATACAGCGGCCTTCATGTACTGTGTGCCAACGTTGAAGATGTAGGGCTTGTAATTGCCACGATCCTGCCCGGGTCGTGGTTCCGTGCCCCCATCATCGCGATCTCGCGTGGACGAAGTAAACTGCGTACTCATGTTGTACCCGATCATCCGACCAGTGGACCAGAAGGGCCCCTCAGAAGTGGGCGGCCAAGGCGACGCCTGGAACCGATTCGCCGGGCAGATGTACTCGTCCACACTCTCGCGGTACCAGTCGAACCGCTGCGAGCGGTAGGTCTCGCTCTCGCGTGTGCGGCCCTCGATGCGGACATTCTCGCCCGGGCCCTGTCGACCATTCATGAACGCAAGTGGGCCCATCCAGTCCCACGTCTGCATGGCGATGCCGTTGTACACGTTGAAGCTGGCGTCGTAGCCGCTCGTGTCGGGGCTGCCGACGATCTGCTCCTTGTACTCGTTGGCATAAACATTGATGCTCTGCACGATCGAACGCAGGTTGCTCGCGCCCTTCACCTGCCGCGCCACGCCGCGGGCCTGGCCGAGTGCAGGCAGCAGGATGCCGATGAGCAGCGCGATGATGGCGATGACAACCAAGAGCTCGATCAGCGTGAACCCACAACGAGCCAAGCCCGATCGCCCGCTTTGCCTTCCAAACATGCCGCTACCCCCTCGAAGTTTGGCCGTCATTTCAGAATACCGTGACGTGCCCTAGTCTAGCTCCCGACTTCACCGGGTTCGGCCCATTTCAGGGGGTATTGGGTCCCCTGGAGCGGTCTTAGCGCCTTACTAACCGATGGCCTGTCGTTTATAGCGGCCATGCCGGCATCCGCCGGCGAACCCCCGAATCGCCCGAACCCTACTATCTCCCGTGAAGCTCATCCTCCCGAACCCCCGAGGCTTCTGCGCGGGCGTCAGCATGGCCATCGACGTGGTCGACCAGGTGCTCGACCTCTGCCCGGGCCAGCCCGTCTACGTCTACCACGACATCGTCCACAACACCCACGTCGTGGGACGCTTCAAGGACCGGGGCGTCCGCTTCGTAGAGGACGTGAGCCTCGTGCCCGACGGCGCGATCGTCGTCTTCAGCGCCCACGGCATCCCGCCGCAAGTCCGCCAGGGGGCCCTCGGTCGGGGTCTCAAGGTCATCGACGCGACCTGCCCCCTGGTCACCAAGGTCCACAACGAGGCCATCCGCTACGCCCGGCTCGGATACCAGATATTGCTCGTGGGCCACAAGAACCACCAAGAGGTCATCGGCACCAGCGGCGAGGCCCCCGAGGCGACCCAAGTCGTCGAAACACCCGACGACATCCCCCACCTCCGCATCGACGACCCGACCAAGCTGGTCTACCTCACCCAAACCACGCTGAGCACCGACGACGCCGCCGTCATTATCGACGCACTCAAGCGAGCCTTCCCCGACATCAAGGCCCCGCCCAGCGAGGACATCTGCTACGCGACCACCAACCGCCAGCAGGCCGTGCGCACGCTCGCGCCGATGTGCGATCTCACACTTGTCGTCGGCTCGACCAACAGCAGCAACAGCAAACGCCTCACCGAGATTAGCGCCACCGCCGGCACGCCCGGCAAGCTCATCGACGACGCGAGCCACATCGACCACGCGTGGTTCGCCTCACCGGACGACACCGTCCTCATCACCGCCGGCGCGAGCGCGCCCGAGGACCTGGTCTCCGAGGTCTGCCGAACACTCCTCGAACGCTACGGCGGCGAGATCCAAAGCTGCGACGTGTTCGAGGAAGACGTGTACTTCGCCCCACCGGCGGGCCTCAAGCAAATGATGCGCGAGCAGGGCATCGATCCCAAGAGCCGGGCGATCCGTGTGACCAAACCGGACGTGATCGAGGCCGAGTACGGCAGCGTCGCGCTGACCATCAGCGCGCCGGGCCACATGTAGCCTGACCCACCCCGAACCCAAACGCGAGTGCGATCCGAAGCGCAATTCCCCGGGACGGATGGCAGATCCCCGAATCTGCCTGTATGTTGGTTACAGGACCAGCACTCGCCGATCCGCTTAAGGTCCAGGGGAATGACACGATGAACAGCAGCACACGCGCCACCCGCGCTGCGGCTTTGCTTGCCGCGTTTACGGCCACCACCGCCACCGCCCAGGTCGCCACCAACGGCATCAACATCGTTGTGGACGATGCCGAGTTGCTACCTGGGGAGTCGACGACGATCCGGATGGAGGGGTACTTCGGCGGTCGTGATTACGCTGTCGCCGGCATCGGCACGTGGTTGCACTCGTCGGCAGGCGAGGCGGGACTCAGCGACCTGGGGCTCTTGGCTCCCATGAGCGGGCCTGGCACGTCCGCGGGCGTCATCGGCGAAACCGGTGTTCGTGGGATTCTCGCGGGGCAGCTCCAGTTCCACAGCATCTTCGCCGACCCGACCAACCCAATGCCCTTCTGGGAAGCAACGTACACCGCGCCCGCTATTGTGTCAGATCCCTTCGACGTGCTGCTGGAGTCGCGTACGAGCAGGTTCGACGTGTACTTCTCGATGGACTCGAGTACCTCCGAGTCCCGGCTCGACGACTTCGCTGACGGCGAAGCCACCATCCGCATCATCCCCGCACCGGCGGGTGCTCTTGCGCTGGCCGGCTTGCTGCTTGTTCCGCGCCGCCGACGCACCGCGGTGGTCGCGCTGGGCGTGTGTGCGGGTGTGGCTATGGGCCAGACGACCGTGGGCGGCACCATCGATACCGACACGACGTGGACCGCCGCCGGCAGCCCATACATCGTCACCGAGACCATCGTCGTCACCGGCGACGCGACGCTGACGATTAGCCCAGGCGTCGAGGTCGAGTTCGACGCTGGCTCGGGCATGCTCATCGGTCCGGGGGGGACCACCGGGATCGGGACATTGATCGCTCGGAGCACCCAGTTCGAGCGCGGCAATGGTCTCACGTTCGGCCCAAACGCCGAACCGGGCCGTATCGACCCATCAAGCGGAGCCTACATCGATGGCTCCATCTTGCAAAACGTACGCATTCGGTACACCCAGCCGGCCCCAATCGACGGCGAGCCGTTCGCGCTGCGCATCGCGTCGGCCATTCCGTATCTGGACGATACCTCCACCAACGATACATACAACGGAGGGGGAATCTTGGTGGATCTTTCGGGCTCGCCCGAAGCCTCGGTCCGTTGGGGCGTCGTCGGCGTCCATGCTGCTGTTGATCAAGGACTGATCATCCGTGGAGGCTCGCGGCATGTGATTGGCGAGTTCTACTCCAGCAACATCGCTCGACTCGATCGCTTCAGTCGCGTCCTGCACTTCGAGTCGGCCACGCAAGCCCCCGAGGGCGAGTGGGATCTGACGATTCTCGGAGGAAGAGTTCGAGATCAAACTGCCGACACCGCCCTGTATGCCGGCGAAAACTCACTCCGACTCGACGATATGACATTCGAAGGATGCGCCTTGACCGCGGTCGGCGGCTGGCGTCGCACACGTCTCGAACTGAACCGATGCACGTTCGATCGCAACGGCACACATGTGTATGTGCAAAACACTGGCCACGAAGCAACGATCCGCAATTGTAGTTTTGCCGATGGCGGCGGCGTGTTTGTGAACTTGGCCACTCTCGAGGATTCGAGGTTCACCGACAACTTGGGGCCCGCGCTCTCGGCGGGACTTGGCATTGTTCGACGCTGCGAGTTCATCGGAAACGCCGGCGGGACGAATGGTGGAGCGATCAGCGGCGGCGCCGTCGACGCCTACGACTGCCTGTTCGAGCGCAATGGCGCCCAGTTCGGCGGTGCGATCTACTCTGGCAGCCTCGCGAGCGCCGGCAACACGTTCCTCAGCAACTCGGCAGAAAAGGGTGGAGCCATCTACCTCAACCGCGCCCGTCGGTCGCTCGTGGGCCAGCCGCACCGGCCCGACACCTTTACGGGCAACACCGCGACGCAGGAGGGCGGGGCCATCTACGTCAGTGGCGACCTGGTCGAGCTCGTCTCCGTCCGCCTCGAACGCAACACCGCGGCGCGCGGCGGGGGCGTCTTCGTCGCCGAGAACGGCCCGGGGCTGACCATTTCGCGTGAGGGTGGCACCGGCACGCGCATCGCCAACAACCTGGCCGATACGGGCGACGCGATCTTCGTTGCCGCCTCTACGGCTTCCGCCGATATCCTGGCTCCCTGCATCGACTGGGGCACGGCCGATCCCATCGCGATCTCTGATCGCATTCACGACGGCGCGGATGATCCTCTGCTGGCCTCGGTGTTCGTCGACCCCATCGGCCCGTGCGAATGCCGTGCCGACCTCGACGGAGACGGCGCCCTCACAATCTTCGACTTCTTGGCGTTCCAGACCGCGTTTGACGCGGGAGACCTCGTCACCGCCGACTTTGACGGCGATGGCGTGCTGACCTTGTTCGACTTCCTTACCTTTCAGACCGAATTCGACGCCGGCTGCCCTTGAGCCTCAGCTACCCTTGACCGCGTTGGCCGCTTCGGCCTCTTCGGCGATCGCCTTCAGCGCCCTACCGTTCATCAACGGGATACTCGTACGGCCCGTGCTCAGCACCACTCGCACGTAGGGCTTGCACATACCGCAGCCCGTGCAGCAGCCGGTGCGTTCGCTCAGTTGCTCCTGCGTCAGCCCCTCTTCGCGGGCCATCCGTAGCAGTTTCTCAAACGGCTGGTCAAAGCACACACACCGCTCGACGCGCACGCGGGTGACCGCGTCGAGGTCTGCGATCGTGGCTTGTCGGGTGCGGTTATCTGCCATGGTTTGGTGACACTATCGGCCAATCATGAACCGATCCTCACCGCCATGCCTTCCAGTCGGGTATATAGCGAGGATCATTGCGGACCCCCACCGACCCGATGCCCAACTCCGGCTGCGTCAACCACCCCGACTCGGCCCGATGGGCCTGCCCGCTGCCATCGGCGTGCGCGGCCATGCAAGATGCCCCAACCCCGCGCCCGCCATGGCGGAAGCACGTAGTCGGGTAGCCGTTCTCCCGCCATCGGCCTCGGCCCGCGTACAGCATCGGCGGGTCGAGCAATGCGTTGCTCTTGGGCGGCGCGCCCGGGCCCTGGCTGATCAGCGTGTCAGCAAACACCATCAAGCTCGACGGGTCGGCGATCGAACTCAGCCGCTGGTGCGGGCGACGGCCGATGTCGTACGACCACCCGGGCGTGTAGGCGGGGCTGAGGTAGTAGCCGTTGTAGCCGTAGGTGCTGGTGGGCGTCCTGGTCGCGCCCTGGTTCACATATGTACCGGGGCGCTGCGCGGGGCAGGCGTAGGGGCCAACCTCGCCCGGCTTGGCGTCCAGATATGGCGAGAGCAACCCGCGCGCGTGATCGAGTTCGCCGCTCTGCGAGCCGTCGGCACCCC